>JAHQYM010000099.1 GCA_024421095.1 Acidimicrobiia bacterium
ACTCAGCGCCGGCCTAGCACAAACTGGCTTCACACCAAGCGAACGAGATGCCATTCTCGGGCTCAACTGGATGAGATTGTTTGCCGAGGTTTTCCCCGCAGCCGCGCCGGGTGCCGAGCCGACTAAGCAGATTTGACAACAGTGTCTGAGGAACTCTCAGCCAAGACAACAATTGCCCCACGAGAATTGCGAGACTTGGTGTATCGCTGTTGCCGGGTGAGAGGAATCGATGCCGCCAACTCCGACCGTTTTGCCGAGAACCTCGTGCATGCAGAAGTTACCCGCGGCGCAGCATTGTGCGGTTTCATCCGAATTTTGGACGCATCGCCATCTTCGTCTGACGAACTCGCACGCCTTGCTGGCGCAGCCGACAAAATTGAAACTGCCGAGACCGTAATTCAACACCAAGCAGCGGCCACGGCAAGCTTTGAAACCGCCGTGCCACTACTCGCCCTAAGCCATTCACTACAGCAAGCAGCCCACCGAGGCACAATAAGCGTTAACATCTCGCCTTCCACCGCTGCTAATCAAGAAGTCAACTACATCGAGTTCGTGCGGGGAACTCTGGATGACCGAACCCAAACCGACGTTCAACAACATCATCTGCGCGCCTACCAACAAGGCCTCACAGTCGCCAGTTTCGCGTTCTTGCAACTTGAGACATGCGCTGCGGCATTCCGCGTAGCCGAAGCGACCTTGGACGCGATCTCACCCTAAGGCCGCCGTGGCGCACCGACCCCTAACGGTACCCCTGTGCAAGGGTCAAGGGCCTTTACTCAACCGAGGCGCGGTAGCCCAAAGCGCAATCAACCGCGACTGTGGCGTGGTGTTGTGGGCGTTCAAAAAGTCGCCGAAGCGCGTTAGGCATCTTAACCTTCGGCGGGTAGGGTCAAAAGATGAACTTGACGATAGACGCTGCACGTTACGGACTCCTGCAATCCGTGGTTGACCCCCAGAGTTATCAGCGGTCGGTGCAGCGGTTTCGGGAGGCCAACATCCTGCTTCCGACCTTCGCACAGCTCGCTAACCCCAAAACGATACCCTCGGATATAGTCGGCGCACTTGACGGAGTGGGGCGTAACGAAGCTCACCCGCTCAACCTGTTTCGGGTTCACTGGTATAACGCTTGGGCTGGTTCTGGGCAAGTTGAGGTGCCCGAACATATCGTGTTGCCAAGCGAACTTACTGGTGTGGACGCACGGATTGTGCTCGTGTTCGGCAACCGTTTCCCGATGATTGGTGCTCACAAAGTGCTCGCTGCTTACTCCTGTTTGGTGCCTCGGGTGGTGAGCGGCCAGTTCGACCCCACTCGCCATCGCGCCGTCTGGCCATCCACCGGCAACTACGCCCGAGGTGGCATCGCTATCTCCAAGCTGATGCAAAGCCGAGGCGTGGCCGTATTACCAGAAAATATGTCTCAAGAACGTTTCGATTGGCTTGATGCTTGGGTTGCCAACCCTGAAGATGTGATCCGCACGCCGGGTTCAGAAAGCAACGTCAAAGAAATCTATGATGCTTGTAACGAACTCGCCAAAAACCCCGGCAACTTCATCTTGAACCAGTTCTCCGAGTTCGCTAACCATGTTGGCCACTACACTGTGACTGGGCGAGCGCTCGGCCAGGTGTTCGAAAATCTCTTGGCCGCCGATCCGCAACTTCGTCTCGCTGCAGTTACTGTGGCTTCTGGTTCGGCTGGCACGCTTGCAACGGGAGACCGCCTAAAAGACGATTTCGGCAGCAAGATTGTGGCGGTCGAAGCCCTTGAATGCCCAACCATGCTCTATAACGGTTACGGCGAACATAACATCCAAGGCATCGGCGACAAACACATCCCCTTGATCCACAATGTGATGAACACCGATATCGCTGTTGGTATCAGCGACCAAGCCACCGATGGGCTCAATTTGGTGTTCACCACCGATGCTGGCAAACGTTACCTTGTCGACCGTCTTGGTGTTAGCACTGAGATCGTAGACCAGTTGCGCCATTTCGGGTTTTCTTCTATCTGCAATATGTTGGCCGCTATCAAAACCGCCAAACAACTAGATTTGAGCCACGATGATGTGGTGATATCGGTCGCTACCGATGGCTCAGAACTCTACATCAGCGAAAAAGACCAATTCCTCGCAGCGCAATACCCTAACGGTTTCGGCTCAATCAACGCAGCCGAGATCGTGGCACAACACCTTCTAGGTGCAGACACCGAACACCTCGAAGAGTTAGATGCCAACGGACGTAATCGCATTTTCAACCTCGGTTATTACACTTGGGTTGAGCAACAAGGCGTGAGTATCGAAGATTTTGATGTTCGCCGCAACCAAACGTTCTGGAACCAACTCCATACTATGGCCAACGGCTGGGATGCCATGATTGAGGAATTCAATGCTGCCACCGGGGTGACGGTCTCGGCCTAAGGCATGTGGCAAGGCAATGACCACCTCTTGGCTCAGCACACCGGCTAATGCCGTCTGGGAATCATCACTGCCTGACGAACTAAATCCCTTCGTGCGATTCCGGAGACTTTTGTGGTCTTGGCATCGTTGGATCGAAACTGGGTGCAGCGACGAAGACTTCGTGGCTCTGGTGCGCTCTCTCGACGAATCGGTCGCCGCTGTTACTGGCACGGGTTTTGTGATTACGCCAGCCAGCTGGGTCAAGTCGCTTGCAGGGGGTTCCGCGGGCGCAGGGGGTGCAACGGGTGCAGATACTTCCGCGGGTGCAGCGGGTGCTGTGTTCGCAAAAGACGAGACTAGTAACGTGGGTGGCTCCCATAAAGCTCGCCATCTAATGGGCTTGCTATTACACCTTGCGGTCGATGCCGTTGCTCAAGACGTGCGGCTCGCTATTGCCTCGTGTGGCAACGCCGCGCTTGGTGCCGCTACTGTAGCACGCGCCGCTCACCGTCCGATTGACGTGTTCATTCCTACGTGGGCCGACCCGAAGGTCGTAGCCGAACTCAAACGCCTTGATGCCACTATCCATGTGTGTGAACGCCGCAGCGGCGAATCTGGTGACCCGACCATGTTGCGCTTCCAAGAAGCAGTCGCCGATGGAGCCTTGCCTTTCGGCGTTCAAGCCACCGAAAACCCCTGGACATTAGACGGTGGCCGCACCATCGGCTGGGAACTAGCCGACCAACTAGGTTCAAATGAAGTGGACGATGTGTTCATACAAGTCGGTGGTGGCGCATTGCTAACTAGTTGCGCTATCGGCTTGCTGGAAAGCGCCGCGCTCGGCCCCCTCAACAGAGTGCCTCGTGTTTGGGCAGTGCAATCTGAGAACTGTGCACCCTTCCATCGAGCTTGGACACATCTACCTTCGGCGCCTTCGCTGGACGAACGCCTCGTATTCGCCGAACAACGACACACGCAACTGATGTATCCCTGGCTCAACCCCAGGTCAGCCGCAACCGGGATCTTAGACGATGTGACCTACGACTGGCTCGGTGTGGCACGCGCCTTGCTGCTGACTGGCGGCTCTTCAGTGTTGGCGAGCGAAACTGAGATCGAATACGCCAACCAACGAGCCAGCGCCGCAGGCTACAACGCCGACCACACCGGTACCGCCGGTTACGCCGGGTTACTAGCCGCCCAACGCCAGCACCGCATCTCCCCCACCGCTAAAGCCGCCGTCTTGATTACCGGCACCCGCCGCTAGCTGTACACAGTGTTTCTTCAAAGCTCTGGCTGTTCAGGGTGAAGACGGTATATTTTGCGGGGTTAACTCCCTCAAACGCGAAGAACCCCTTATAGACCGTTGACCCGAATTGCCGCACATGACCTTCGCGAGCCCGGCTCCGGGCCTGGATGCCGCACAACTACTTGATCAGGATTGCATGCAATACCGCGTCAATGTGTAGGCTAAGGATATGCATAAACAACGCGTCACGGTCACCGTTGACGAAGATTTGCTGGAGGCGGCCAACCGCGCAGTGGACGAGGGACTTGCCCTTTCGGTCAGCGAGTGGGTGAGCGAGGCGATGGCCCGACGGCGCGATAGAGACGGCCGGCTCGCGGTGATGCGGCGACTCCTTGAGGCATACGAAGCGGAGCACGGTTGCATCAGCGACGAGGAGATCGCCGAGCAGGCCCAGCAGGATCGCGACGCGGCCGCCTCGAATCAGGCCGGATTCCGGCAGACACGATGACCGATATTCTCGACTCTGGTGCGTTCATCGCACTGGAGGGCGACGACCGGCGCATGTGGCGGCGGTTCAAGGTAGCCCTCCAAGCCGAGAGCCCACCAAAGACACACGGGGGTGTCGTCGCCCAGGTGTGGCGCGGCGGGACCGGTCGCCAGGCGCGCCTCGCGGTTGCGTTGCAAGCCGTTGAGGTTGTGCCGCTTGATGCCGAACTTGGACGAAGCGCTGGAGTCCTGATCGCCGGCAGTGGCCATACCGACGCTATCGATGCCGCTCTAGTCGCGCTTGCTGACCACGGCGACCAGATTATCACCTCGGACCCAAGCGACCTGTCCATCCTCGCGGCTGCCAGCAATCGACGCATCGACGTAGTCCCCGTCTAAGGTCAGTGCCGTCACTGGAATCCAAACTCCCCCGCCGGCATTGTCCTTGAACTCGCCGCCGAACACCTTAAGCCTTAGAGCGTTAGCGGTTAGGTGCCGATCTGCGGGAACGCTTGAGATTTCGGCAATAGCGGCGATCCCCTGACTTCCCGCTTTGCGCCACCGATCACGGCCGAATCGACACCTACCAAGAACCGTGGTGCCTAACCGAGCACGCTCTTACCAAAAACGTGGGGCCACGGGCACACAGCACCTTGGTTGAAGTTCTCGGTCTGCGCGCCGGCCTGCCGACGCCGGGACTGCCGTTCGATTCGCTCGTGATCTTTTCGGGGCGAACGGCCAAGTGATCAAGTGATGCTATGATATCACCTATGCGAACAGTGGTGACCGTGCCTGACCACATACACAAGCTTGCCAAGCAGCGCTCCTCTGAACTCGGAATTAGCTTCGCGGAGTTCACACGGCGGCTTCTTGCGCAGGAACTGCTCGGCACCGATCCTCAAGGAGACATCGAATCGATTCGAGGGATAGTGACCGGCCCTGCGTACGACATGGCCGATGACGGCGAACGGCTCATTGGTGAAGCTACCGACGCCCTGCTGACGCACAGGCGCGGCTGACGCGTGGACTACTGGTATGTAGACACCTCGGCTTGGGTGTCGCTGGCCAACAGTGACGAGGCATCGCATGAGCGTGTCGTCGCAGCGCTTGATGACCGTCGAGGGCGTCTGATCACAAGCGATCATGTGTTGCACGAAACATGGACCGTCATGCGTTTTCGCCATGGCTTCGAGCCGGCCGAGCGTCTGATCAACGGCATCCGCGGTGGTATAGCGAAGGTCGAAGTATCGGGCCTCTCAGACCTGGAGGTTGCCGCGGCCATAGACACGGCCTTCCCTGACCAGCGATTCTCACTGTCGGACCGAACCAGTTGGGCTGTCATGCAACGGCTGGGTATCCACGATGCGATCACGCTCGACAAAGACTTTCGCATCTACAGATTCGGCTCGGACCGACGCCTCTCCTTCACCGTCTGGCCCTGATCGGTGTCGTCGGTGTCCTCTGGGTTGGTGCCGGGGTCGTTGTCGGTGATTGTCAAGGTCACTGGTGTGACTGTCAGGCTTGTTGCGGTGGTGGTCAAGATGACGGTTTCTGAGTCTTCGCTGGTTTTGTCGTCGATGATCTGTATTGTGGCCGACGCGGTGGTCTGTCCGGCTGCGATGGTGAACGCTGTCGGCAGTATGCAATCTTCGTCGGTTGTGGCGGTGCCTGTGGCGGTCAACGTCACCGACACCGAAGCGAGGGTATATTTTGCGGGGTGGAGAGGGTATATTTTGCGGGGTGGAGAGGGTATATTTTGCGGGGTGACTTGGGTATAATTCGCGGGATGCACTTGGGAAAGGCCGCTCCGGACGGCTATCTGGCGAGGATCGTTGACCGACAGATGGAGCGTTGCCTCAGATCAGCGCCCGCGGTGGTGGTGGAAGGTCCGAGGGCCTGCGGGAAGACGTGGACGAGCAGGCGCTTCGCCAACAGCGTGGTCCGCTTCGACGAACTGCCGACAACCCAGATCCGACTGGAAGCCGACCCTGCCGCGTTTCTCACCGGTGACACCCCGCGGTTGCTAGACGAATGGCACCTGGCCGATGGCGTATGGAACGCAATGCGCCACGCCTGTGACGACCGCGCGCGCAACGGCCAA
The DNA here is from genome assembly GCA_024421095.1 of Acidimicrobiia bacterium. GTDB lineage: Bacteria > Actinomycetota > Acidimicrobiia > Acidimicrobiales > Aldehydirespiratoraceae > VXYK01. The sequence continues at coordinate 6,227 of JAHQYM010000099.1, forward strand.
TTCATTCTCGCCGGGTCGATTCGACCGACACACGCCCTCACAGACCACAGCGGAGCAGGGAGAGTGGCGAGACTGCGGATGCGTCCGATGTCGCTGTTCGAGTCGCGCGACTCGACCGGCAGCATCTCGTTACGTCGACTGCTAGACGGGGGCCCCTGCCGAGCCGACGCACCAGAACCCGACCTGCAGCGGGTGGCCGAGTTGGTATGCCGGGGCGGGTTCCCCCGTTTTGTTGCCTTGGACCCGACCGATGCTGGCGACCGGATGGGCGACTACCTGCGAGATGTCGCAATGCTTGACATGCACGGAGGCGAAGTTACCCACGATCCGTTGAAGATGCTTGCGTTGATCTCGTCGCTGGCCCGCAACGAGGGTGCCGCGGCCTCGACCCGAACACTCATCGCCGACACCGCCGGCGCAGGCGGACCGTCCGACCGCGAAACCGTCCGCAAATACCTCGACCGTCTCGCCGCGGCGTTCGTGATCGAGCCACTTCCGGCATGGTCCACACACCTGCGCAGCAGTGCCACCTTGCGGTCAACACCGAAACGCTACTTTACCGACCCTGCGCTGGCCGCGGCCGCTATGCGAGCAATACCCGAGGGGTTGTGTGCCGACCTGCCAACGCTCGGACTCCTGTTCGAATCGCTCGTGATCAGAGACCTGCGCGTCTACGCTCAAACCGAACGAGCCGAAGTCCGCTACTACCTCGACAGCAAGAACTTGGAGGCCGACGCGATAATCACCCGCGGCCCCGGCGACTGGGCGGCCGTGGAGATCAAACTCGGCGGGTCCCGCGCCGTCACATCCGCGGCGGAGTCCCTGCGGCGAATCCGCAACAGAGTAGACACCGACCGAGCCGGCGAACCATCACGGCTGATCGTGGTTACCGCTGTCGGGCCAGCCTTCGAGACGGTCGACGACATCGCCGTCGTGCCGATCACCTTGCTGGGTCCCTGAGCCCATCTCATTGCCAACACGTCGACTCCGGTGTGGCGTTTGCGGGTCTTCTGCAGCACTTCGCCGCTGGCGACGTTGCCCGAGCGACACGGTCTTGTCCGTCTGTGATCGCGTGAACCTCGGCGGTCTCCATCGGTGAAGGGGCCGGGGTTGCCAGTGGGGACGAGACTGTTGAGGTGGTGTCCCGGGGCGAGGATCGACGGCCCCAGCCCCCAAAGTCCGCTCGGGGCAACCCGACGACAGGTGGATGGTTGCCTGCCCGCGTGGCCGCTAGTTGGTCAGGTAGTAGCGAATGATGTTTTGGAGCTGTGGGCGGTTGATCTGGTTGTTCTGGTAGTCGCGCATGGCGGTCAGAAGCTCACTAAGGTCGATCTTGCCGTTGTTGTTGGCATCGTAGGCTTTGACAATGTCTGGAGGGCCGGAGTTGCCTGCGGAGACAGGACTGTTGACGGTGGGGACAGGACTGTTGACGGTGGGGACGGGGTTGTTGACGGTGGGGACGGGGCTGTTGTTGGGGACGAGACTGTTGTCTGGGGGGACGGGGTTGTTGTTGGGGACGAGACTGCCGGTGGTGGATGTTCTCTGGAAGACGTCGATTATCTTGACAGATGCCACTTGCGGGTGACCCCACTGCAACACGGACGGCAAGAAGGGCGGGCTGATCCCCACCGCGAACGTCTCGTTGTCACCGTCGTCGTCTTGCGTCGTCCCGATCGTGGCCGTGCCCGTCAACTGG
>JAHQYM010000100.1 GCA_024421095.1 Acidimicrobiia bacterium
AGTTTGAAGCCAAGTTCGACGAGTTTGAAGCCAAGTTCGACGAGTTAGACGCAAAGTTTGAAGCCAAGTTCGAAGTCTTGGATGGGAAGATTGATGAACTCAATTTGAAGATGACGGCCTTGATAGCGGCACTAAACGCAACAACGCAAGTTGAAGCCGCGCTAGACGGCAAGTTGCTCAATCCCGAAAGCGAACCTGCGCCCTCCTCCGAAGACAACAACCCCTAAGTCGCCCAAACCAGACGCGAGTCCGCGATACCACCTAGGCGCCGTGGGTTTATGACTATGTTGAGGTGTTCGACTTTTGCGATGGCGTGGGCTCCAGTGCGAAGTGGAAGGGGTCTTTGTTTGTTGTGGTTTCGTGGATCGGGAGGTGTTCGGGGGGCGTTGAGGTGCAAATTTTGGTAGCCAGAACTTGCTCAGAAATGTATTTGCGATGTTCTTTGAGTGCGGCTAACGCAAGTTCTGAGGCGGTTATGACCCAAACCTCGATACGGTCGGTGACCACCAGATCTTGCGCGCGGCGAGCGTTTTGAATCTCCCGCACAATGTCTCGAGCTAACCCCTCCGACTCGAGTGCCGCGGTGACCTTAGTGTCGATGCTGACCACCGCATCATTGGAACGTAAAGCCGCAGCCACCACCCCGTGAGGAGATTCCAACACGATTTCATATTCTTGATCGGTTAGAACCTGGTTGGCCACCAAAACAGTGCCGTCATCGTTGGCTTGCCAGTCGCCTTTACGGGCAGCGGCGAACACTGACTGCACGGCCGAACCCAAGCGAGGGCCAAGTGCCTTACCGTCGGGCCGCAAAACTAACCGTGCTAGGTCACCCAACTCGTTGGTGAGATGAACGTTCTTGACGTTGATCTCCTCCGCAAGCAATTCGGTAAACGGTTCGAGCGTGTTTGCGTCTCGGCCTGCGACCGTGACCGAACTTAAAGGCAAACGCACCCGCAAACCCTCGTTCTCGCGCAACCGCAAGCCAGTAGACGCAACATCTCGGAGCCGGTCCATAGTCGTGACCAGCGAATCGTCAGCATCGAAATCATCCACCGATGGCCAATCGCAAAGATGCACCGATGGTTTGGCATGCTCATCGTTTTTGGTAAGACCCAACCAGATTTCTTCAGCGATCATCGGTAAAAAAGGCGCGCTTACCTGCACCACCGTAAGCAGCACGGTATACAAAGTATCGAGCCCGGCCAGATCCGCGCCGCTACTGTCCACACCCCAAAAGCGGTCCCTAGAACGGCGAATATACCAGTTGTTGAGCGCGTCAATGAAGGCACGAACCGCGTTGGTTGCACCAGCGAGATCATATTTGTCCATGCACGCTTCGGTCTCGGCGATTAATTCACGTGTCTTGGCGAGAATATAGCGATCTAACAATTCGCTGCTGTCGGTGCGGAAAGTCGCCCGATAATTTTCAACGTTTGCGTAGAGCGTGAAAAACGAATAAGCGTTCCAGATCGGCAGAATGACTTGGCGAACAACCTCATCAATGGCTTGATCGGAGATGCGGGCATCGCCACCCCGCACAATGTTGGACGACATAAAATACCAGCGCAAAGCATCAGCGCCCTGTGCTGCAAAAATGTCATCCGGTTCGGTGTAGTTCCGAAGTTTCTTAGATAATTTGGCACCGTCTTTGGCGAGTAATATTCCGTGACATATCACGTTTTGGAACGCCGGCCGATCAAACAATGCACCAGCTAACACATGCAAAGTGTAGAACCAACCGCGTGACTGATTGATGTACTCAACAATGAAATCCGCTGGAAAATGGTCGTCAAACCATTCTTTATTCTCAAACGGATAATGCACCTGAGCGAACGGCATGGCACCCGACTCGAACCAACAATCAAGCACTTCAGGCACTCGCCGCATTGTCGACTTGCCGCTCGGGTCATCGGGGTTAGGGCGAACCAACTCATCAATGAAAGGACGGTGCAGGTCGGTTGGGCGCACCCCAAAGTCGGCTTCTAGTTCGCTAAGGCTGCCATACACGTCGGTTCGGGGAAAATCTGGGTTATCGCTAACCCAAACCGGGATTGGCGAGCCCCAAAATCGGTTACGTGAAATCGACCAATCTCTTGCACCCTGGAGCCACATCCCAAACCGGCCATCACGTATATGACTCGGAACCCAATTGATTTCTTGGTTCGTTTCGAGCAGCCGATCACGGATCGCCGTGACCTTCACATACCAACTTGGCATAGCCCGATAAATGATTGGGGTGTCGGTGCGCCAACAGTGCGGATAGTTATGCACATAACTATCGTGACGTACCAGAAGGCCTTTTTCGCTGAGTTGCTTGATGATCAAAGCGTTGGCTTTAAGCACATTGATCCCCGCCCAGTCGCGCACCTCCGCAGTGAACCGACCCGAATCATCAACCGGCACCACCGTGCCGATACCGGCGGCGGTTACTAGGCGTTGGTCATCTTCGCCGAAACCTGGGGCCATATGCACAACACCGGTGCCGCCGGCGGTATCTATGAAGTCGCCTTGCAGGATGACGAACGCTCGGTTAGTGCCGTGACGGGGGTTTTGCGGATCGACCTTGGCCATATCAGCAAAGAAATCAAACAGCGGTGCGTAAGTGCGGCCCACTAGATCAGAACCTTTGATGGTGCCGACTTGGGTGCTATCTTCGAGTTGGCGGTCATAGTTGGGCAGCGCGGCTTCACTCAACACGAAACGGTTGCCGTCTTTATTTGCCATCACCACGTACTTGAGTTCAGGGTCAACGCTTAGGGCCAAATTTGATGGCAAGGTCCACGGTGTGGTCGTCCATGCCAGAATGAACACCTTGCTATCGTGAGCGGTGGCCGTTGAATGGGGAATGCCACTCGGGTCTTCTAACTCGAATGCCACGGTTATGGCTGGGTCTTGGCGCGGTCGGGTTGCGTCATCAAGACGGATCTCGTGGTTGGATAGGGGAGTTTCTGCACCCCAACTATAAGGCAACACTCGGGTTGATTGGTAGATCAAACCTTTTTCCCAGAGTTGTTTGAAAGCCCACATCACCGATTCCATGTAGTCCAAATCCATGGTTTTGTAGTCGTTGTGGAAGTCCACCCAACGAGCTTGGCGGGTGACCGTTTTCTCCCATTCTTGGGTGTATTTCAGAACTGATCTACGACAGTAGTCGTTGAATCTCTCAATACCGTACTCAATAATTGAGGCTCGCCCAGCTACCGGCAACTCCTTTTCGGCTTCCATTTCTGCGGGTAGACCATGGCAGTCCCAACCAAACCGCCTCTCCACACGGTGTCGCTTCATCGTAAAGTATCGCGGTACCACATCCTTGACGTAGCCAGTGAGCAGATGCCCGTGATGCGGCAGGCCATTGGCAAACGGTGGGCCGTCATAAAACACGAATTCGTTGTCGCTACGGCGTTGTGCAATGGATGCCTGAAAGGTTTGGTTGGTCTCCCAATATTCGATTATGCGTTGTTCGATGCTTGGCAAATCTGCTTTGCCAACATGGGGATATGGTTTGGATTCGATTTTGCCGTCAACTGCCTCTGTCATAATGTCAAAGGTTATCGTTTGGCGTTAGGCTTAGTGAGTGCGCCGTTTCCTTGTCGACACCGACACTGCAAGTGACGATGCCGTTGCGTTACTTATGGCACTGCGCCACCCCGACATTATCGTTGAAGCGATTACGGTGGTGGCGGGCAATGTCGGGTTACAGCAAGCGGTGCAAAACGCACTTTACACAACGGAAGTTTGTGGTGCTGACACACCGGTCTACTCCGGTGCTCAGGCACCGTTGTTGCGTGATTTGCAGATGGCCCAAGATGTACATGGGATAGACGGCATGGGCGATGCTGGTTTACCCTTGGAGGGGCGGGTGCCTGCTGTCGGGCGTGCCCCCCAAATCCTTGTCGACAAGATCCTTGGCGCGCCCGGTGAAATAACTTTGGTGGCTTTGGGTCCATTGACCAATGTTGCCATTGCGGTGCTCTTAGCGCCAGAGATTGCCTCAACTGTTGAACGCCTAGTGGTAATGGGTGGCACCGGGATCGGCGGCCCGGGAAACGTGTCGGTTATGGCCGAATACAACTTTTGGGCCGACCCTGAGGCTGCGGCGATCGTAACCCGAGCCGGTTTTCCAATCGAGTTTGTGGGTTGGGATATTTCGATTGCTTCGGCGGTGGTGGATGCTCAACGTCAGCAGCAACTCCACGAGCTAGACACTGATCTCTCAAGGTTCGCGCTGAAGATTTCGCAGGTAGTTCGGCGGTTTGCGTTGGAGCGTGGGTTAGCTGGCGATGACCTGCCAGATCCCATCGCCATGGCGCACGCCATCAACCCGAGCGTGGCCACCATGAGGCGATTGGCTGTTGACATCATGGTCGGTGATGGCCCTCAACGAGGTGTAATGGAGGTCGACCAATTGGGGTTTGGTGATATTGAACCCAATGTGAATGTCGTCACCCATTACCCTAGCGAGGATTTCTTCTCGCTCTTGTTCTCGACCCTGCGCAGCTAAACCTCAACCAAACCTCAACGCAGTTCTGTTGACCCTGTGCTAAAGCCCGGTGCTAAGCCCTGTGCTATAGCCCTAGTTGCTCGGGGGTTCCTTCGTCGCGAGGACGTTGCTCTATTGCTGCCGGCTCGTCGATTTGCTTAGCTCCCGAGTCGACACCTAATGCCTCGAATTTCTGTGCTCGGGGTATGACCCTACTGCGAAGCGAACCAACGCTGCGATTGTAAGCATCAACCGCACGGCCCAAACCCTTACCCACACCATCAACATGGTCGGCATAGACCCGCAAGCTGTCGTAAAGATCGGCACCTGCCTGAGCGATCTTTTCTGCGTTTTCTTGAATATCTTGACGCTGCCACGCCAACGCCACCGTCTTCAAAAAAGCCAACAATAAACCTGGGGTGGCGATTAGCACCCCGTGGGTGCGCCAAGCGTCTTCCCACAGCATTGGCCGCACATCCATGGCCTCATCAAGTATTGGATCGGCTGGCACGAACATCACAACGAACTCGGGTGAACCAGCCACTACAGCGGAGTATTTTCTGTTGCCCAGAGTCTTGGCGTGGTCAAACAGCGTGGCCGCGTGAGCGTTGAGGGAGCGTTTTTTGCTCTCCTCATCGGCTGCTTCGTGCGCTTGGAGGTAAGAATCCATGGGGGTTTTGGCATCAATGACTACCTTGGCACCGTTGGGAATGCGCACCACCGCATCGGGCCGCCCCTTACCTTGATCGGTGTCGACGGTTACCTGTTCGTTATAGTCAATGTGTTTGCTTAGACCCGACAGTTCCAGAATGTTGCGAAGCTGTTGCTCACCCCATTTTCCTCGCAGGGTAGACGATCGCAACGCTTCGCTGAGGCTCTTGGTCGTGGAATGCAAATGGCCGACCTGCTCTTTCAAGCTCGCATAAGCACCCTCGCGCTCCTTTTCGATTTTTCCGACCTGCTGTTCGAATTTGGCTAGGTTGTCCTTTACTGGTTTGACCAGCTCATCAATAGCCTGCTCGCGTTGGCGTAAACTGGCTTCGCTGAGTTTCTTCTGGTTCTCGAACTGCTCCCGAGCGTGTTTGAGAAAAGCTTCGCTGTTGGCTTTGGTCACGTCGTCAGCAATGCCTTTGAATTTGGTTTCTAGCTCTTTGTTGACCTTGGTGATTTCTTCAATACGTGCAGCGTGTGCGGCTTGGTCGGCCTTGGCTTCGGCGAGGTCTCCTAGTGCCGCTTCACGCTCTGCACGCACCGAAGCCAACTCCACAGCAAGCCCATCTCGTTCACTGCTTGTTTCAGCCAACCGCTGATTTCGCTCTTGGAGCTTGACTTTGTGGGCCGCGACCTGAGACCAAAAATAGGCTATGCCGATGAGCGAGAACACTAAGGCGATGATGAGAAATATTTCCATGGCCCAAACCATAGTGGGTAGGTGTGACAGTCCCCCTAGTGAGTGGGTGCGCCTGCGGTTCCGTCCCGACCGTCGGTTCCGTCCCCGTTAGCCGGGTCTGTGGCCTCATCCAAATCCATGGCACGTTCTTTGTCGTACCTAAGCGCTTGCCACTTTTCGGCTGCGGCGCGATAGGTGGCTTCGGCTTCAGCGCGTTGAGTGGAAGAGGTGTCTTTGGCCAACTTCTTGACGGCTGCGGCTGCATCGTTCTTAGCTTGTTCCGCCTTTTTCAGGCGTTTTTGTCGAACGGTGCGTTCGCGATCGGCTGCAACGTACTCGTTGAAGAGGGTAAGCGCTGCGGTGGTTTCGTCATCAAGATTGATTTTGGCCATTGGTCTATTGTGCCTTGTGGAACGTGGAAAGCATATAGCTTAGGCTTGGTGAACCCTATGACCGCGTTCGCTGCGCATGTCAAAAGCGATCTTGACCGCCCCGAGGCGACCAGCTTCGAAGGCATGCGTGAGGGCATCTCGGTAACGGGCGAGTGGGTAGGTTGCTGACAGCATTTTGTCGAACGGTACCTTGGCGGCCAACTCGAAAGCCAACTCGAAGCTCGTGGTAACCCTTCCGTTGCTTAGCGTTTCGGTTCCGTAGGTGTACGCACCCACAATTTCGGTCTCGCGATGCCAAAGCGGGGTCAGGTCGATATCTATCACGCCTGGCATACCTAGCAAGACGACGCGGCCTCGAGGTCGGCACAACCCAATAGCGTCACTTATTGAGGCCGCCGAACCAACCGCATCAATCACTACGTCAGCCCCTCCAGAGAGCCGATTACCGATCAAAAAAGAGCCGCTGGCACGCCGTACTGCACGGCTCAACTCAGACGGCTTACACACCAGATCTGCTCCGAACTCGGCGGCGAGGTCTTGTTGCTGCGGGTATTTGGCGCCCACCATGATTCGTTGCGGTTCGCTGAGCTGGCGTAAGGCCGCAATGGTTACCAAGCCCATCGTGCCGGCACCGATCACCGCTACCGTGTCACCGGCGTTGACATTGGCTCGCAGTGCTGCGTGTATGCCTGCCGCTAGGGGCTCAATGAGGACTGCGGTTTCGTCACTCATCGTCTCGGGTACCTCATGGATTTGGCTGTCGTGGGCCACGAATTCGGTTGCCCAGCCACCACCGGTGCTATTGCAGAAGCCGGTTTGCAGCCCTGGTTTTAGATGCCCGCAAGTGAGGTGACGGTAATCGTTGCCATCCGCGGGCGCGGCACCTTCAGCGGGCAAAGCAAAACCCCGCGCGGCGTGGCCCAATACCGGCTCAATGAGGACTCTGCGGCCGTCGGCGCACTCACCAACGATCTCATGGCCGAGCACAAAAGGGAACGAAACGAAGTCTTCAAAGTAGCGCGAGGACCGCCCGTCTATTGTTGCAAGGTCGCTGCCGCAGATGCCCGATAGGCGCGGCCACACTCGATGCCACGTGTCATCTGGCAATTCGGGGGGCTTGTCGTCAACTAAAGAAAGCGGGCCAACCGTGGCTCCTGCGCCGGGGCGTAGTTTTGCTGCTGCCATCGCCGCAACATATTTGAAGTCACTGCGGTTGAAACGAAGCGCTTGCACAGCCCTGAGGTTAGCAGCGGCGAACACGGCTACGGCTTAGGCGTTGCCCAAAGATGTACATTGCATGGCCCAAAATATGGCCCCAAAACAGTAATTTCCCTCGATGGATGGCAACTCTGGGTCAAGTGTGGCAAAGTGGGTGGCGATGGCGAGTTCCAGGGAGCACGCAAAGCGTACCGATATCAGCGAATTATCAGCGAGTGAACTAGAAAAGCACGTTGATTTGCTGTTGATCAAGGCCTGCGAAACCCCGCATTCCCCCAACGATAGCCTCCGTGAAATTGGGGTGCTTTGGGTGATTAGCGAGTTTGAGAAGTCGCTCGGGATCAGGCTGCTTAGGCCCGGTGATGGCGATGCCGACCATTTCTACACGGTTTCGGCGTTGAGCCAAGTATTGCACGATGAGATAAGAGCTCGCAT
>JAHQYM010000101.1 GCA_024421095.1 Acidimicrobiia bacterium
TGGTTGCTGCCCACGGCAACTCGCTTAGAGCGCTCGTCAAACACTTAGACGAAATTAGCGACGAAGAAATTATTGAACTCAACATTCCTACCGGTGTGCCAATCCATTACCGCATCAACGAAAATATGCGCCCACTCAACAAAGCTCACCCGCTAGAACGCACCTTGGCTGTGGCTTAGCGCGCTATCGTTGCCACAAGATGAAACAACGATTGAAACCACATCACCTAGTCATCGGCCTCGGATTGGCGATCGCTGCATTCACGCTGGTCTCAGGTATCGTGCCCAACTACACCAACTGGCACGACAACTCAGTTGTGCAACGGGAGGTCTTTAGCAACATTCCCAGCGCGCTCAAACTGAGTTTCTACACCGTCATCCCCATCCTCTTGGTTTATGGCGCATACATGTTCGCGATGCGGGTGAAGAACTGGGAACGAGGTCGCCCCGACAACCGCCGCACCAGCGTCAAAAACGCCCCACGCCGCATGGCTGATTTCCGTTCCGGCGTATATATGCGGACATTGCTGCGCGAACCCGGTGCCGGGGTCATGCACGCCATGATCTACTTTGGTTTTCTAGTGCTGTTGGGCGTGACCACCGTTCTAGAAATCAATCACCAACTCCCCGAGGGCCTCAAATTCCTGCACGGCAACGTTTACCGTGCTTACGCATTCGTTGGTGATGCCGCCGGAGCTATTTTCTTGATCGGTATTGGTTGGGCATTCGTGCGCCGTTACGGCCCGAAGGCCTGGCGACCATACCGCATCAGCATCAAAACCAAACCTGAACATTTGTTGATCCTCAGTGTTTTCGCGGCCATCGGTATCAGCGGTTTCGGGGCGGAAATGTATCGCATCGCCTTAGACGGCACCCCCGAGTTCGAACGCTGGAGTTTCATTGGCTACCCCTTGGCAACCCTCGTTGAAAACAACAGCAACCTAGCCGGTTGGCATCAATCCTGGTGGATCTTGCATGTAGTAAGTTTCATCGCTTTTTTGGTGATCTTGCCAACCACGATGCTGCGCCACATGTTCACCTCACCGTTAAACATGTATCTCAGCGACAAAAACCGCCCCAAAGGCGCAATGAAAGCAATGCCCAACTTAGTTGACGGCGACACCGAACTTGAAAGCTTCGGTGCCGCCGTGGTTGAAGACTTCACTTGGAAGCAACTGCTTGATACTGATGCCTGCACCATGTGTGGACGCTGCACCTCAGTGTGCCCAGCACATGCCACCGGTAAACCACTCGACCCCCGCGAAATCGTCTTGAAAACGGGCGAGGTTATGGCTGCCACCGGTAATCCCACCGTGTCGCCCCCGATAGGTGTCGACAAAGAAATAACCGTGCCAGCAAAAACTATGTTCGACCGCATCAGCGGAGACGAAATCTGGAGTTGCACCTCATGCAAAGCCTGCGACGAAATCTGCCCCGTCAACATAGAAATACTCGACAAAATCCTCGACATGCGCCGCTACCTAACCCTCATGGAGTCAGACTTCCCCTCCGAACTCGGCAGCGCCTACCGCTCAATGGAGAACTCCGCCAACCCTTGGGGAATGAGCCAAGGCGAACGGGCTGAATGGGCCAAAGACCTTGGAGGGGTGCAGGTCATATCTGGTTCAGACCCGCTAACCGCCGAATACCTCTACTGGGTTGGCTGTGCGGGTTCCTTCGACGACAAAAACAAAAAAGTCACCCGAGCTATGGCGCAACTTTTACAACGTGCTGATGTCGACTTCGCGATACTCGGCCCTGCCGAGAACTGCACCGGCGACTCCGCTCGCCGCTCCGGCAACGAATACCTCTTCCAGATGCTCGCTCGCGCCAACATCGAAACTTTGAACACTATGGGGGTCAAAAAAATCATCACTCAATGCCCACATTGTTTCAACACCTTAGGCAACGAATACCCTCAACTAGGCGGCCATTACGAAGTTGTCCACCACAGCCAGTTCCTTGAATGGCTCGTAGCTCAAAACCGCCTTGATCTCAGCGAAGCCACCCTCGCTGAACGGGTCGTGTACCACGACTCGTGCTACTTGGGGCGGCACAACGATGTTTACCTTGCGCCACGCAAAGTCCTCGGCCAACTAGGCGGGATTGAAATAGTGGAAGCACCGCGCAACGGGACCAAAGGGATGTGCTGCGGTGCTGGCGGCGCACGCATGTGGATGGAAGAAAACATTGGCGAGAAAGTGAACGATGTGCGCGCCCAAGAACTAATCGACACTGGCGCTAGTCGGGTGGCCACTGCCTGCCCGTTTTGCTACATCATGATGGACGACGGCGTGAAAGCAGTCAGCGACAATCCCGAGGAAGTGCAAGTAGCCGATATCGCCATTCATGTTCTGGATGCGATAGAAGCATCCAAACAGTAGCGTTAGCCGCGTGAAACCCAAAATTCTTGTCATTGACAACTACGATTCTTTCGTTTATATCTTGGTGCAATACCTCGGAGAACTTGGTGCCAACCCAGTGGTGCATCGCCACGATGCCATCGACATCGACGGCATCGCCGCTATCAACCCCGACGGAATCTTGATCTCACCCGGGCCGGGAACCCCAGACGATGCCGGTATTTCCCTAGCAGTGCTTGCGAACTCGCGGGGCACGCCACCAGTTTTGGGTGTCTGTTTGGGAATGCAATGCATGGGCCAAGTATTTGGTGGCAAGGTCGTGCGGGCACCCAAAGTCATGCACGGCAAAACTTCCTTCATTCAACACCGTAACACCGGTCTTTTTGCTGGTTTACCGAGTCCCCTTGAAGCAACCCGTTACCACTCGCTGATCGTGGAACGCGAAACCATTCCGGCGTGCCTCGAAATTACTGCCGAAACCGCCGATGGTTTAGTGATGGGTTTGCGGCACCGCCAACTCAACATTGAGGGCGTGCAGTTCCACCCCGAATCAGTATTGACCACGGCCGGCCACGACCTGCTCAAAAACTATCTGAAGCGCTGCTCAACAAGCTAACCGAAATGTGTTCGGGTGCGTTCGGTTTCCTTAGCCGTCTGCAACAGCGTTGGTAGCTTCGACGGTGGTGGTGGGGGTATCTAGCGGTGTGGTAGTCGTGGTGGTCGTGGTAGTCGTGGTGGTCGTGGTGGTCGTGGTGGGTTCGTCGGTAGCTTCTCCGACTTCAATGATCACTGTTGTGCCAAGGTCAACCTCGCTGAAGGGTTCCACACTCTGGTTGATAACCCGCCCCACCGAAGCATCGCCGAGCGGTAACGGAACCAAAACGATCTCCGATTCGAGACCCACTTGCAGTAAAGTCTGTTCGGCGCTGTCTGCGAACAGGTCAACCACGCTAGGCACCTGCACCACGGGAAAGCCCGTGGAGATCACAATCGTCACCCACGAACCCTTATCGACTAAACTCCGCGCCCGTGGCTCGGTGCGGATAACTAAGCCCGCTTCAATCGTCTCAGAAGCTTCCTCAATATTGTCTGGGGTGACCCTAAACCCGTCAGTCACCAGAGTTTCTAAAGCAATATTGAGCGTGGCCTCTTCAAGCACCGGAATCGGCACTTTCTGCGGCCCTGTGGAAACCTTGATGACTACCGGTTCCCCCGGCGAAAGCTCAGTGCCGGGCGAGGGAAGCTGGTTCACAACTTCACCAAAAACACGCACATCAGCAACCGATTCAACGGTGACGTTGTAACCCAAGGATTCTAAAGTGTTGAGCGCTTCGCTTTGCTCCCTGCCAATCACGTTGGGCACCTGGTCGGGTGAGCCCAAACTCACATACAAGGTGACTTCCGAGCGGGGTTCCACCTTCTCCCCGGCTAAGGGATTTTGTTGCACAACCTCACCAAGTGGGACAGACTCATTATTACGACGCTCAATGACCACCTCAAGGTCGAGGCCCAGCAATTCTCGTTCGGCATCCACTAGGGGCTGCCCAGCAACCGCCGGAACGGCGATTAACTCAACCGCGCTACTGGTGTCGGTGGGGGTTGTATCGCCGCTGAGTTGGTTGACGAAAGCCACTACCAAATAACCCAAAATAACAATCAGAAAACAAAGGCCAAGGATCAACCCAGCGGTACGCTTCCAGTCATCTCGGCGCGACATATCCACTGGTTCATAAAATCCCCCGTGGCCATACACGACCGGGCCTTGAGCCATCATCGGTTGTGCAGCCTGTTGGACGGGCACCGGGGCGCGTGTTGGTGGTGCGGTTTGCACTTGGGGTTGAGGAATATGCGTTTGGGGCTGAGGATTAGGCATCTGGTGATAGTTGGGGTGTGGCCTGCTGGTTCGTACCGGCAGTTCGGTGTTGCCACCGAGAAAACGTTGCAAATCGGAACGTAGGTCTGCTGCTGTGGGGTAACGGTTGAGCGGGTTTTTTGCCAACAGTTTCATGGTGATGGCGTTTAACGCCGAAGTGACTGGCGAACCACGTTCAAGCAACGACTGTGGCTTTTCTTGAACGTGTTTGTAAGCAACCGCAATTGGTGTGTCTGCCGCAAACGGGGGCTCGCCGGCGAGCATCTCGTAAAGTACCACACCAAGCGAATAGAGGTCGCTGCGGCCGTCAACGGATCTCCCTTGGGCTTGCTCGGGAGAAAAATAGGTGGCGGTGCCCATAACCGAGCCGTGTTGGGTCAACCCCGCTTCGGTGCGCCCCGCCAAGGCCGTGGCGATACCGAAATCGGCGACTTTGACATCGCCGTTGTCGGAGATCAAAATGTTGCCAAGTTTGATGTCTCGATGCACCAAACCCGCCCGGTGGGCGGTAGACAACGCCGCGGCTACATCGTCAGCGATCTGTGCCGCGCGGCGCGGTGCGAGCGGGCCTGAATCGCGTACCACATCAGCCATGGTTTTGCCCGGCACATGCTCCATCACGATGTAATAGGTGCCACGCTCTTGACCCCAATCGTAAATCCCTACGATGTTGGGGTGGTTTAGGTTGCCCGCCGCTTGAGCTTCACGGCGAAACCTCTCCACAAAATTCGGGTCGTTGGCGAACTCTGGGAACAACACTTTGAGCGCGACCTCTCGGTTTAGAGTTTGGTCACGAGCTAGATAAACATCAGCCATCCCGCCGCGGGCGATGTGACGCAATAGTTCGTAGCGGCCATTGAAGACCGTGGGCCGAGCATTGGACATAGCCAATCAGTCTATCTGCGCGCTAGCCCCGACAGTCACAGTGCCGCGAACAACAACACCATTATCACCAACAAGGCTCCAGCAAACAGGATCCCCATAGTGGTGGCGTTGCTCCACCAACGGCCGCTTTGCGCCGTTACCTGATCGGTGGGGACGGGGCTGTTGTCTGCCTCGCTCAGCGCTACGGGGTCTGTAACTTGAGAGTTGCGAAACACGCGCTCTTGGGGTGGAAGGTTGTCAGACGGGACGTTGTCGGTTTCGGGCGGGACGGTGTCGATGTCGGGCGGGACGGTGCCGATGTCGGGCGGGACGGTATCGGGGGGGACGGTATCGGGGGGGACGGTATCGGGTGGTTCCACGCTGAGAACATTGACCACCACGACGGTTACATTGTCTTGGCCGCCAGCCTCGCAAGCCGCCTGCACCAAAGCCGAAGCCGCTTTTTGGGGATCGACATTGCGGTCAAGTAACTCTGCAATTTGTGTATCGCTGAGTTCGTTGGTCAACCCATCACTACACAATAAATAGCGGTCACCCGCAACCGCTACGAGTTCCCAAGTATCAACGAACAGCGGCTCTTCAATCCCGAGAGCACGGGTCAAAACATTGCGTTGCGGATGCACCTCCGCTTGCTCTCTGGAGATCACACCGTCACGCAGCAAGTCGTTCACCAAGCTGTGGTCTTCGCTTAGCTGCCTGAAGTGCTCGGGCGTAAACACATACAAGCGGCTATCACCAACATTGGCGGCGAACATTTGCGGTGTCTCAGAACCACTCGGCACCACCAACGCAACCAAGGTTGTGCCCATCCCAAAATATTCAAGTTGTTGGTGGGCTCGATCAACGATCTCACGATTGGCTCGATGCATTATCCCAATCAAGTCGTCCACATTGCTGAGGTTGCTAGCCTTAGTCATCTCCTCAACAGCTATCGCCGAAGCTACTTCACCGCCAAGGTGACCACCCATGCCATCGGCAACGACAAAAACGCCCTCGTTGGCAAGGAACTGGTCTTGGTTGACCTCGCGAACACGGCCCGTGTTGGTCGCTGCACCCCAAGCCAACTCAATCATCTGCACACCAACTCAACTCTGGAGCCGTCGGCGCAGATGCCAGTGTTGGTTGGCATCTGTGGAGCTACCACTGCGCCGCTTGACTTCGTGCCGTATCCGATTGGTGAACTCACACTCAAAGAGTAACCCTAATGAGGTTGAAAAAAGTGCGGCAGCGCTAAGATCAGATACGCTCACGATGCTGTGTAGCCACGCGCGAGTGGCGGAATTGGCAGACGCGCAGGCTTCAGGTGCCTGTATCCGAAAGGATGTGGGGGTTCAAGTCCCCCCTCGCGCACAACCCTCAGCGGTCGCACAACCATACCGGTCGCCCGTTTGATGATGTCAAGCGGGCGATCGGAGATGCTGTTCATTACGTTGGTTTGGGATTGAACGGAGGGATCGCAAACAGATCGTTGTCGTCGCCTTGCAACTGACCTCTTTTGCGTTGCCTAGCGCGCTGCTCAGCCTCGATATAGAGGTAACGAACCACCTCCTCGGGGGTATCGTCAGAGGCCACAATGTCAACCACTACACGGTCTCGCAATAGCTCCGCACGCACCTCATCACGCGTCACATTGTCGTCGAAGGCAGCGGCAGGAGGGAGCTCAAACCCGTAGCGTTTCAGTGATTTCAAACAGCGATAGTTCGAATAGACTATGTAAATGTTGCAAAGCGTCATCGCCAAGAGCGACAACACCATAAACCAATTTATTTCCGCCATTGTAATTTCCTTTTGGTTAGCCAACTTTTGGCACTCAGTAAAGCAGGATGCCGTACTTCGCTAAACGATATTGTTCTTATAACTAAAAACAACCAAATATCTTGAAAATATTTATTTATTGTGTTGGATCTGCAAATCTGACTTCGTTTCACGGTCGGGAGTGTGGAGTTGGCTCAAGTAGTGTAAACCAACAGCCGCAAACACCACAACCGCAATCTCGGCAGGAACCCGAAAACGCGGAATCCCATAGAAAATTGCTCCAACCAAAGACACATGCAGCACCAGAATTGTCAACGGCCAGCGACAACGTTGCCCCCGACCGAGGTGCCACCAACCAAGCACCGCTAGAGGCGCGGCCATCCAAAGGCCCACGAACGCAAGGTTGGATGCCCAAACTTCACGGCCCTCCCCGGTATTCAATTCCGACATTTGCAAGGGTCGAAACACCGACCACAGACGCCCCAGCCGTGCCGCCACCACCCGTGGCAAATCGTCAAGGTTCCCTTCAATATAACTCAGCGCCTCACCTCGCCAAATACGCGCCGTGACGCTAGGGTCGCCAGTTTGCAACTCAGCTATGTCCGCTGCCAACGTGTTGGCGTATTCCAGCGACCAAAAGCCGATCGCGCCACCCGCATACGTCTGAGGTGAGTTAGCCCCAATCAAGGTGATGCCGTCGTTGGTTGACATCAACACAGGTTCGTCAAATCTCGTCAAATTATAAACAACCCAAGGAGCGATAACCAATACTGCAGCCATCCCGCAAAGTAGCGTTGCCGATGCTCTCGCTTTCCATCGTGTATGACAAACCAACATCAACGGAGCCACCAAGATCACCAACAACAGCAGAGATTCCGAGCGCGCCAAAGCCGCCAAACCGATCCAGGCTCCCAACTGTGCGGCCCGCCAAAAATGCGGGTCTTGACGGTAACGCAAAGCAGTCCACACCGCGCCAGCAACCAAAAACACCAACAGCGATTCAGACATAACCAAACCGTCGTTAATCCACAACGC
>JAHQYM010000102.1 GCA_024421095.1 Acidimicrobiia bacterium
CCAACACGATCCCCCACAAACCCGGTTCCCTTAAACAAATCAGCCTGACACGGCTCCACACCCACAGTCACAACAAAAACCTCCCCACACAAAACGGACTACAACAATGTAATTATAACACCAACCCGCCGAGAAAAACACCAGCCACCTAGACGAGTTCAACCTCGAACTGCACTGCATAGTAATGCCTGTTTCACCCTAGGCACAAGTCTCTGAACTGGCGTTTCGCGACCGAAGTACGCCTAGATACACCGCCGCGGTGAGCGTTCGGGGAGTGTCGGGCCGCGTTAACCAGTGTTGCGCAGACCAGCAGCCACACCGTTGATCGTCAGCAGCAGGGCACGGCGCAATAACCGTGAATTGTCGTCGGCGTTAGTGTCACCAACCCCAGTTTCGCTTCGAGTTCGGGAACGGGCTAGCAACTCAACTTGCAAAACGTTGATCGGGTCAAGGTAAGCGTCGCGCACCGCTAGGGTGCGTTTCAAAATAGGCAGGTCGTCGAGCAGTTCGCGTTGGGTGAGCGTTGCGATCTCGGCCAAGGTCAGGTCGTGTTCTGCGGCGATGGTGTCGAAGAAATGGTGCAGTTCGGGCGGCACCAACCGATCCACGTAGTGGCGTGCGATAGCCAAATCCGTTTTCATGAGGGTCATTTCCACATTGGAGATGAAAGTGGCGAAGAACTGCCAGTCTCCATACATGGCTTTGAGTTCGTTGCCATGCCCGGCTTGACGTGCGGCTTGCAGTGCGGTACCCACACCGAACCATCCAGGGATAATTTGGCGTGATTGCGTCCAGCCGAAAACCCAGGGGATCGCACGTAACCCTTCGAGGCTGCCGTTGGAGTTGGAGCGCCGAGCGGGACGTGACCCGATGTTCATATCAGCTAGTTCAGACACGGGAGTTGATTTGTGGAAATAGTCAACGAAACCGGGGGTTTCAAGCAACTTCCGGTAAGCGTCAATAGAGGTTTTCGACATGATTTCCATGACTTGATCCCAGGCTTTCGTGGTAGCGGGATCATGCCGTGGGGTGCGGTGCGCCAGCGATGCTTCGAGCACTGCAGACAAGGCCAGGTCGAGGTTGCGTTTGGCGAGTTTGGGGAGCCCGTATTTGTCGGCGATTACCTCCCCTTGTTCAGTGATCTTGACTTTGCCTTTGACCACGCCAGCGGGTTGGGAAAGGATCGCTGCGTTGGTGGGGCCGCCACCCCGTCCGACAGTGCCACCCCGCCCATGAAACACCGTTATGCGAATGCCGGTTTCGGTGGCCACTTCAGCGATTTTCCGCAGAGCCTTGTGGATTTCCCATTGTGAAGCGGTGATACCGCCGTCTTTGTTGGAATCCGAGTAGCCGACCATCACTTCTTGGTGGTTCCCTCGCAACTCCAGCAGCTTGCGGTATGACTGATTGTGCAAAAGTTCGCGCAACACGGTGCCGATGCTGCACAGGTCGTCAATCGTTTCAAATAGGGGGACAAAGCTGAGCCTTGCTACTCCAGTCACGAGATCGATGAGGCCCACGTCGCGGGCGAGCACTGCCGGAGCGAGGATGTCGTCTACTCCTTGCGTCATCGAAACGATGTATGCACCAACAATTTCATCGCCGTTGGTGTCCATCACATCACGCAACTCGGCGAACAGCGCCAGGGGTCCGTTGTCATCGGCGTGTCTGGATGCCGCTGGAGGGGCTGGTGCCATGGTCGGCGCTGGCCATGCGGGCCGGGCGGGCCGGGCGGGCGCTGCCGGTGGGGCTAATGGTCGGCGGCTGCTGAGTTCTTCGGTTAGTAGCGCAATTCGTGCTGTGCGGTCCAATGCGCTGTAGTCGGTGCCGAGCGACCGAAATAGTTCGGCAAGTGCTTGGTGATGAACCGCCGCGTGTTGGCGTATGTCTAGCTTCGCTAAATGAAAGCCGATAAGTGCCACCGTGCGCCGTATTTGTGCGAGCCGTCCCTGTGCTAGCAACTCCCCTCGGTTGGCGTTTAGAGAGTGGCTCATCATCGCTAAGTCGGCATCAAGTTCGGCGACACATCGGTAGGCGGTAGCGCTTCGTGGTTTTTTGAGTGTGTCTTGGAGACGTTGATGGATCACTCCGCAGCGCCTTCGGTACGGTTCGCCATCACTGAGCTGATCGAAGCGCGCAGTGATAGCCGGAAACTGTTGACGGTCGGTTTGAAGTTGTGCCGACAGTTCGTTCGACACGCCGACCACCATGTCGCTCACCGACAACTCGGCTGACAAGGCTTCGATTTCGCTGATCAGGATACGCAACGCACGGTTGCGTTGAAAGTTGAGTACGTCTCGGGTGGTTTGGGGAGTGACATTGGGGTTACCGTCTCGGTCGCCGCCGACCCAAGAGCCGAATTGGATGGGGACTTTGTCGTTGAGCGCGCCGCCGATATTACGCAACACCATGTCAATGTCGTCAAAGAGTTCAGGCACGCCGTCGGTGACGATTTCGTTGAGGAAGTAAAGGATTGAGCGTGCTTCGTCGATTGGGTCGGGTTGGGTGCGCCGCAGTTCGTCAGTTTGCCAGATCACATCAATCAATTCGTCGATGCGGCGGTCGATGCGTGCTTCGGTGTTTGGTTCCGTGCTGCGTTCGTTGCGTTCTTCGATGAGCACCGCGAGTTCTGCGAGCTTGTCGAGTATCGAGCGCCGTGATGCCTCGGTGGGGTGGGCGGTGAACACGGGTCGCAGGTCAAGGGCTTGGGTCGCGTTGAGGATTTCTTCGTTGGCGATTCCGCTGGTTTGGAGCTTGGCTACGGTTTCGGCGAACCTAGTGTTTTTTTCGGGTGTGGCGTTGAGGTGTTCAATGCGGTGGACTTGTTCGGCGGTGTTGGCGAGATGGAAGTAGACGGTAAATGCGCGCACTAACAGAATCGCTTCAGCCACATGCGCGTCGCTTAGATGTTCAATGAGGTCGCTACCGCCATTGCCACTGCCATTGCCACCGCCATTGCCACTGCCGTTGCTACCGCTGCTGCTGTGGTCGCGGTGCAAACGACTGGCATAGCTGCGCACTTGCTCCACCCGTTGAAGTAGGTCTGAGCCGTGTTGACGCACCAACGCAGCACCGAGTTGGTTGCCTAAGCGGCGAATGTCGTTGCGCAGCGCTTTGTCGATTTGCTGGATATCGTTTTCGTGGATATTGGTTTCGTGCAGTGCCTCGTTCACAATTAGAAGTTAGCGTGCTTTGAGGTTAGTTTCATTGGAGATTTGTTGGGGGGTGCGAAACGCTTTCCAAGGGGGTAGGGTGACGAGGCTAGTGGTAGTTCTCTTGGAGAGGAAGTCCCGTGATAACACTCACCGATTCTGCTGTGTCTAAAGTAGACGAACTTTTGAGCGCCGAGGGCGACGAAGATCTCGCTTTGCGTGTCTCCGTGCGCCCTGGTGGTTGCTCTGGGTTCTCATATGAAATGTATTTTGATAACGAACGGGCAACGGACGATATGTCGGTTGCGTTCGGTTC
This sequence comes from Acidimicrobiia bacterium, assembly GCA_024421095.1. GTDB lineage: Bacteria > Actinomycetota > Acidimicrobiia > Acidimicrobiales > Aldehydirespiratoraceae > VXYK01. The sequence goes on from JAHQYM010000102.1 coordinate 3,469, forward strand.
GGTTTATGTTGTAGTCGATCCGTCTTCTGCTCAACTTCTTGAGGGGGCCACGCTCGACTACAAAGACGGCCTTACTGATGCCGGGTTCTCAATCAATAATCCCAATGCCCAACGCACCTGCGGTTGTGGCCAAAGTTTCAGCTAGTCGACCCAAAAACACTTACCCGTAAGACACGCTATGACTACGCCCGTAGGCCCCTATTCACCGATAATGAAAGGTGGTAACTTCCTGTTCACCGCTGGTCAAATCGGTATCAAAGATGGTGCGCTTGTTGAAGGTGGCGTAGAAGCGCAAACGCGGCAGGTGTTCGCTAACTTGCGGGCGTTGCTCGCGAGCGCCGATGCGACACTCAAAGACGTACTGAAAGTAACCGTGTTTCTGACAGACATCAATGACTATGCCAAGGTCAACAGAATTTACGCTCAAGAGTTTGCTGAAGCGGGTGACGTTGCTGGGCAACTTCCAGCGCGTTCAGCGGTTGCGGTTGTGGCGCTTCCTTTGGGAGCTGCCGTTGAGATCGAAGTAGTCGCCACCGACCCGTTGAGCAGGGAGTCTTGACCTATGGATTTCGGTGTTGTGGTAATGGTTTTGTTGTTGGTGTTGGTGATGCCGGTGGGGGTGTTGTTGAGTATGGCCGTGTTTGCGGGTGTGATTGGTGCGCTCATCGGCCGCCAAAGTGATTTGGACAACGTGACGCAAGACGGCGAACCCAACGAATATTTGGAGCTTTCGGAATCCAATCCGTACGTTCTTTAGGGCTCGCTGCGGTTGTTATCCCCAGCGGCTACGGCCGAATGCGTAACCTACGGAGCGCACCGTCTGGATTAGGTTGGCGTGCTCTTCTCCGAGTTTTGCGCGCAACCTTCGTACATGTACATCCACGGTGCGGGCACCGCCGTAATAGTCGTAACCCCAAACGCGGTTGAGCAGGGTTTCGCGAGTAAAGACCTTGCCCGGTTGTGCTGCGAAAAATTTCAATAACTCATATTCCATATAGGTGAGATCGAGCGGCTTTTTGTCAATCGCTGCTTGGTAGGTTTCAAGGTTCATAGCCAAAGGACCGTATTCGATTACTTCAATGTCGTTGGTTTGTCCACTCCGCCTGAAACTGTGTTTTAGTCGGATCTCGAATTCTAGTGGATGAAACGGGTGTAGGCAGAAGTCGTCGAAGAGTTCTTGATGTGGGTCGAGTGATTGCAAATGCCCACCGTTAATGAGCAACAGTAATGCACCTGCGTTGATTTCACCATTGCGAATTGAACGGCAAACTCGCAGGGCTGCTTCAAGGTCTGTGCCGGCCTTGACGATGGCCCCGATCCATCCATCTGCGGGTTCTTCGGATCGCGCTTGTTCAATGTCTGCGGCGGGTTTCCAGACCCAACCGGTTATGTCAAGCGTCTGGGCAAGGTCGGGTGGTACTGGGTCAAAAAAGACAAGCAAAGGTTTCATTGCTATATGTTTACCCATTATTCACGCTTTTGTAGCGTCCATCGCCCGGGTCGATTGCCGAACACCGCGCCATCGACACCAGCAACCCCAAATCCCACACCGACGCGCAGGGCCACCCAACAAGAACTACAAATCGCGCGAAAATGCACGAGTCATGCTTTTGGGTCTAATAGACTGCTGAAATGACGAGTCGTGCATTTATCCGCAATTCTCCCTTCGCTGCGTCAAGCACGGATTTCCCAGTTTAGTGACCCTCCGTGATGGAATGGTCACTAAGGTTGGCACCAGCTGGGGTGCCTGCTACCGACTGCCCGGTTTTGCTTTGTGGGGTCAAGGCCAGAGGGGTCGATGACCTCACACCGTGGGGGGAGCGAGCACGAAATAGACCTTTTCGATTTCTCGGTGGAAACTCTCAGGGAGCCTTGCCCAGTCTTGAGCAACAACTATGAACGGAATATCGGATTCGTTGAAAGATGCGTTTAATTGCGCGAGTTTGTTGTCGTCAATTTTGGACAGTCCAGGGCCTCGTAGAGCAAGGTCTAGGTCGCTTGCTGGGTGACTCTTGTCGGTAACGCGGCTACCGTAAACCCACACTTCAGCGTCGGGAACAAACTTCGCGAGCAGGGTTTTGACCTCATCAAGATAGCGCGTTTCCATGCCTAGCTTGAAGTCTTGGTGAACTGCATCACTCATCGGGTTCAGCAACTATCACCTGGGCCAACTCGGTGGCATCTGCGATGAACGAGGGGATTAGGCGGAGCGTCACTTCAGCAAATTCTTTGCCGTAGTCGTGCGCAGTGTTGTTGCGGTTGTTGCGATATTGAAACCAGCGCTCGCAGGCTTGGGTGCTGATCAACCCGTGTTGGGAGGCGTGGCGGAAAATGTCTTTGAAATTGAGTTGATCGGCTTGACGGTTCGAAGCAAAGTAAGGTCTTAAACGTTTCTTGAGCAAGTTACCGCTTTGCTCTAGAGAAATCTCAAATTCTTTGACGATCGCAGCACGGTAAATGTTGTACATAACACTGTTCTGGGGATGCCGAGGAAGTTCTTGGTGAGCCGCTTGCAAAGTTTCGATGCAACTAATCAAGAAATCTGCGTTGATGGCCATAGTCACCTTCCTCGCCTAACTTTACCGCTAAGCCCGCACCAAGCGTATGTGCTCAATGTATCGCAACCGCCGACGGCGACCACGGCAGGTGGGGGTTCGGTTACCCCTGCGAGGTCTGTGGGGGGGTGAACTTTATTCGTCGGGTTCGATGCTTGCTGCGAGGGCGAGTTTGGGTACGGGTTTGTTGAACACGGCACCTTCCACGGCGCTGACACGTTCACCGAGGTTAATCAACTGGTCGAGTTTGATGCTGTGTTCGGATAGTTTCTTGCCGTGTTCGATTTGCGTTGCCGCTATCGATGCCACGCTCGCGGTCAGAACATTGACTTTCTCATCAAGCCGGTCTATGCGCTCTCCCAAGAGGCGCATATCGTTGCGGATGTTTTGCATATCGTTGCGGATGTTTTGCATATCGTTGCGGATGTTCTGCATATCGGCGCGCACGCTTTGCATGAAGTAGCCGAGCATTGTAATTATGGTTATGCCCATCACGCTGATGATTGTGGTGATCACGGTTGTCTCCATGATTGTCCTTCCCTGTACCCTAACACGCCTCCGCCTGGGCGGCACAGTTAGGACTAGTAGTCGACGGGGTTCATGTTACACGAATAATCAGGTAATGCAACCTATTGTTTTGTTTGTGCCGGATAATTAACACCTTCACCGTGCGATTTGCCATCATTGTCTGCAAGTTCTTCGGCGGTTGACAACCTTGTTGTTACTTCCGAGGGTCAGTGCGGGGTTCCGTCCGAGGGTCAGTGCGGGGGTCAGTGGCAGGTTCAGGGGTTGGTGAGGAAGTCGGTCACCACGCGGTTGAAACGGTTGGGGTTCTCCACGAACATGAAGTGGTTGCCCCCCTCATCCCCGCCAAACAATTCGAAGCGGGCGCCGGGGGTCTGCTCGGACGCCCACTTGGTGGCGGTCATGGGAACGAAGGAGGCTTCCCCGGCGATGTAGAGGCTGGGCCGATTGATTCGAGGCAGAACGTCCCGCCAGTCGGCCAGGATGTCTGAGAAGAACTCGCGGGCCGACAGTGGTCCGGGCATCCGTTCGTTCTCGGCCAGGATTCGAGCTTTGTCCGCGGGGTCGATTGATTCGGTGACCATGTGTTCGATCAGTCCTGGAATGATCTGAGCCTCGGCACCGTCGGACAGCCCGTTGATGATCCCGAACAGGTCCGATGCAGGCATGATGGCACCGAAGTCGGCAACCTGCTCATCGCTGAAGGCGGGGTTGAGCACGGGATGGGTCGCCATGTCCACGAAGATCGCCCGGTCTATGCCCTCGCCTACGAAAAGGTCGAAGTACGACCAGAGCACGCAGCAGCCCATCGAATGGCCCAGCACATGTGCTTGTCCCCCGGCGACTTCAAGGATTAACGTTCTAAGGTCCATGGCGTGACGGGACATGCGGTATCCGTAGTCGGGAGCGTCAGAGTCGCCGTGGCCGCGAAGATCGAGCGCCAGCACCCTGAACGACTCGCTCAGAGACTCGACCTGGCGGTCGAATAGTGCCGCGGTCTGGTTCCAACCGTGAACGAGTACGAGTGGTGGGCCGGAGCCGGTGTCGACAAAGCTGAGGTTCACGCCGTCGTTTGTGGTTATAGTCCCCAACGGGGTCTCCTTTGTGAGGTTTGATTTACTGCGGTCGGCGATACATCCGTCGACTGGAGGGGGTCTTTGGAGGTCGTCACCGAGACCATTCCACGCCCCCGCAACCATCCGCGCAATCCGCTAACCGACCAGCGTGATCCCATTTGCAGCCACAGATATCCGTTTTGCGAACGGGGCGTGGCGAATATGTTTGCGGGCATGTTAGTTTGGCACCATGCGTACCAGTGCCTGCCTGCAGCGTTTCTTCTGCATCGACGA
>JAHQYM010000009.1 GCA_024421095.1 Acidimicrobiia bacterium
TGTGGGTACTGATTTGTTAGTAATCGCCGATTTCGATGTGCTCAAACAACAACTCGAAAACCCACGGTTGGTTGACGGGTCACCAATACCAATCACCGAACTACACAAGTTAGCGTTGGAAGCGAACTTGTTGCCATCAATCTTCGACACGAAAACCCAAGACATGTGGCTCGGCCGGCGGGTGCGCACCGCCACCGAAGCTCAACGCATCGCTTTGATCGCACGAGACCAATGCTGCATTGGATGTGGTGCTAACCCGTTGTGGTGTCAAGCGCATCACATTATTTGGTGGTCTAAGAATGGACCCACCAACCTAGAAAACCTGGTGTTAGTGTGCAACGACTGCCACCACAAAATCCACGACGATGGCTGGCAAGTCCACAAACACCCCAAAACCGGAAAATACTACCTCAAACCCCCAACCCAACCCAAAGACAATCGCCCAACCGTTTCGTCAGATAAGCCGGCGAGGAACTCGCTAGGTGATCCCACGACCCAACCATCGGGTCAGCGCCCAACAATCTCACCAGATGAACCCTCAACCAACCCGTCGGGCAAGCACCCAACAGTTCCACCAGACAAACCCTCAACCAACCCGTCGGGTGAGCCCCCCGCCGTTTCGGTGGCTGAGGTTCCGACTATCTCGTCGGGTGAGCGTCCGACAGTCCCGTCAGACGTACCCTCAACCCGCCCAACCGGTAAGCATCCGGCTGCCCCGCCGGATAAGTCGGCGAGTACCTTGCCAGACGAACCCTCAACCAACCCATCAGGCAAGCACCCAACAGTTCCACCAAACAAACCCTCAACCAACCCGTCGGGTGAGTCCGCGACGAACTTGTCAGGTAAACCACCGAACCGCCTATCGGATAAGTCGGCGAGAACCTCGTCACTTGGGTCGTCGACCAGCGGGCCCGGTGACTCCTTGCACGTTTCGGTGGGTGGGCCCTCAACCCAGCCGGCAGACAAGCGCCCCACCCTTTCCGTGGGTGAGCCCTTGAGCGGCCCAGCAAATAAGCGCCCGACCGTTTTATCGGAAAAATCGGCGAGGACCTCATCAGGTAAACCGCCGAACCGCCAATCGGGTGAGCGTCCGACCGTTTTATCGGATAAGTCGGCGGGCACCTCGTCACTTGGGTTGTCAAGCAGCGGGCCCGGTGACTCCTTGCACGTTTCGGTGGGTGGGCCCTCAACCCAGCCGGCAGACAAGCGCCCCACCCTTTCCGTGGGTGAGCCCTTGAGCGGCCCAGCAGATGAGTTCCCGAATATCGCATCAAATGATCCCCCGATCCACCCAGCGGATCAGCGTCCGACTATCTCGTCGAGTCGGCCAGACCGTGCTCAAACCCGCGTAGACTCGGCGCAACCGGTTGCCGGCGACTCACCCCGGTCGACCATCCAGAATGCGCCCGGGCTCGCGCATGTTGAGCAAACTCTGCGAAAGAAACAGACAAACCCCGATGCCGAACAACAGCACCCCACAACCCGATCCACCCGCCACGACCCGGTCGACGGTATCGACACCTCCTAAAGGCCGTGTGGATGGGTGTCCATCCTCCTGTTGTCGGGTTGTCCCGAGTGGACCTTGTGGTGCATCTAGCAACGACGATCAGTGGTCACGCGCGTGGTTTTGTTGCTACTGTGGGTTCGAGTGTTGGTCGGTCGCCCACATACAGGGTCAACTTCCACACTGATCCCCCGGTCCCTCAACTAAATGTCAGCACCGATTCTGCAGGATCTCTCGCGTTCAGGCACGGACTCTCACCCCACCGACTCCGACCTCAAACGCGAAGAGCCGGTTTCCTGAGAACCACCGATCCTCTCACCCATTTGTGGAACCGTGTCAAGCGGCGGGGTCGTCGTTGTTGTTACGACACGCCTGCGGTTGGTCCGGCGTAAGCGGTTAGCTAACTGCGGGTGATGGCACCTAATAGTTGGGGGACTGCGTCGCCGGTGAGGTCGGCTATTGGAGAGGGGAACACACCGAACACGACAGTGAGAGCTAACGCGACTCCGATAGCTAGCCCTGCAGCCGGGTGGACTGGTTCAACTGGCTCAGCATCGGTTGCCGAGCCCAAATAAACCGACAACACAATACGCAGATAAAGAAATGCGGAAACTACCGCAGCAACCATCGCCACAATCGCTAACCAAAATGAACGGGCATCAACCGCCGCTCCAATGATCGCAAACTTCGCCACGAAACCCGAAGTCAACGGAACTCCCGCCTGAGCCAACAGAAAAACCGTCAATGCCAAAGCCAAAGCCGGACGGTGAGTCGCCAATCCGTTGAGATCATCTAGGCTAGTTCTTCGGTCGCCCCGACCCGACACAACCGTAAGCACTCCAAAACTCCCGATCACCATGAATGCGTAAGCCGCAACATAAAACACGACCGCCGCGGTACCTCGGCTAGTTGCCGCTTGCACACCGACCAAAATAAAACCCGCGTGAGAAATTGACGAGTATGCCAACATGCGTTTTGCGTCACGTTGCACGATGGCCAACACCGAACCTACTAGCAGTGTGAGTACCGCTAGACCAAAAATTGCTGGCTGCCAATCCGCACGGTAATCGGCGAAAGTTACCACAAAAACTCGGACAATAGCCGCAAACGCTGCTGCCTTTACCACAGATGCCATAAACGCAACAACCGGTGTAGGTGCGCCTTGATAAACATCAGGGGTCCAACCATGAAACGGCACCGCGGCTACTTTGAAACCGAGCCCCACCAAAAGCATCGCCAAACCAGCAAGCAACATGGCATCTTCTAAGAACACTACTGAACTCATATAAGTACTGATCTCGGCCAAACTCATCGAACCGGTTGCTCCGTAAACCAAAGCAATGCCATACAACAAAAAAGCTGAAGAAAAGGCTCCGAGAATAAAATATTTGAGACCAGCTTCTAATGATTCGTTGCGACTCAAATGCAACGCAGTCATAACGTAAATCGCTATCGACAATGTTTCCAGAGCAAGAAACAACACAATCAGGTCGCCAGCCCCAGCCATTACCAAACCTCCAGCGGCCGATAACATCATCAACACAAACATCTCCGGGCCAGCAATGCCCTCGCGGCGCAAATACTCATCAAACAACAACGCACACAACACCACGGCCAGCACGATTACCGCCGACATAACTAAACTGAAGCCATCAAAGGAAAACTGGTCTCCGATAGCGAGAACTGGACCGCTTGGTCGCCAATAATCATTCCACAGCACCACGATTGCAACAAAGGCCACCAACGCGGTACCTGCGGTAAACATCGCGTCAAAACCAACACGCAAGACACGCACCAACAGCGCGGCAACACCCAGCAACAGCACACCCGTCGCCACCGCACCAAAAGCACCGAGGTTTGCGCGGATGCTAGGAAACAGAAAGTCGTCACCCACCAAACCAGCAACAAGCCACGCCACCGCAACTGTTAGCGGACCCAAAGCAACAGTCGCGTAGCGTTCAATCTTTTCAGGCAAACGGCTAATCACCGAACGGAACATGATGAGCAACAAAGCCCCGGTAGCCAAAATAATCAGTGGGCTTAGACCCGCCCATGAATACCGTGGAGCAACCACATTAGGTGCAACCTGGGCAAATACTAGATGCATTATGGACCACCGTCACCTTCATTTGAGGTTTGGTTGCTCTCAACTACGACAACGTTCGCGGTGGGTTCAGAAAAGTTTTCAACGTGAAGTTCAACGTGAGCAATCAAAGCATCCACCGCCGGTTCCATCCGTTCAATGACCGGTTTGGGATAAACACCAAGAAAAATAATCCCCACAACAAACGGGGCCAACAACAAACCTTCCCGCAGTTTCAAGTCGCTCATTTGCGCGTAGCGCTCAGCAACCGCACCGTGAAACACTCGTTGATAAGCCCACAACAGATACAGCGCAGCCAGAATAACCCCGGTCGCCGCTACCACCGCCCACCAGCGATGCGCCGCGAAAGCACCAAGCAAGGTTAGAAACTCCCCGACGAAACCATTCAATCCAGGCAAGCCGAGTGAGGACAAAGCAACCAAAAGGAAAACGCCCGCTAAAACGGGTGCCGGCTTTTGCAACCCGCCCATCTCTGAAATAATTCGGGTTTGACTGCGGTCGTAAAGCATCGCAACCAACAAAAACAAAGCGCCAGTCGACAAGCCGTGGTTCACCATCTGCAAAATGGCACCTTCAAGCCCCTCGGTGTTAAGAGCGAACGCCCCAATCACAATAAAACCGAGATGCGCCACCGAAGAATAGGCAACCAAACGCTTCAAATCGCGTTGCATTGTTGCCGCAATCGCACCATAAATGATGCCGATAGTTCCCAACGTCACCAACGCCGGGGCGAACCAAACAGCAGCTTCTGGGAACAGAAAGATACCAAAGCGCAGAAACCCGTAAGTACCGAGTTTCAACATTATCGCAGCCAAGATCACCGAACCCGCCGTGGGTGCGTTGGTGTGTGCATCAGGCAACCAAGTGTGCAACGGGAATAACGGAACTTTCACAGCGAAGGCCAACGCGAACGACAGAAAGATCCAGCGAGCGGTGGACTTGGCGATCTCTTGTGAGTTGGCTAGTTCCACAAGATCAAAAGTGAGCACACCGGTTTCGGCTTGGTTGAGAAAAGCCAAAGCCAAAATGCCAACTAGCATCAACGCCGAACCAAACATCGTGAAGATAAAGAACTTGGTCGCCGCGTATGCTCGCTGCCCATGACCCCACTTGCCAATGAGGAAATACATTGGCACCAAAACGATCTCAAAAAACGTGAAGAAGGCAAAAAGGTCAAGCGCCAAAAAGACACCCATGCAACCCGCTTCTAAGACCAACAGCCAGGCGTAATACGCTTTAGGACCGTGTTCGGCATTTATGCCGATGATTGTCAACGGAAAAATGATGCCGGTCAGAACCACCAGCCACAAAGAAATACCATCAACGCCGAGCGACCAAGAAATGCCGAGGCTTTCGATCCAAGTTTGGTGATCTTTGAATTGAAATTGAGCAGCCGAGGTTGTTTGAAATGCGGTGAGCACCCATATCGACATCGCACCAGTTGCGGCACTAAACAAAAAGGCGACTTGTTTGAAATGATCTGGATGGTTATTTGGCAAGAACAACAGCAGCAAAGCACCGATAGCCGGAGTGATGATAAGCGCAGAAAGTACCGGAAAACTAGGCGCAGAAGTAACCGCGATAAAGTCAAGAGAGGAAAGCGTCAGCATCACCAACTCGCTCTCGACAGGAACCACACGAAAAGCACCACGGCACCAACAGCAACCATTAATGCATAAGAACGAACCAAACCAGTTTGCACTCGTCTCAGGGCATTACCACCCAACCGCACCCACCGACCAACACCGTTGACTGTGCCATCAACCACTTTTGAGTCGAAATGAGCTAGCGCCTTGAAACTCTGTTTACCTGGCCCACCCATAAAATCCGTGATCGATTCGTCAATAAACCAGCCACGAGCGAACAACGGTAGTTCAATTCGTTCGGCCCAATAGCCAACCCGCCCACCGTCAACAACACGACGGGCGGCTCGCAAATACACCGCCGCGGCCAAAACGATGCCACCGGTTGCACCGAGAACGGCCACGATACCCAACGCCCATTTCACCGCACCGCTAGAGGTAAGGTGCGCTTCGTTGTTATACAGAGAAGGTTCAAGCCAATGGCCCAAAAAATGCAGGTCACTGCTAAACGGAAGGTTCATTATCCCCACAATCGCAGATCCAGCAGCTAACACAATTAATGGAACGGTCATCAACCAAGGAGATTCGTGTGGATGATGTTCGCGGCGGGTTTGTAAAGCCGTGCCGAAATCGGTTTCGTCTAGTTCACCTAAGTCTGGGGTATCAAATATTGAAGGAGCGACGCTTTGTTTGGCATCTTGCGCGGCAAGCAACACTTGTTCTTGTGCGCCTTGCGCGGCCATGAACATTCGTTGCGCTTGTGCATACGCTTCAATAGCAGCGGCCGCCGCAGTCTCGGCGGATGCAAGGGTGCTTTGCGCCCGCTCGAGGTTCTTGGTAGCCCTAGCAACGGCTCGCTCGTCCGTGGTGTCGGCCTGCTCTAGTTCAACACTTCGCATAGCGCTTTTGCTTTGTGCAGTGACAAGCCGTTCAGTAGCTTTAGTGTTGGCTACTTCAGCCGCGTCAAGTTGCGTTTGTGAGGTCTCAACGGCTGCGGCGACCTCAGCTATACGAGTTGCCCACGCTTGGGTGATTTCTTCGGGCCGTGTATCTGCGTAGCGGTATCTGCCGAAGAAAGTCAAAAATACTTGACGGCTCATGTAAACGGCAGTGAGAATCGCGGTCAGCAACCCGATCAACCACAAGATCACATTTGTTTCCCAAGCGAATGCAAGAATCTCGTCTTTAGACCAGAAACCTGAAAACGGCGGTACCCCAGCAATAGCTAGCCAGCCGACAATGAACGCAGTAGACGTGACCGGCAAAAGTTTTCTCAAGCCTCCGTAATGACGCATGTCCTGATCGTTGTTCATCTGGTGAATCACCGAACCTGAACCCAAAAACAGCAGCGCCTTGAAGAACGCATGCGTGATCATATGAAAGATTGCAGCAACATAAGCACCCGAACCGACCGCGAGGAACATATAACCAAGTTGGCTGACCGTTGAATAGGCCAAAACTTTTTTGATGTCGTTTTGGGCTAGCGCGATGGTTGCTGCCAACAAGGCGGTGAGCGCGCCAACCCAAGCGATCAGCGTGGGTGCCCACTGTGCAGACACTGCAATTATCGGATTAACTCTGATCAGTAAGTAGACACCAGAGGTGACCATTGTGGCGGCATGGATCAGCGCCGACACTGGCGTTGGCCCGGCCATGGCGTCGGGTAACCAGACAAATAGTGGTATCTGAGCTGATTTACCGATCGCCCCAATCAGTAACAGCACCGTAATCGCAGTGGCTGTTGATTGTGCTAGAGAACCAGCATTGTCAAGCAAATAGGTGTATTGGATCGAACCCAAAGTCGTAAATGCGAGAAACATTGCGACCATAAAACCCCAATCACCGATGCGGTTGGTGACAAAGGCTTTCTTGCCCGCCGAGGCGTTGCGCTCGTCGCTGAACCAGAATGATATCAAAAGGTAGGAACAAAGACCAACACCTTCCCAACCCAAAAAAGTCAAAAGCATGTTGTCGCCAAGCACCAGTACCAGCATCGAGAAGGCAAACAAATTCAAATACATGAAGAACTTAGGAAAATCTGAATCGTTATGCATGTACCCGATTGAGTAAAGATGTATCAACGTGCCGATACCGGTGATAAACAAGGTCATCGTCACCGACAACGGGTCTACGAGGAAACCCACATCAACAGAAAAGTCGCCAGCCGGAACCCACTCAAACAACGTTTGCACAAAACGGCGATCTTCAACGGCTTGGTTTTGCAAACCGAGAAATACCAAAAAGGAAGCCACGAACGACCCAGCCATCGCAATGCTTCCCAACCAACCGGCGCGAGGCTCACCAAGCCTCCGACCAAGTAGGAGCAACGACACGAATCCGGCAAGTGGTAGGGCAACGATCACCCAAGCAAAGTCCAACAAGGATCTCACTTCAGCCTCTCAACACCGACATATCGTCAGCCGTGGCAGCAGCTCTACGCCGGTTGATGGCAACAACCAACGCTAAACCAACCACAACCTCAACGGCGGCCACCACCAAAACAAAAAACACGGCTATCTGACCAGAAACATCATTCAGCTCGGTGCCCAAAGCCACGAAACTGATGTTGACCGCGTTCAGCATCAATTCCACGCACATAAACATCACCAACGGGTTTCGACGCAACATAAGACCAACCGCGCCGATCACGAACATGACGGCCGAAAGCAGCAAATACCAGTCGTTGGTGACTTCCATCAGTGTGCCTCATTAATTTCGTCAGGCACAGCTGCGGGTAGCTCCATAGAAACCCTTTCAAGGTCTGCAAGAAATTCTTCTCGGCGCAACTTACGGGTCAGCACAACTGCACCAATCACCGCAATCGTCAGCAACGCAGCAGTAATCTCAAAAGACAACGCGTAATCAGTAAATAACACTCGGCCAATACGTTCAACGTCGGTGAACTGGTTATCAAGCGCCCGTTCACCACCGTCACGCACTATTCCTGTCAATTTGTCTGACATCACTATCAGCAACGCCAGTCCGCATCCGAAAAGCGCCGCGCCGACAAGCACCGCAAGCGGGCGTTGCCCACCAATCGGCTCTACCGACCAATTATCGGCAGTATCCACACCCAACAACATGATCACAAAGAGAAACAAAATAACGATAGCGCCGGCGTAAACAATGATCTGCACTGCTGCCAAGAAATGCGCCTCTTGCAGCACGAACAACACAGCAACACCAAATAATGTCTGAATAAGAAACAATGCGCTATGCACTGGATTAGGCGAGGCGACAACACCAACCGCACCAGACAAAACAATAATCGCGCCAACTACAAACACGATTACCTCCGTCATTGTGCCTCCTCGACAGACTGACCAAGCTCAGCCGAACGCACACCATAACCAAGTTCACCTTTCCACTGGACAACACCCTCGTAACGATGGTCACCAGAAGGGGAAGTGGCTCGCATCCATCCCGAAGTCAAATCATCTTCACCTTCACGCCAATCTTCCCAAGGTAACTGCTGCGGTTTGCCGTCATCCCCAACTAGCAACTCATCTCGCGTATAAATTGCATCGTCACGGTTGGTGAAAGAAAATTCAAACAACTTCGTTTCGGTTATCGCTTGTGTGGGGCACGCCTCAACGCAAAGATCACAGTGGATACAACGCAGATAGTTTATTTCGTAGACGTAACCATACCGTTCACCCGGAGACACCGGGTTATCTGGGTCATTATCAGCGCCACGCACATAAATACAATTCGCTGGGCACACTCCCGCGCACAACTCACAACCAATACACTTCTCCATCCCATCTTCGTAACGGTTAAGCACATGGCGACCATGTAGGCGTTCAACTTTCTGGCGCTTTTCATCGGGTTGGTTAGGCTTTGCTTTCCCGCCGCGATAATCGGTAGTAACCCGAGGTTCAAATAGCTTCTTAAACGTGACTGCAAAACCCCTAAAGTACTCAGTTAACTCCGCCACGGCACGCTCCCCTCAGTCAACTCTTGGTCAAGATCGGCGAGGCGCCGAAGACGAGCTGAACGCAACGCCAGAAACAACAACGCAACACACACCAAAGAAACCAACCCGAAACCCAACACGAAGATCGTTTGTTCGACACTTCCCCAGCCAAGCTCTCGACCCACTTGAATACCAGCAAGCACCAAGAACCACATCAACGACAAAGGAATCAACAGTTTCCAACCCAAATCCATTAGTTGATCATAACGAAAGCGAGGTAGCGTCGCACGCAACCATACAAAACCAAACAAAAAGAGCATCAGTTTGAAGAAGAACCAAAACAGGCCGATCCACCAACCCGCAGGAAAGAAAAACGCTGGCCCAGACGGCCCACCTAAAAAGAGCGTCACAATGATCGCCGCCATGGTTATCTGATTCATGAACTCAGCCAAAAAGAACAAAGCGAAACGGATTGAGGAATACTCAGTATGAAAACCGCCAACAAGTTCTTGTTCAGCTTCAACTAAATCAAACGGTGGATGGTTGAGCTCAGCCGTACCAGCAATAAGAAACACCACGAAAGGCACAAAACCAGTGGCAAAAATATTCCAACCCGGTACTACCGCGTTGAAACCTTGACCCGATTGCAACACCACCAACTCGTGCATAGATAGGGTACCGCTAACTAACACAACCGCAGCGATAGACAAACCCAACGCAGCTTCATAGCTCACCATCTGCGCCGAAGCACGCACCGACCCAAGCAACGGGTACTTAGAACCGGAACCCCAACCAGCAAGCATCACCCCATAAATCGCCAAAGAAGACATCGCCAAGAAAAACAAGACACCAACCGGAGGGTCGGCCACCTGCAAGAATGTGTCATGCCCAAATATTGAGACTTCACCGGCAGTGCCATCCGCACGGTTGAAATCGCCACCAATCGGCACAATCGCAAAGACCAGAAACGCGGGGATCAGCGACAAATAGGGAGCCAGTTTAAACACAAAACGATGAGACTTCTCGGGGACCAAATCTTCCTTGAAGAACAATTTTATGCCGTCTGCCAATGTCACCAAAATACCCCACGGACCAGCCAGATTAGGCCCAATACGGTTTTGCATATCAGAAATAACCTTACGCAAAAACCAAATATTAAACATCACCGCAAATAACAAAAAAGCAAACGCTATAACAACTTTTAAGAGCACTATTCCAAGTTCGGGCAAACCGAACGAACCGTCAAACAAAGGGTCAGCAGCAACAATCACAACCGCTCCACCCGCACATCCGTTACCAGCGCATCAACACCGATGAGGTGCCGACAATCGGTTCCTGAGGTACCCCAAGGGACAGCAGCAGTGCCAGCGGGCACGCCAGCATCAACACGTACTACCATGTCGAGATATCCTCGCGCTGATTCAACACGTACCGTTGCCCCCTCGCGCACACCGATCTTCTCAAAATCAATCGGGTTCAACCGTAGCGCAAGTGCTGCGATCTGGCCTTGGCTCGCTGGACAATGACGCAACATCGTGCCGTTGTCATACATTCGACGTGTGACCAACAAGCGCAACGAGTAGCGGTCGTTTAATGGGCTCGTCACACCAGTTGAACGTGGCGGTTCAATGTCGCCGTTACCCACGAGCATCACACCATCGACAGGCGAAGCCGCTAATACCTCTTCGCTGAGCGCGCTGTGAATAGCCGAAACCGAAGCCAACTCAGAGCGGATTGATGCGGGCGAATCCAAGCCGAGGTCGCTATCAAGCCGATCTGCTAAAGCCGCGGCGATCATCCAATCCGGCCAAGAAACACCCGCGGGTGCCACAATTGGCTCGCAAATGCTAACCCGGCCTTCCAAGTTGGTGAACGTTCCCGCGGATTCAGTTGAGGCAGCCGCCGCCAATACCACATCGGCGTAGGCCGTGATGCTGTCATTGGGCAACACATCAACAGCAACCACCGTGCCCGCATTAGCCAAGGCGGCGCTAGCCAACTCACCATCAATGTAATCATTGCTCGGGTCGGCACCAAGCAAGAACAGCACATCAATCTCACCCGCTTTTGCTGCGCTCAGGATTGCTGAACTGTCGTAACCAACTTCGCTCGGCACTTGAGGCCACACGTTAGCGAAACGCTCTGCGCTGCTAGCCAAAGTGGTTCGTCCTGGGAGCAAACCCGGGGAGAGCCCCGCGTCAAGCGCTCCGTGGATATTGCCGCGTCGCAACGCCGACAAAAACGATACCCCCTCAAGGGCAGACAGGGCCACCGCCGCTTCTACTGTTGGTGCCGCCGATTCGGCGAGCGAAGCCCTGCCCAGCACAACCGTTACGGGCCCCGAAATATCTTTTGCGGCAGCGTAGATTGCTTGCTTTTGGGCAGAGCCGGGGCGAAAATCGGGATTGTGGAGATCAGGGTCTTGCAGTGCTGCAACTAGCGTTGCGGCTACCTCACCGACCGTGCCAGGGCGAGGGTATAGCGAATGTGCTGCGAGGTCGCTAAGCCCAGTTCGCTGCGGTGTGAGCTCGATTAGGGTTGTACCCTGGTGCAGAACTGCATGGCGCAGACGCAAATACAACGCGCCGAGGTCTTCCTTTGGGTCGGGACCACACAAAATAATCGTGCCAGCCGCACGGCAAGCATCGTCTATGCTGGCCCGAGGCAAGCCCAGTACCACCTCAGCAGGTAAGCCATCACCGAGTTGTGCGTCGATATGATCAGTTCCGATAATACCTTTGGCTAGTTTCGCCCAAGCGTATTGTGCTTCGTTAGTGAGGCGGGCTCCGCCAATCACCGCGATACGGCGGGGGTCAACGCCAGCAAGCGCATCCGCCACGCGTTCAAGTACCTCACCCCAACCAACAGCTTCAAGCGTACTGCCACGCCGAATTAGTGGAGACAACAACCGGGAATCACTGTTGAGAGCTTGAAACGCGAAACGTTCTTTGTCTGAAAGCCAACCCCAGTTCACGGGATCAGCATCAACACCTAGCACGCGCAACACCTGATCTCTTGAGGCTTGCACCTTGATACGAGAGCCAACGGAATCTACCCACGCCGTCGACATCACCTCTTGCAAATCCCAGGGGCGTGCCTTGAAACGATACGGCTTAGCCGTTAGCGCTCCAACTGGGCAAATCTGTACCGTGTTACCCGAAAAATACGATGCAAATGGTTCCTCAGGGAACGTGTTAACCTGTGTTTTAGCTCCACGATCCATGAAATGGATCAAAGCATCGCCGGCTACTTCATCAGCGAAGCGTGTACAACGGTCACATAGAATGCAACGTTCACGGTCTAAGTAAACGGTGTCGCTAATCGGTATTGGTTTCTCGAAGTTGCGTTTATTTTCGATGAACCGTGATTCGCCGGGACCATACGCCATGGTTTGATCTTGCAACGGACATTCGCCGCCCTTATCACATATCGGGCAGTCAAGTGGATGGTTGATCAACAAGAATTCAAGTACCCCATCCTGAGCCTTTTTGGTGACCGCAGACTCGGTGTTGACTGACATATTGTCGCTAACTCGCAACATGCAACTCGGCTGCAAACTGAAACCCCGACCAGTATCGACTTCCACGAGACACATTCGACACATGCCCACCGGCGTCATTCTCGGGTGATAACAGAACCTCGGAATGTAGGTGTCGTTTCGTTCACAAGCATCAATCAACAACTCATTTGGCTTAGCTTGAATCTCGCGACCGTTGACAGTAACGCTAACCCCAGAACTATCGGTTCCCTGATTGGTGGCATCGGTCATGCTAATACTTCTATACGTAATGGAATTGGGTCGCGCTTAGTTATTTTGGCATCGTATTCGTGCCGGAAACGCCGAATTGTCGACGCTATTGGCGCTACCGAAGACGGGCCTAGGGGGCAGATGGTGGTTTGTTTCGGCGGGAACGGCACGGCCTCAAGACCTTGAGCGTGATGCGCCGCAACTGGATAAGGCCCGGGGCTGATGTTGTCGGCAATGTCTAAGAGCAGGTCGATGTCGCTGGGTCTGCCCTCACCAGCAACGATACGTTCCAAAATCTGTTCTTCCCAACGAGTGCCTTCGCGGCATGGGGTGCATTTGCCACACGACTCGCGAGCGAAAAACTGCACAACCCGCAGGGCCGCCTTAACCGCATCGGTGGTTTCGTCCATGACCACAATAGCACCTGAGCCGAGCATCGACCCGGCGGCACCGACGGGACCAGCCTCTAACGGAAGGTCTAAATGTTCTTCAAAAAACCAGGGGGCCGACCCTCCACCCGGTATAAACGTTTTCAGTTCATGTCCGTCACGTATCCCGCGGCAAAAGTTATCCCCGTAAATCAGTTCACGGAAGGTTGTTACACCATGTTGCACTTCATAAACACCAGGCCTCCGCACATGGCCGGAAATTGCAAACATCCGTGTGCCGGGGGAGGTTTCTGAACCATAGGCCCTGTATTGCTCCGCGCTGTTCGCCATGATCCAACCGACATTAGCTAGCGTTTCTACGTTGTTGACGATGGTTGGTTGGCCATAAAGTCCGATAGCGGCGGGAAAATAAGGGGGTTTAAGGCGTGGCATCCCTCGGTTGCCTTCAAGGCTCTCGATCAGTGCAGTTTCTTCACCAACAATGTAAGCACCAGCCCCCCAGGTGAGCACAATGTCTACAGAAAAATCGCTACCCAAAATGTTGCGGCCCACGTAACCCGCTTCGTACGCCTCATTAAGAGCCTGAGCAATACGTTCTTGAGCGAGTGCCATTTCACCACGAACATACAAAAAACACTGACTTAGCCCTAACGCATAACAAGCAATCAAACAACCTTCAATAAGTTGGTGCGGGTCGCGTTCCATCAGCAAGCGGTCCTTGTAAGTGCCGGGTTCACTTTCATCGCCGTTGACCACAAGGTAATAGGGGTATTTTCCGGGCGGGAGGAAACCCCATTTGATGCCGGCCGGAAACCCCGCGCCGCCACGCCCTAGCAAAGTCGCGCCACGCACCTCATTGTGGACATCCACAGGCCGTTTGGTGAGCGCAGTTCGCAACCCGGTATAGCCATCGGTGGCCAAGAAACGTTGCAGAGTGAAAGAATCGGCATACTCAAAGCGTTTGGTGACGAGCTTAGGCCCTTCATTGTTGACATACCCGGGTGCATGGGCCACGTAATCGTTGGTGGGCATCAATTCACCGCCTGAGTTGTTGACGCTTCATTGCGGTGCAGCCAAACAGGCATTTCGCGAGCATGTTCTGGAGGCACAATGTTCGCTACCCGGTCAATTGGGATCTGTTGGCGTACGTTAGTCAAGGTGCCATGCTTGGACAGATCCGGTTCCGCGCCCGAGCGGATGCGATCAAGCAGTGAGTCGAAGTCGGTATTGCTGACTCGCAAGCGGTAACGGTAATTGACCTGCAAACACGGTGCTTCCGTACAAGCGGCGATACATTCAACCTCTTCAAGGGTGAACATATTATCTTCGGTCGTTTCTCCGGGTGCTATACCGAGCCGGTATTGTGCATGTTCTAGCAGTTCTTCGCCGCCCAACAACATACAGGAAATGTTGGTACATACATTTATCAGATAACTACCCACGGGATGGAACTTGAACATTTCATAGAAACTTCCCGTTCCTTTGACTTCGGCCGCGGTCACGCCACAAAGGTCGGCAATCTGGCGCATAGCGTCAACAGAAACCCAACCGTGTTGTTCTTGCGCTAAATGCATCAGCGGAATAAGCGCCGAACGGGGACGCGGATAACGCCCCACAATTTCACGAGCCAAATCAAGGTTTGAAGATGTAAAAAAACTCATCGGTCAACCTCGCCTAAAATTGGATCGACACTTGAAATGATGGCAACTCCATCGGCGATGAGCCCACCACGCATCAAATGAGGAAGCGTTTGCAAGTTGATAAAGCTTGGTGGCCGTACCCGCATTCGATACGGTTTAGAAGTGCCATCGCTAACGATATAAACCCCAAGTTCCCCACGTGGTGATTCAACCGGCACATAAGCCTCACCTTTAGGGACTTGGTAACCCTGCGTGAAAATCTTGAAGTGATGAATCAGTGCTTCCATCGATTCATCAATACGCGCCCGCGGCGGGGGCGTCACTTTCTTATCTTGGATACGATAATCGCCCTTAGGCATACGATCGATAATTTGTTCTACAATCTTTATTGACTCTCGAATCTCATTGAGCCGGATCGCGAAACGGTCATAACAATCACCGAAAGTGCCAACGATAACGTCAAACTCTACTTCGTCGTAAGCCAGATAAGGCTGATCCCGCCGTAAATCCCAAGCGTAGCCCGTTGATCGCAACAACGGCCCGGAAGCAGACAATGCCAAGGCTTCGGCTGCGTTCAATGCACCCACGCCTTGCAAACGTGTTCGCCAGATTGGTTGACCAGTCATCAAAACGTCATACTCCTCAAGACGAGGTTTAATGAGCGCAAGAAGATCACGCAGGTCTCCTTGCCAACCATCATGCAGGTCGGCTGCAACACCAGTCGGGCGGATGTAGTTGTGGTTCATCCGCAAACCAGTGACCTTTTCAAAGAACCGCAACACCTCTTCGCGTTCACGCCAACCATAAATCAGCATCGAAACCGCACCGAGATCCATACCGTTGGTTGCTAGATACAGCAGATGCGAAGAAATCCGGTTGAGCTCACACATCAACATACGTATCCAAGTAGCACGAGGCGGAACTTCAATACCCAACAATTTTTCAGTCGTCAACGAGAAGGCCAACTCTGAAAACAATGGTGATGCGTAATCCATACGGGTAACGTTGGTGCAGCCTTGAAGATAGCTAAGCTGCTCTCCTTGCTTCTCCATGCCCGTGTGCAAATAACCGATCACCGGTTTAGAACGCAGTACCGTCTCGCCTTCCATTTCCAACATCAACCGCAACACACCATGGGTAGATGGATGTGCGGGCCCCATATTAAGCAAGACGCGCTCATCGTCACCAGAATCGGACGGGTCACCACCGATAAGGGCAGCTTCAGTTTCAGAGAGCCGTAGCACCGCCGAATCCGCACCACGTCGCATTACCCGTTGCGCGGTCACGTTGGCGCACTCGCTAACGAAAACTGCACAGCAATGTCACCCACACCATAGTCCTTGCGCAAAGGATGGCCTACCCAATCTTCAGGCATCAAGATTCTGCTCATATCAGGATGATCAACGAACTCAATTCCGAACATATCAAACACTTCACGCTCTAGGTTCTCGGCACCGGGCCAAAGATCAAACAACGAAGGCACACGCGGCTCTGCAGTCGGCACTTGAACCCGCAAACCCAACCGTTCCCGCGAAGCGTGGTTGATTAATTGCACCACAAGCTCAAAGCGTTCACAAACCACATCTGCCGGACGAGGCCGTTGCCCAGGATAACTGAGGTAATCGACAGCAGTTAAATCAATTAATTGGTCGAAACCATCCTCGAAAGCCGCGCCAGCCACCTGCAGATAATTCGCTGGGGTAACGAACAATACCGGTTGAGAAGAAATATCTGCGACTAACGCCCCGTAACGCGCACCCGGTTCCATAGTTAGCTCCCAATGCGATGGCTAGCGGTTTGCCCATCACGTTGGGAGACAATCACCCCCGCACCACGAGGATTTCCAGCACTGCTAGCGTCTGATGCTAAGCGGCGTTTCAATAATTCACCACTCTTGATTTTCTCATGCAAAGTCACAATCGCGTGCATTAAGGTTTCCGGCCCGGGAGGACAACCGGGTGCATAAACGTCCACCGGCACTACCTGATCAATGCCTTGCACAATCGCATAATTGTTGAACATCCCGCCACTCGAAGCACACACACCCATCGAAATAACCCACTTTGGCTCCATCATCTGGTCGTACACCTGACGCAAGACCGGTGCCATTTTTTGCGAAACACGCCCGGCCACGATCATCAAATCGGCTTGACGAGGCGACGCCCTGAACACCTCCATCCCGTAACGCCCAAGATCATAATGAGCCGCACCCGTAGCCATCATCTCAATTGCGCAACACGCCAAACCAAAAGTCGCCGGCCAACAACTACGCATACGCGCCCAGTTCACCAAAGACTCGACATTGCTAGTGATAAAGTTGTGTTCAAGACCAGCCAAGCCATCTTCGGCAATATCAGCTGTTTTACCAACACCTGGCAGACGCATCAAAGTGCCTCTCGGGAATCACGGGCACCAGACAAAGCTCGATCTTCGAGCCCCACACGGCGAACCGTTGACGCAACTGTCCGTTCAGTTGACACTGAACCAACCGGTGCAGCTACCCGCTTCAACGGCCCCCACTCCAGCGCGCCATTACCAATCAAATAAACAAAAGACTCAAACACAGCAAAAGAAAACACCATTATCAACACCAACCCAAACCATCCGAGCCCGCCGTGAGCAATCGCCCACGGGTAAAAGAAAACGATCTCAATATCAAATACCACAAAAATCATTGCAACCAAAAAGAACCTTACAGGAAAACGTTCAGGTGTTTCGCGTGCGGGGATGATACCGCATTCATAAGGCGCAGCTTTAGCGGCAGTCGGTTTGCGTGGCGCAAGCAATCCAGATGCAACAAAACTCCCAGCCGCGAACAGCGCCGCCAACACAAACAAGGCAAACAAAGGCAGGTACTGGCCGATCATTGCTTAACCTGCCCCAGCAGAGACTTCGGCCACACGAGCCATCACCACCTTGTCGCGTTCGTGCAACATATAGCAAAGAGCCAAAAATATCACCAACGAACCCAACGTAACCAACGCTGGCAACAAACGCAGGTTGCCAAGATTGCGAATCATCACCACCGAAACCACCGGTTCATTAGCGTCAGCAAGCGGACGTTTAGGTGCCTGTCCAGGAAGATTGTCTATCGATTCGGGTAAAACTGCTTGCATTTGCACGATGCCATAGCGGGTTGGGTGCTTCGGTGTTAACGCCGTACGGACTTGCGTTACAATACGATCCCAGCGGCTTGGGTTTGCAGGCAAACCACCTTTGCCGCCGATAGTAAACGCATCCAATACCTTGAACTCGTTTTGGGTCGAGAAAGAATAATCCCCGCTAGCGAGCAGCATGGCAATCGCCGATGCTTGAGCTTCGCCGGCTTGAGCGGTTGAAAGCAAAGTCCAACCCCCGAGCGCGCTGTGGTCGGCATCAATCAGATTCGGTGCCACGGCTGCCAACTCACTAAGCGTTGTGTCTTGGTTCTTGGCGTATTCTTCAGCCGCCAAAAGCTCAATTTCTTGGTCGGTTAATCCTTCGGTCTGATCCGCGGTGAGGTCGGCCACCGTCACTACCCCAAACTCGGAGTTGGCAACTTCAATTTCTGTGCGCAATGCGGGGTTGGTAACATTGCTCAGGCCCGCGTAAGCGTCTACAACTATTTGATGCGCGGTTGGCAACTGTTCGGTTCTGAGTGCTTCAGCTTCGTCAAGAGCCGCGAAACTTAGGTGACCTTCTGCGTCTACACCCTCAACGATCTCAACTTGCTCCCAAGTGGGTGCATCGCCACGGTAACCAATACCGTAGATCCACCAAATCGCCGCCATAATCGTCATCCAGCCAAAGAACCCCGCCAAAGCGATCAATGTGCCTAACCGTGTGCCAGAGTTGGTGGCAATCAGCAGCCAAACCGAACCCATTAGAACCACCACACCAGTTAAGACAGACAAAAAACCACGGATTTCTGGGTCCCAAGCAATACCCGCGATGAGGTTGACCGCTTCCATTAGAGGTTCCTCTCGTAAACAACGATGGCATCAATTTGTTCTTCAGTGAGCGTGGCCGGATAGGGGGTTTCGAGGTCGTTGTCTATCCCCGGGCCGACCGTATCGGTTTCCACACGCGGCCCGAAACCGGGCATCTGCCCGTTGCCACCCGAACCTCCACGCCCATAGGTTGCACCAACCGCTTGGCCCAATTCAATGAACTCGGCGTGGCTCTTGGCCGACTCGAACTGACTCCGGGTTGACCCACCACGCAGATTAGGCCCGAAGAAACCGCCGCCTTGGGTGAGGCCGTCTTCGAAACCTTCGATTGGTGTGTCTCGACCATTCACACGCAAGGTCATTTCTTCATCAGCACCAAAACTAAACCCGTAAGTGTGACAACGCGCACAGCTATAACTACCGGCGGTTCCCGGGTTAGCGAAAAGCAAGGCACCATATTTCTGGTATTGTTCCCAAGCCTCCCTGTCTAGCCCTTCGCCGTCCGCCAAAATATCTAGCGCAGCCCAACGCAAATCGTCGGCGTTTTCTGGGTCTGCTAATGATGCATCTGCAGATATTGCTAACTGATGAGCGGTCTCTCGCACGCCTCGGGCCTCGGCCAGCCATCGACTTACCGCTTCGTCACCAACCTCACCAACCTCGCCGCCGTTGGAAACCGCGAGATGTTCACGAACTGCCTGTGCCAAGCCCGCCTCAACTTGTTCGTTGATCCGTTCGGCGGGTATCTGAATGCTGCGCAGATAAAACATCACCTCTTGAAGTTGCTGTTCGGTGAGCGGGCCGCCACCAGGCGCACCCCAAGCTGGCATAACCCCGTTACGCCCATAATTCAGCGTGTGCAGCACTTCGTCTTCAGAGAAACGTGACAACACTGTGTTGAGAGCCGGGGCTTGCCAACTCACTTGAGCGATAAACTCGCCCGTCTCGGAGGTGAGCGCAAAGCTCGTTGAGCCTCCGCTGCCGTCAACTCCATGGCAGGTCACGCATTGCGCTCCTTCAAGATAAATCTCTTCGCCACGGTTAGTAAAAATACGGGCAGTGTCTTTATCTCTGCCTTGTTGACGACCCGGTTCGCCGAGCCAATACAGCGGCAACGAAATACCTATGATGGTGAGCATCACCAGATTGGCACCCAACGCGAAGTCGAGGCGTTTGCCTTCAAGGTCTTCGTCACGTACATCGTCTCGGCGGTTGGCGGCCAACTCAATTTCTGAACCAACCTCGCTTTTGGCACCCCGAATGTTGAAAAAGAGATAAACGAGACCACCAACAAAAACAATCGTCAAAATGACGAAACCGATGGTTCTCGGTGTGGAAGCAGCAAGCAACATAAGACCCAACGAGGCTACTAGTGGCTACTCTGACCGAGACAGTTGGGGCCTTCGGCTTCCTGCCCGGTGGTGTTGACCCCAATAGCTGGGCCTTGGACGATGGTGCCGGTGTTTACAGTCAACGCACCATCAGCACCTATTGTGGTGGCGAAACGGTCCATACCTCGTGGTGCCGGCCCACCACGTTTTTCGCCAACTTGGTTGTATTGAGAGCCGTGGCAGGGACACTCAAACCATTGCGAGGAATCGCAGTTCGGCACTCTGCAACCAAGATGTGGGCATTTCTGGTAAAGAGCTACGACCCCGGCGTCAAGCCCAAGGGTAAAACCCGCTTGCATGCCAGCGAGTTCGGCACTTGAGTAAACGGCCCGAGCCTTCTCAACAGCTCCGTTAGGGTATTCGGTGATCCACATACGTCCATCGGCACGATACAGGAAGCCGTTGTTGTTGCGGATTTCGGCGAGGATGTCTGAAACTAGACCGACTTTGATCGCTGAGCCGAACCCGCCGGCGATCTGCGGCCACAAAAAGGCAATGCTAGCAACCCCGAATCCTGATAGGCCCAAACCGAACATTCCCACGATTGATCGGTTGAAGAACTGTCGGCGGTTGATTCCAAGAGTTTCGGGGTCGGGTGGAACGTAGGGTGCTGGTGGTGGCGAGGTGTTGCGGGCCAAAACGAGTTCTTGGCGTGCGGCCTCTCTTTGTTCAACGGCAGCCCGTTCCACTTCACGCCCGGTGAGCGGTTTGGTAGTTTCGAGTGCGGATGTTTTGGAGTCTCGGCTACGGGTCTCGCGTGACAACATACCTAACGCTGCGGATTGTTGTCGGCTGCGCATAGCTGCGTAAGTAGCGAGGATCACCAGCAGCCCCAACACCACAATGGCGATAGCGATAGTCATGGCATGCTCCTCAGATTCGGGGTTTGGTTAGTAGTGCTTTTGGTCACGATTCCTCAATCACATCCTCAATCACAACTCGAAGAAGAGGCCAGCTTCCCAAGGGAAGACAAAGTTGAAACCGGGGCCTCTAAAGAACGAGCCAATCATCACTAACACCGCCCAAAACATCAGATGCACGGTCATCAGCGAGATGGCGAACTTTCGATCTTCGGGTTTGTTGGAGGGGTTCTTATCAATATAGGGAGCGAGAATGAGTAGGAAAATGCCGATGCCGGGGATGGTCACGCCTGCGACCATCGGATGAAACATCGTCAGCAGTTCTTGCAAACCTAGGAAGTACCAAGGTGCTTTCGAGGGGTTGGGAGTTTCGTTGAAGTTGGCCAACTCAAGCAGTGGCGCGTTG
This sequence comes from Acidimicrobiia bacterium, assembly GCA_024421095.1. Taxonomy (GTDB): domain Bacteria; phylum Actinomycetota; class Acidimicrobiia; order Acidimicrobiales; family Aldehydirespiratoraceae; genus VXYK01. The sequence continues at coordinate 21,471 of JAHQYM010000009.1, forward strand.
ACAAATATTGAGAAGATGGTTGTGAAAGCGGTGACGAACAACGCAGCCGCGAATTCAACCACTAGCAGGTGCGGCCAAACATGCACCTTGTCTTGGGGTACAGATTTGACATCTTGGATGGAGCCAGACTTGACAACCGTGAGCAGCCGTTGGGTGTGCCCGCCGGGGCCGGTTGCCACAGGTGCTGAACCAACGGTGGCGGGAGTGGCGGACGCTCCGCTGGTGCTAGCAGCAGGTGCGGCGCTAGCAGCCTGGGGTGCCGCGTCGGTGCCGCTGGCAGCAGCTGCTTTCGCGGCTTTTGAACGCTCTAGCAGGTGCGGCGGGATCTTCGCGGCGGCGGACTTTTGTGCGTCGGTCATCTCTGCACCTGCCCCAGCGGTGCCGCCCGCCTCAGCCGCGGCTTTGGCGGCGGCTTTGGCACGGGCCTCTTCGGCTCGTTTGCGCAGATGTTCGGGGATTTCAACCATGCTCTGTTCTCCTCTGCCTAGAGCGGACCCGAAATGCCGCCATCTTTACGCACCCGCCAGAAGTGGATCGCCATAAAGATGACAGCCACAAACGGGAGCATTAATACGTGCAGCACATACCATCGCAGTAAGGTGTCGGTGCCGATATCAAACCCGCCGAGCAGAACGAAGCGCACTTGATCCCCCAATACTGGCGTGTAGCCCATCATGTTGGTTCCCACCGTTACAGCCCACAGAGCTAGCTGATCCCAAGGCAGCAAATAACCCGTGAAAGACAACAATAAGGTCAAGGTTAGAAGGATTACGCCGATCACCCAGTTGAACTCTCGGGGCGGTTTATAGGCCCCGTGGTAGAACACTCGTGCCATATGCAAAAACACGGTCAGCACCATCAAATGCGCTGCCCAACGATGCATATTGCGGACTAGTAGACCGAAGGTGACTGATGCTTGCAGGTTGTATATGTCGTCCCACGCCGCCGCCGCAGTAGGACGATAAAAGAACATCAAAAAGATGCCGGTTATGGTCAACAAAATAAACAGAAAGAAGGTTAATCCGCCGAGGCATAGCGTGTAGGAGACTTTCACCGCGTGGCGCTTGACCTTTACTGGATGCAGGTGATACATCACACTGTTCATGATCACGTAACTGCGGTTGCGGGGGCTGTCGGTGTAGCCCTTGCGGAATATAGACCCTGGCCGAAAGATCGAGCTCCACGCTTGGCTTCCTTGAACGTCGTTGCCAAGTTTCGACAGCTTCTCCGAGATCCGCACCTTCACCGGTGCCTTGATTTCGTCGTCGGTATCTATTGCCATATGTTTGTTCTCTCCTGGCTCGCCTGGGTTTAGCCGAGGCGCATCCCGTAACCGTAGCCGTGGCTATTGGTTCTCTGATGAGCATCCCCTTCGATCAAGGGATCGCCTATCTTACCCATGATTATGACCCCGGTAGGACAACGATCAACGCACAATGCACAGCGTGTGCATACATCGTCATCTATGGTGAAGATCACATGGTCGCTTGGGTCAAGCCCTGGTTGTTCCGTGCCGATGGCGGCATCGATCGCATCGGGGCGCACCATATGAATGCACTTCCAAGGGCAGATGTCGACGCAACCTTCGCACATGATGCATTCAGATTGGTCGATGTGAATGAACTGTTTGGGTTTGACCGCAGCGCTAAGCCAAGCAGCGTCTACTTCTTGGAGCACATAGTCATCGCGAAATTGAGGCATCGGGGGGTTGGCATCTGTAGTAGTCATTGCTACGAACCCTCCTTTACTAGTGGACGACCGAAGGCTGAGCGCACCGGTGCCGTTTCTGCGGGTTTGGCACCTCTGGTTTGCCACACTTTCCAGAGCCGTACATTGCCGACCAACACTATCGCGTAGATCACTACTGCGATGATGTGCTCGATATGTAGATAGTTGATGGTTAAGGGGTTCCAACCGCCGAGGGGTTGTGGCTTGAGGATGCCACCCCAACCGATGAAGAACTTGTCGCTGCGCCAAGCGAGTTCGTTCTCCGCCCAAGTGAGCCATTGGTGCGGCACCACTCCGTAACCCATGAACAACAGAAAGAACACGAACATGGCACCAAACATTGCTTCGCCCCAGGTGTGGGGAGTGCCTTGCGGCCGTCTTTTGGCGTACGCGACGACAGCAGCAGTGCCAGCGAGAGTAACGATGACAGAAAGAGTAAAAGCGACCATTTCGGCTCCGTTAGGGTTTTAGACCAAAGTACTTATTCACCTGCGCTCAAGTCTAAGGCCGAGCAACCAAAACACTGCCTTGTCAGCGCCGAAGTTCACGATTTCTTAAAATCTCTTCCGAAACTTGCGGTCTTTGGTCTGTCGTTTGGGTGAAATGCCCCTAGAGTTTGTTGCGCTACGCAGCGAACCTTTTAGGGTTCCGAACCTTCAACGGAGACGACCTTGGTCGAAGTACCTGAGCACCTTCTACGCCGATCCGCTCAAGCACGTGCTCGCTTGAGCGGCGATCCCACGCAAGCAGACGAGCAAGCAACGCAAGACAACGCTGCCGTTGCCGCTGCGGCTGCGCCCGCCACGCCTGTGGCCAACGCGTCTGCGCCCGTTGCGCCTCGCGCTACGGGGGTTGTCCCCGCGGCCAAGCCGGTGAAGCCAACGGCACCTTATGTTGCTGCAGCGCTGCGGCGCAAACAGATTCCGTACTGGGTTTTGCCCGTGTTGTTGTTCTTGCCGTTTTGGGCGATTTATTATGTGGGCTATTTGGAGAGGCCGCCTGCTGACCCTGAGGGTTTGTTGTTTGAGGGTGGCGAGGTTTACGCCGAGGTTTGCGCTTCGTGCCATGGCGGCACTGGTTCGGGTGGCACTGGTCGTCAACTAAACGGCGGGGAAGTGTTGCTCACTTTCCCTAGCGATGCTGCCAATTACGATGGTTTGGCTGGTCAGATCGCTTGGGTGGCCAACGGTTCTGAACAACATGAACTTACTGAGGGGCCGATTTATGGTGACCCTGCGAGGGTTGGTGACGATAGCCCACGGATGGTAGGGAGTTTCGGTGCGGTTATGGGCAATTTTGCCGAGGCGCTTACTGTGGAGGAACTCGCCGCGGTGGTTTATTATGAGCGTGTCGCTCACGGTGAGTTAGCTGACGAAACTGCGGCTCACGAGCTTGCTGTGCTCGAAGAGTTTGTCCACCTGAGCGATGAAGCTGGGGTGAGCAATCTGGCGTTAGGGGTCACGGTCGCCGAGGTTGCTGAGCAGCTTGATGAAGCTCGTGACATTGTGGCGGCGGCCCAAGATGAGGTAGCGTCAAGCTGAGCCTTGAGTGGCTTGGCGGGCTTGCTGTTTGTGGCCGTGAGCAGGGATGAACGGTGCCTCTAACGACCACAACGCAATGGCCTAAGTTGGAGGGTTTGGCCGCTACTTTCAGCGATCTTGATTTGCGTGATCTGTTCGCCGCCGATGCCAATCGGGCGAACCGTTTGACACTGCCACTAGGCGACCTAGTGATCGACTTGTCCAAAAATTTGTTGACCACCGAGATTCTGAACGAGTTGGTCGGGTTGGCATCCCAGGTTGGGTTGGTGGAGTGCATTGCTGCGATGCTGCGTGGTGAGCGGATTAACACCACTGAAAACCGAGCCGTGTTGCATACTGCTTTGCGAGCCGCCGCGGGCACGGCGATTGAGCTTTCCGACGATTGCGGCGCAACAACCGATGTGGTTAGCGAGCTGCATCGTTTGCGTGCCCGTATGACCCGGTTTTGCGAACAGGTACGTGATGGTTTATGGCTGGGTGTTTCTGGCAAACCGATCAAGACCGTGATAAATATCGGCATCGGTGGTTCGGATTTGGGGCCGGCGATGGCATATGAGGCGTTGGCAGCGTTTCGTCATCCTCGTTTGCGTTGCCGTTTTGTGTCCAATGTCGACAGTGCCGATTTGCTTTCCGCTTTAGCGGGTCTTGACCCGGCGACCACTCTGTTTATTGTGGCTTCCAAAAGTTTTACTACTGCGGAGACTTTGATGAATGCTGGCACCGCACGCCGCTGGTTGACCCAAAATTTGGGTGAGCAGGCAGTTGCTCAGCATTTTGTGGCAGTTTCGGCGGCACCTAGCAAGGTGGCAGAGTTCGGGATTGAGACGGCGAATTGTTTTGAAATGTGGGATTGGGTTGGGGGGCGTTACTCACTAGCTTCAGCTATTGGGCTTTCGTTGATGTTAGCTATCGGGCCGCCGCGTTTTGAGGAAATGCTTAGCGGTATGCGGCTTGTTGACGAGCATTTCGCAACTGCACCCCTAGCCCGTAACGTGCCGGTGATTGCTGGGTTGACTGCTTTGTGGTATCGCACTTTTTGTGATTTGCCTACCCGCGCGGTGTTGCCATATGCGCATGCTTTGCAGCGTTTCCCTGCTTACCTTCAGCAACTCGAGATGGAAAGTAATGGTAAGACTGTGCGTTCGAATGGTGTGCTCGTCGACTTTCACACTGCACCTATTGTCTGGGGGGCGGCTGGCACCAACGCGCAGCATTCCTTTCACCAGATGCTGCATCAGGGAACCACGATTGTGCCGGTTGATTTTATTGTCTTCGCTAATCCCGACTTCGCGGGCCTACCCGACTTCGCTAATCCCGGCCAGGTTGATCTACTCGGCGGAGCGGAGATGCCCAACTCACACCACGAAGCGCTCGTGGCCAATTGTTTGGCGCAAGGGCAAGCTCTAGCGTTTGGCAAGACAAGCCACGAAGTCGCAGCAACAGGAACAGATCCCGCTTTGATCCCGCATCGCACTTTCAAGGGCAACCGGCCATCCACGACGATCCTAGCGAAGCGACTTACGCCTTCTGTCTTAGGCCAGCTCATCGCCTTTTACGAACATCAAACTTTTACTCAAGGAATGGTTTGGGGGATCAATTCGTTTGACCAGTGGGGTGTGGAGTTGGGTAAGTCGTTGGCCACCGAAATCCTAGCCGAGTTGCGAAGCAGCACACTCGCCACACCCGGTCACGACCCGTCAACGAACGCGCTCATCAGCCATTACCGCAGATTATCCGATCGCAGACTAGGTTAAAGGCTGCACTGCGACATGCTATTGAGGTGACAATGGAACTATATGAGATCGATCTGGGCAGCATTTGGGGGTTTTGGGTTCGCCCGCAAACAGAAATTGAGGAGGCGTTCGCGAAGTTGCGCGCCGAAGACCCGATTAGTTTTTTTGAGGAGCGTGACTATGTGCTTGACAACGAAATAGTCAGCCCCGCTGGGCCCGGGTTTTGGGCGCTCACCCGCCATGCCGACATTGTCGAGGCGAGCCGCCGTGCTGATCTTTTCTGTTCGGGTCAAGGCACTCAGATCACCGACCTTCCCGCTGAGTTCAACGAGTTTTTGGGGTCAATGATCAACATGGATGATCCCCGCCATGCACGTTTGCGGCGCTTAGTGTCGCGCGGTTTTACGCCGCGTGCTTTGGCACGCATTGAGCAGCAGGTGGCCCGTGTTGCCACCGAGTTGGTGGATGACTTAGCGGAGGTCGGTGAATGTGATTTTGTGCCCGCCGTGGCTGCTCGTTTACCGTTGCAGATAATTTGTGAAATGATGGGGATACCGCAGAGCCATTATGCGGAGGTTTTTGAGCAGAGCAACATTTTGTTGTCTGCGGGAGACCCCGAGTATGTGGAGTCGGATACGAATGTTTTTGAAGCGTTGTTCGGGGCGGCGGCTGCTTTGGCGCAAATTATGACTGAGTTGGCTGCGTTTCGTGCAACTAAACCGGCCGATGATCTCACCTCAGCGTTGGTGCATGCGGAGATTGACGGGGAACGACTTGACGCTGCGGAATTGGCTTCGTTTTTTGTGTTGTTGTGCGTGGCGGGCAACGAGACCACACGCAACGCCATCAGCCATGCTTTGGTGGCGCTGACTGAACACCCTGATCAGCGTCAATGGTGGCTTGACGACCTTCAAGGCCGCAGCGCTACCGCTGTGGAGGAGATTGTGCGCTGGGCTACCCCGATTATTCACTTTCGGCGCACTGTCACGCGAGACGGTGTGCGGCTCTCAGACCACGAGTTTTTTGCTGGTGACAAGGTGGTGTTTTGGTATAACTCAGCCAACCGTGACGAGGCCGCGTTTAGTCACCCTGAACGCTTTGACCTTAGCCGTCAGCCAAATGACCATCTCGGTTTTGGTGGTCCCGGCCCGCATTATTGTTTGGGTGCTCATTTGGCTCGCCAAGAGATCGCAGTGTTGTACCGTGAGTTGCTGAGCCGTTTTCCAAATATTCACACCACCGCGCCACCCGAACGTCTCCGTTCCAACTTCATTAACGGCATCAAGCACTTGCCCTGCTCGCCAACCTAAGCGGCTCACGCTGGGACTGTCACACCGTCCTAAGATACTTACGGATATGTCAACACCACGCACCCTGAGGCAACGATGACCGAGAGCGAGTTTAGGGTCTATCCCTATATTGAAAGTGTCCTGAAACGGTTGGGCTGGGATACACGGCATCCACGCCGCGGAGGATTGGTTTACACACAAGGCGAGTTTCGCAACCACGATTCGCTCTTGCACGAAACTTTGCAACGCAAAACCCCTGAAAACGTCGTGTTGGTTCCTTGGGACGGCGGCCACCGCTGCTGGATTGTTGAAGCGAAAGCCAATCACCGAGATTTGCCTACCGCGATCGCCGAAGCACGCGACTATGCCGAACAGATCAACCGCGGCACGAAACTGCCTGACGGGTTTGGTGCCGCGCGTTTTGTTACGGGTGTTGCTGGCGATAGCAGCACTTCGTATTTTGTCACAACTGAGTTCTTTGACGGGGAACGCTGGACAGAGGTTGCTATTAATGACTACCAAACGACTGGTTTCTTGTCTCTTGAGCAGTGCCGCAACATCCTCAACTGCAACCGCGCGCACTTGGCTGATTTTGATGATGACCCCGACCGCTTCCTTGCGAAAGCCAACGACATCAACAAGACTTTACAACGCTACGAAGTTCCGGTTGGTGACCGAGCACGGATTATTGCTGCGTTGTTGCTCGCCCTAGCGCAAGACGCCAACTTGCGTGTGCATCATGAGCCTCGCTCGTTGGTGCGTGAAATCAATGGACATATTGAAGAATTGTTGGCCGCGCATGGCAAGCGAGATTTCGCGGGTGTTGTGTCGTTAGCGCTGCCAGCAACCGCTAAGAACCACCGGAAGTTTCGCCAAGCCATCGTCGACACGATGCAGCATTTGCGAGAGATGAACATACGTTCGGCGATCAACGGTAGCGATGATGCGTTGGGGAAGTTTTACGAGACGTTTTTGAAGTACGCCAACGGCGCAAAAGAGATGGGGATCGTGTTGACCCCTCGCCACATCACTAAGTTCGCCGCGGATGTGGTGGGGTTCGGGCCCGAAGATCGGGTGCTTGACCCGGCTTGTGGTACTGGTGGTTTCTTGATTTCGGCGATGGAGAGCATGCGTACACATCCCGACTACCAAAAGTTCACCAAAGAAGGCATATATGGCATTGAACAACGAGACGATGTCTACGGGTTGGCTCTTGTAAACATGATTTTTCGCGGCGATGGCAAATCGCATATCGTTGATGGCAACTGTTTCGACCACCAATTTTGGGAACACCACGGTGAAGTTCTTTGCACGGTTGGTGATGACAGCAACGTTGCCCGGCGACGAAGGCCGTTTAGTCGTGTGTTTATGAACCCGCCTTACAAACTACAAGACAACCCAGAACCCGAGTTCGTGGACTACGCGCTTGACCAACTTGACGAGGGCGGTATCATGTTTGTGGTTTTGCCTTACTCCGTGGTCGGCGGCAGTCGGATGTCGCCTTGGCGGAGCGAACTGTTGCGGCGGCATACCCTCTCAGCGAGTGTTCAGTTCGATAAGAACCTCTTTTATCCAGTTGCCGAGGCGACTTACGGGCTGATTATTCGGGCGCACCAACCACATCGTCCGTCAATGAAGGTGTTTATGGGCCGGCTTTTTGATGATAACCACCGGCCCCGGCGCTCGAAAATGCTTTCCGATCGCGAGGCCGTTGACAATGTGGCAACGATGACCGCCGACTTGAGGCGGTTTATGCGTGGGCAACCAGTGCCGCGAGAAAAGGCTCGAGAGCAGGCGCTAGTTGAGATCGATTACGAAAATGCGGATTTCTCACCAGAACGGTATTTGCCTAATCGACAGGTCGAAATTGATCTGTCATCTCGAGCGATTGATACGGTGAAAGCTCAGTTGATGGTTGCCGCTCAAATCTCACCGGTCTCGAAGGTTGCCGACACAGCGACGTTCTGGCTGAGAGATTTTGTGTCCTGCGAAGAAGCTTCTGTACAAACGATCAAAAGGCACGATCACGGCTCTGTTCCTTTGGTGTCTGCCACCGCTAAGGACAACGGTATTGCCAACTGGCTCAACATCGCCGCCGACAAGTGCCACGATCATTGCATTACAGTGTCTTTGCTTCATAACACCAAACCGTGTCAAGCATTTTGGCATCCATACAAGTTTGCTGCACTCATCGGCAAGGTGATGGTACTCAAGCCAAACGCCGAACTACTCGCACACCCAGCGGCAATGATTTACTTGTGCGAGGCGATTACTATTTGCAACTCGTGGCGTTATCACTACGCACGAAGCCCGAAACTTGATGATCTCCAAGTCGAATTGCCGACCGCAAACGGCCATCCCGATTGGCAAACCATGTCCAATCTGGCTGCACAATTCACCACCTAGTTCAACCACCATGCCTATCTGGATTTTCTGAAGGCGGATTTCGTGGCGATGTCACACCTTGATCCTATTGTGGAGCAGAGTCGGCCGAGGGGGTCGCTGAATGTAAACCTAGGGAGAGAGCAGTGATCGAACACCAAAATGCCGTGCAACTATGGGTTGGTGCCCGGCGATGATTGCTTGCGGGCACTGCAACGCGCGGCACAGCACAGTTCGCGAAGTGCGCGAATGCTCACTCCAAACCACAAACAACGATTTTCACCCAAAAGCTTCGCCAGCGAAGCTGACCGAACACCCCGCCAAGCGCCCTCAATCTCCAAACGAACCTCAGCCCGTGGCGCTGAATCCAGACTGGCAACGTTTAGCGGGGCCTGACGCGCTAGGACGCAATCTGGTGGTCAATCCAGGGCAGGACGCTTTAGAACCTTGGGTTGGCTGTGACCGCATCGTCATCGAAGGGAAGCCCGGCGAAATTGACCGCCTCCGTGCGTTTCGCAAGAAACGCAAGAGAGCAGTAATCGAACTGCGCGCAGAACTCCGCAATGAACCACCCGTGCTTAATGTCTCCTACTGGCACCTGTCACCCAAAACCGACCTAGAAGGGGAAACGCTTGACCACCTAGTTTTCGACCATTCCGTAGATGCCCGAGAACCCGATAGACCGACGATACGAGCAGTGTCGCTGGCCGTAAGGTCAGGCGCCAAGCTACTGACACAAGGTCTCGGCGATGTCGAAACCAAACAGGACAAGGCTTGGTGCGACGGAGGGCCGCTCGAATGGTTCGACGACAACGATCTCGGTGCGGCGGTGATTCCGGTAGTCCATCTCAACATCGGTTCCACGGCAACTATCCGCAACATCGCACCGAATGCCGACCTCGCCGACGACCAACTCCAAGCCGTGGCACACAGTGGAGGGGGTGCCCGGATCATCGCCCCAGCGGGATCGGGGAAGACTCGAGTGCTCACCGAACGGGCTCGACACCTGATTCAAGACCGTGGGATTGACCCAGCTACGGTCTGCCTTGTGGCCTACAATGTGCGCGCCCGAGCAGAGTTGCAGGAACGCACCCGCGACCTAACCGGCCTACAGATACGCACTCTCAACAGCCTCGCTCTAGCGATTCTGCGTGGATCAGGCCCGTTCCGAACTCCCACTGCACGCACTACACCTCAGGTGATCAACGAACCCGAAGTGCGCAAAATCCTTAGTAGTTTCGTGGGCGGGCGCCGGGTGGCCATGTCCGATCCGTTCGCTGTCTGGATCGAAGCTCTCACCGCTACGCGCATGGGGTTACGTCCGCCGAGTGAGGTTGAACAGGAGTTCGCCGGCGAGATCCGTGGCTTCGCGGATGCGCTGCCACAGTTCCGGGCGCACCTCAATGAGGCCCGAGTTGTCGACTTCGACGAGCAAATCCTCGGAGCAATCGAAGTGTTGTGTACCGACCCAGCCGCACGCCAAGCCGCCAGACGGGCATGTGGTGTGCTGCTCGTGGACGAGTTCCAAGATCTAACCCCCGCCCACGTTCTGCTGATCCGCTTGCTGGCCGGTCCAGCTGCAAACGTCTTCGGAGTTGGAGACGACGATCAGACCATCTACGGCTATGCCGGCGCTTCACCCTCCTGGCTGATCGATTTCGCTGATCTGTTCGCAGGTTCCGCTGCCCATGACCTCCAAGTCAACTATCGCTGCGGGCCGAAGACGGTTGAGGCCGCTTCCACGCTGCTGACACACAACCGCCGTCGGGTCGACAAGACCATCAACTCGCGCCCCGGGCGAGTCGCTCTCGACAACGAGTTAGACGTGCTAGTCAGTAGAGACCCCCTTGAGACAACCATAACCAGGGTCACCGAACTGCTCGAAAGCAAAGTCCCGCCAGCCGATATTGCAGTGCTGGCCCGGGTGAATGCAACTCTGCTAGGTCCGATGATCCTCCTTGAAGAGGACGGGATCTCCACCAACCGTCCAGTCGACTCGAGTTTCATGGAACGCACTGGGGTCGCCGCTGCGCTCGCCTGGCTCACGCTGGCGGTCGCTCCCGAACGTTCCCTTCCCGCAGAAGCGCTCGAGACCGCAGTACGCAGACCACCAAGAGGGCTAAGCGGGCGCCTCGCAAGCTGGGTCGGAGAACAGCGAAGCCCAAGACAACTCAGGGCACTCGCAGGTCGGCTCAACCAAGAACGAGACCAGCTAAAGATCATGGAGTTCACTACACAACTTGAAGCGCTTCGCCGCCTCGCCGCAAGCAACGCCAGCACAGTGAGGCTCCTCACCGCGATCCGCGACGATATCGGGTTAGGTCGAGCGCTTGACAACCGCCTTGATGCCAGCCGACGCTCCGTCGACCGCTCAGCACACGGCGATGACCTAGCCGCCCTGCTCTCGGTCGCTACCCGCTGCGCCGATCCCTTCGAGTTCCCCCGCTGGCTAACTGAACGGCTCGATTCGGTTGGCAGCGAGCGGATCCGGTCCGCTAACGGCGAGCGAACCCAGCCCGCGAGCAGCGAGCGGCTTCGGGCTGTCAACAACGAGCGGCTTCGGGCTGTCAACAACGAGCGGCTACGGACTGTCAACAACGAGCGGCTACGGGCGGTCAACAACGAGCGGCTACGGACTGTCAACAACGAGCAGAACGACCCCGCCAGTACCGAGCAGACCCAGCCAGCTCGCACTGCACGAGGCCGAGTCACATTGAGCACGGTCCATCGGGTCAAGGGCCGCGAGTGGCCCCATGTGATCGTTCACGATTTGGGTGAGGGTTTGATGCCACACCGACTTTCAGCCGACACTGAAGAAGAGCGGCGGGTGTTCCACGTGGCGATCACCCGGGCCAGCAAGACCGTCACGCTAGTCGCAGGTCACCCGCCATCAAAGTTCCTTACCGAATTGCACACAGCGGCACGGCCGCAACCGTCACCCCGAGAAACCGATACAAGGCACACGCCCGAACCGACCCGCGAGCGAGTGAAGCGCCTTGCCCGAAGCAGCCACCCTAGACGAGGCGCGTCTTCGTGAAAGACTCAAGACTTGGCGATTGGCAACCGCGAAAGCTGCTGGTAAACCCGCATTTGTGGTTCTAACCGACGCTACCCTTTACGAGGTCGCGGCCTGCCGACCCCAAACCAACCACGATCTCCTGCAGATCAGAGGAATAGGCAACGGCAAAGTTTCCAGATACGGCGACGACATCCTAAAAGTGGTAAACCAAGCCGAATGAGACAACCCAGTCTCACCGCAACTACCGAGGGCATACCAACGGCGCGGTCGCGGCACACGAGCACGCCCGGTCAATCCGGTTACTTTGTTCGAATAGTTTTTTTGCGATCAAAAGACCGCTGATTCATTGGATTCCGTAATCTGCGGCTGAGGCGCCGCCATAAGATCCAGAGCACCAGTGTCGTGAACAGCAATTCAAACCACGCACCGAAACGTAGGGGGTCGCTAAACCAGTTCCCAATCCGCAAGGGCCAACCCCCAAAGAAGCGCAAGAGCGGCAGGAAAATAAACTCGCCTCGGTTGAAAAGGAACTCGATAATTAGATAGCTGCTCACATATCCCGCAGTCACGCTGAGCCGTTTCACACGATCCTTCTCCAAGTCGAGCCAACCAACGATCAACGCGCCGATCACTCCGAGCAGGCTGATCACTGCGATGCGTTCAGGGGTGGTGTGGCTGATCCAGTTGTTGACTGCTGCTTGCATTTCCAAGAATCGGTCAACTCGCGGGCTTGAGTAGTTCACCCCGTTGAGCACCTGAATTTCAAAGTAGCCGTAGTCGATTAGGTAAAGACCGGCCACTACGAGGACCAACCCCGAGAACCGACCAACGTAGGGCAACACCCGCCGCATGCCTTTTGCTACATCGGTCTTAGCGAGCGCTAAACTCATCGTCAGGAAGGTGATCAGCGCACCCATTCCTAGTGCGTAGGCGATAAAGTTGCCGAACCCTTGTAGCCAGCCTTCGGTGGTGAAGGAAGTGGTCACGGAAGACAGAAACAATCCGATGGTGCAAGACAACGAGACCACCGCATAGCTCACACCAAAAAGAAACACTGATGAGAGGTTGCGGTTGTCTGTGCCTTTGTTGAGTTTTGGTAGCCGTAGTACCAAGTCTTTGCCTAATGCCATATAAACGCCTAACGGAATCATTAGCACACCGATGGCTATGGTCACGTACCCGGTATATTCCAAAACGCTGCCTTGGTTGATGATCGTTTCGAATGCCAGACCGCAAAGCCCGAACACTGCGATGAAGCCGCCGGTCATAACCAATCCCACTACCAATCCACGCACGATGGTGGCTAAGCGGTTGGCGGTGCTATTGACACCCAAGAAATACGACAGGTAGACGGGGAGCATGGCGAAACCGCAAGGGTTGAATGCCGCTACTAGTCCTAACGCGAATGGGAAGGCATATACGCCCATTTGTTGACCTCCAATATTTCGGCCTGTAGCACGGTTTGCATCAGATCTTGTTAGAGAGCATCTTAGAGAAGATGTTCGGTTATCAGGGCGCGCAATCTTTCTGCGCTGAGCACCCCGCTCCACTGTTCCAGCACTGACCCGTCGGTGTCTACGAAAAGCGTGCTCGGCATGGAGAACAGCCCAAACTCCGCGAACAGCGTTCCGTCCTGGTCCCAGCCAGTTGGGAAGCTGACTCCGGTTTCGGCAAGTAAACCAAGTGCTTGTTCGGCGGTAGAATCTCGGCTGATCCCTAAGAAGTTGACGTGCTGCGCGAGGTCTCCGTAGACGGCTTCGAAGTCGGGGAGTTCAGCGCGGCACGGCCCGCACCATGCAGCGAAGAAGTTGACGACTAATGGTTGGTTGAGGTGCGCCGCGAAGGTTTGTTCAGCGGTGTTGTCTAATGTAGCGAAGGTGAGGTGGTTGATTGATCCTTCAACGGGTTCTGTTTGGGCTGGTGTTTGGGTGTCTGTTTGTGGGGTGAGTGCGCCGTTGCCCACGTTGATGCTGTTGGCTTGGCCGAATTCGCTTGAACCGCCGTTGCCATTCCCGCAGGCCACGAAAAATAGTATCGCGGCCAACGTAACGAAAGTGATGTGTTTGAGATGCATCACGATTTCACAACTTCAAACTCCAAAACTGGGGTGCTTCGTGTAGCTTATGCGGATCGGGGGATTGTCGTTCACTAAGTGTTCACTTTTGTTTTACCTTTTTTGGGGTGCGGGGCTTGGTGTCGCCTCTAGCGTTTCGCGGAGTCGCCGGGTTGGCACCGTGTTAACCCGCCGTTTATGAAAGGAACCTTGATGTTGTGTTTGAAGTTGCGTTTGCGCCCGGTGCTGCAGTTTCTGGCTGTGGCTGTTGGATTCGCGTTGTTGCTAGGGGCTTGCGGTTCTAGCGATTCTGAGCCTACCGGTCCCGCCGACCCTGAGCCTAGCGTTGCTGCCGCTCCTACGCCTGACGAATCGTCCGATACTGCTACTTTGTCGGGGGAGATTTTTGTGTCTGGGTCGTCAACTGTTGAGCCGATTTCGGTGCGTGTGCAGGAGTTGTTCAATGATGTCAACCCGAACGTTGACATTGCTGTTGACGGCCCCGGCACGGGCGATGGTTTCGCATTGTTTTGTACGGGCGAGACAGACATATCCAATGCATCGCGAGCGATCAAGTCGAGCGAAGCCGAGGAATGTGCAGCTCAGGGTGTGAACTATGTGGAACTGCAGGTAGGTATTGATGGCCTCGGTGTGATGACCAATGCGAATAACGCTGCGGTTGAGTGCGTTTCGTTTGCTGATTTGTATGCTTTGACGGGCCCTGAAGCCACCGGTTACCAGTCTTGGGCTGATGCGAATGCGGTGTCTGCTGAGCTTGGTGGTGCTGGCAACTTGCCTGATGCGCCACTTGATATTTTTGGTCCTGGCGAGGAATCTGGCACTTTTGATACCTATGTTGAGTTGGTGATCGAAAAGACTGCTGAGGCGAGAGGGCAGGCACATACCACAAGGCCCGACTACAATCCTTCTGGTGATGACAACGTGATTTTGGGAGGGATTACGGGTGCCGACACTTCGCTGGGTTGGGTTGGTTACGCTTTTGCTAGCAATGCTGCGGGCGTGAAGTTGCTTGATGTGGACGATGGTGAGAGCGGTTGCGTGGCGGCTACTCCTGCGTCTATTGCTTCGGGCGAATACCCGCTGAGCCGTCCGTTGTTCATTTATGTCAACTCTGCGAAAGCTGCGAGCAACCCGGGCCTTGAGGCGTTTGTGGACTTTTATATGGCTGACGGGCTCGACCGAGCGGTTGCCGAGGTTGGTTATGTGGAGCTGACCGAGGCTGCGAAGTCTGATGTGCGGGCGGTTTGGACGGGGCGCAGTTAACGTGTATTGGATGGGGCGTAGTTAAGGTGCAGACGAACGAACCGGTTAGCGTCGGCGCAAGTGGAAGCGCACGCCAAAACGTGCCGTTGACCACCGCCGCGCTTGCCGGTTCGCCCCACCGTCTCCGCAAGGAAAACCTGATTAGCAAGTTGATGTATGGCGCGGCTTTGGTGTCGGTGGTGGTTTCGGGTTTGATTATGTATGCGCTTTTTTCTGAGGCCTGGGTGTTTATGCGTGATGTGGATTGGGCGCAAACTTGGGGTCAGATTGGTTGGTTTCCGAGGCGCGGCATTTACGATATGCCGACTTTGTTGATCGCTAGTTTTTGGACGACTTTGATTGCGATGGTGGTGGCTGCACCGCTTGGCTTGGGTGCAGCGATTTATCTTTCGGAGTATGCGCGTTCATCTCATCGGGCTTTGTTTAAACCGATTTTGGAGGTGTTGGCTGGTATTCCGAGTGTGGTTTTTGGTTTTTTTGCGTTGTTGTGGCTGGCCCCGAATGTGGTGGCCAATATTGGCGGTGCGGGTGGTCGGGGTTCCATGGTGGCTGCTGGTCTTGGTGTAGGTATTTTGACTATTCCTTTGGTGGCTTCGATTTCTGAGGATGCTATGGCTGCGGTTCCCAAGTCTTTGCGTGAGGCTTCGGCGGGTTTGGGTGCGCGCAAGGCTGTTACCACGCTTCGAGTTGTGTTGCCTGCGGCGGTTTCTGGGCTTGTGGCTTCGATGATTGTGGCTGTGTCGCGTGCGCTTGGTGAAACCATGGTGGTGTTTATGGCGGGTGGTGCGGCTGATGCGGCGGTGCGCACTATCACGCCTTATGACGGCAGTTTGACGATGCCTGCGGCGATGGCTTCTTTGGCTTCGGGTACAGATCAGGTGGTGGGTGAGGGGTTGACGTTTCAGAGCTTATTTTTTGTGGGTTTGGTGCTTTTCTTGCTGACACTGGGATTGAACTTGATTGGTGATCGTTTTGTTGCTCGTATTCGTGAGCAGTATTGAGCGTGCGGTGATGGCGTTCACGACGGTTGGTGCAGTTGCTCGAGGTGGCGCAAGGCGAGGCTTGGTCGGAACCAGTGGTTTCGCAAAACTGAGAACGGATATTGCAGGTGGCCTTTTCAAGTTTCTGATTTTGTCTGCGTTGTTGGCTTCGCTGCTGATTTTGGGGGTGCTGTTAATTGACACAATCGTTTCTGGTTGGTCGCAGTTGTCTACACGTTTTTGGGATTTTTTGAATGGTTCCTTGCGGTCTCGTTCGATTGACGACAGGCTTGGTGTACAACAGGGTCTGTACGGTTCCTTTTGGATCGGCGCGATTGTGGCTTGCACAGCTTTTCCAATAGGTGTGGGTGCGGCTATTTATTTGGAGGAGTATGCGCTCAGGTCGCGCCTTACCGCGACCCTTGAGTTGGTAATTCGAAATCTTGCTGGTGTGCCTTCAGTAGTTTATGGTTTACTGGGCCTGTTTTTGTTTGTTGAACGCAATACGATCTTTGGTTTTATCGGCCTAGGGTGGCTTGTAGACGCAACTGGTGGTCGTTCGGTGCTTTCGGCTGGTTTGACTTTGTCGGTGTTGGTGTTGCCGATTGTGATTATCACCGCACAGGAAGCGGTTCGAGCGGTGCCGGTGCAGTTGAAGGAGGGTGCTTATGGGCTTGGCGCCACTAAGTCTGAGATGGTTAGGACTCAAGTGTTGCCTTATGCCGCTCCGGGTATTTTGACCGGTACTTTGTTGGCAATGTCTCGTGCTATTGGTGAGGCTGCCCCGCTTATTTTGGTGGGCGCGATTTCTGGTGGTCTGACTAACAATCCGGAGTTATGGGACGCGTCGGCTTTACGTGAGAAGTTTACTGCCCTGCCGATTATCATTGTTGAGTGGGTTAGTGAGCGTGGCCGTGATCCAGGTTTTGCTGATGCGGCCGCGGCGGCGATAGTGGTGTTGTTGGCGTTGGTATTGCTGTTGAACATGACCGCAATTTTGCTTCGAAACTACTTTGAGAGAAAGCGAGACTAGTGACCGAAATGTCTTCTACCGCGACCATACTTGATGCTGCTAAGCCGATTCCTGAGAGGTTGGTGATGCCTGCAACTGATCACTTGGTTGATAGTCTGGATCCCGAACCGCACCCTCCCGACGATGCTGAGGATTTGCCGACTGCTGCGGTGGTTTTTGATGTTGACGCAGTAAGTGTTTATTACGGTGAATTTCGTGCTGTGCAAGATGCCAGCCTGAAAGTCCATGAGCATGAGATAACCGCTTTTATCGGGCCGTCAGGCTGTGGGAAAACGACTTTGTTGCGTTGTTTCAATCGTATGAATGATTTGATCAGTTCGGCTCGGGTCACTGGGTCGCTTTGTTATTACGGTGTTGATTTGTATAACCCGCAGGTTGATGCGGTTGAGGTGCGGCGCCGCATTGGCATGGTTTTCCAGAAGCCCAACCCGTTTCCGAAGTCAATCAAAGACAATGTTGCTTATGGGCCTAAGGTGGCTGGGCTAGCCAAGAAGGGGCCAGCGATGGATGACATTGTGGAGAACTCTCTGCGTAAGGCGGCTCTTTGGGATGAGGTCAAAGACCGTCTCAATGACAATGCGTTGGGTTTGTCGGGTGGGCAACAGCAGCGATTGTGCATTGCTCGCGCTATTGCTACCGACCCGGATGTTTTGTTGATGGATGAGCCCTGCTCCGCGTTAGACCCGATTGCAACCACCCGCATTGAGGAGTTGATGCATGACTTGAAAACCGACTACTCAATCGTAATCGTGACTCACAACATGCAACAGGCGGCTCGGGTTAGCGACCGTACCGCGTTTTTCTCAGTTGAGGTAAACGCCGATTCCGACTCAAGAACAGGAATCTTGGTTGAATACGATTTTACCCAACATATATTTTCTAATCCCTCCGATGAACGAACCGAAAACTACGTGACCGGCCGTTTCGGATAATCAACAAGATTGAAATGAGCCTAAGATGACCGAACAACTCAGAAAAAGTTATCACGATGAACTTGAGACCATTCGCGAGATGATCGTGAGGATGGCTGGGCTTGTTGGCGAGACGATCCCGCGTGGCACCGAAGCGTTTTTGGCGGGCGATCTAGCTACCGCGCAACGCATTATCGAAGATGATGATGCGATTGATGCGATGTCTGTCGATCTTGAAGAACGCTGCTATCAGGTGTTGGCTTTACAGCAACCGATGGCTTCAGATTTGCGGTCTATAACCACGGCGCTTTGGATGAATGCGGAGATTGAACGCTCGGGTGATTTGATGGCCAACATTGCTCAAGCCACCCGGCGCGTTTATGGCAGTTCTTTTGGCCCGCAGATTCGTGGGTTGATTGCTCAGATGGGTGAAGAGGCAGCCCGCTTGTTTCGCTTGGCGATTGATAGTTACGCCGAAGGCAACAGTGGCTTGGCAGTTGCGCTTGATGACATTGACGACCGTCTAGATGAACTGCATCTTGATGCGATTGCTGCGATTTTCGAGAGTAACCGTGAGCAAGCTTTCGATTTGCAGGTGGGTGTGCAACTTGCGCTAGTTTGCCGTTTTTATGAGAGGGTCGGCGATCATGCGGTGAATATGGGTGAGCGGGTGCGTTACATGGTTGACGGCTGGCTGCCTGAGCATTCGGGTGCTTTGCGTGCTAGGGCTCGGGCTAACGAACCGCCAACAGGTGACCTGTGAGCGGTTAGGAACGTATTGATATGACAGTGTTGGGAGCGGTCTTGTTGCTTGTTTTGCTCTTGATGCTGGTCGCTTTGCTCTTCGGTTTGGGGCAACGTCGGCGCGTTAACCAACGCCTCGACCGGCTAGCTAATCGCTTATCGGGCGTTGTGACAACGGCTTCAAAATCGCCTTTCGTGGCGCTCGAGCGTCTTGAACAGGTGATTGAGGAACGTGAACTGCGTCAACAATCTCGTGAGGGCGAGTCACGTTATGAGGCTGCGCTCGAAACGCTTGATGCTGGAGTTGTAGTTGTTGACGAAAACAAAGAAGTTACGTTTGCGAATTCGGCTGCTGCTTGGTATCGAGATGGTCGCCATAGTGAAGCTGTGGTTGCCCAGAAACTCGATGATTTGCTTGAATCGGCAATGCAAGGGGAGCAATTCTCAGAGACGGTGACCTTGTTTGGGCCACCTAAACGCATTTTGTTTATCCTAGCCAACCCGATTGTTGTTGATAGCAGTTTTACAGGTGCTATTGCGGTAATCCATGATATAACAGAACTCGAACAAAGCAACGCAATCCGCCGGGATTTCGTCACCAATATTAGCCACGAACTGCGCACTCCGATAGGAGCGGTTTCGTTGCTCGCTGAAACGTTGATTGATGAGCAGGAACCAGACGTGATCAAGTCGCTTGGTAGCCGTTTGTTCGTCGAGGCTGAACGCTTATCAATGACTGTCACTGACCTACTTGAACTCAGCGAAATTGAGCACAGCAACGATAGCGAGTTTGAACCTATCTCACTTCCTACGGTGATCGCCAATGCGCACGATCGGGTTCGTGCGGCTGCCGCACAAAAAGGTGTGACAATAGAAATTGCCAGTCACAATAAAAACTATTCAGTTAGAGGGGATCGTCGCCAACTCACGTCAGCCATATTCAATTTGCTTGACAATGCTATAAAGTTCTCTTCCCCAGACGGCGGTGCGGTTACGGTTGGTGTGCAGGACGTGTTCGGTCGAGCCGTGATGAAGATTACCGACGATGGCATCGGCATCCCACGCCAAGACCTTGACCGCGTGTTTGAACGTTTTTACCGTGTTGATCGAGATCGCAACCGAAGTAGTGGGGGGACGGGGCTTGGCCTATCCCTCGTACGTCATATCGTCACCAATCATCAAGGTCATATAGCCGTCGATTCAATTGAAGGTGAGGGCACTACTTTCACTATCGAATTGCCGCTTGTATCAACAGCGAATAATTACCCATGAGCGGCACTATGTCACATATTTTGGTGGTGGAAGATGAACTATCGTTCGTGGAAGCACTGCGTGTTGGCCTCAAAAGGGAAGGCTTTTTTGTTGAGGTTGCGTTAGACGGCACTGAAGCATTGCAGCGCTTCAAACGCCGACAGCCGGATTTGGTGCTGCTTGATGTGATGCTTCCAAGCATCTCAGGGATTGATGTGTGTCGCGAGATTCGCGCCATGTCAACTGTCCCGATCATCATGGTGACCGCCAAAAGCGAGGAGATCGACACTGTCGTCGGCCTTGAAGTAGGTGCTGACGATTACGTCGCGAAACCCTACCGTTTGCGTGAACTCGTGGCGCGCATTCGCGCCCTGTTGCGCCGCGCCGAGATGACCAACCAGCCGGCAGGCACAACTCCAGAGGATGCGGTTCTGCAAGTCGGTGGGTTTCGTCTTGATCGTGGCCGCCATGAAGTAAGTGTGGATGGCAAAGCGGTTGAGGTTCCACTGAAAGAGTTTGAAATTCTGGCTTTGCTCATGCAAACCCCCGACAAGGTGGTGACACGCCAAAGATTTATGAGCAGGGTTTGGGGCAGCGATTATGTGGGCGACACCAAGACCTTGGATGTGCATATCAAGCGCCTGCGGCGCAAAATCGAACCCGACCCGTTACGCCCGGAGCGGATTGTGACCGTTCGTGGCGTGGGCTACAAGCTGACGCGCTGAAACCACCGACTTTCTCAGCCGCATCATGGGTACAGTGCAGTGATGTCTGAAACTTCACCTTCGCTAGCGGGGCTCAATCCCGCTCAATTCGATGCCGTGTGCCATAGCGGCGGGCCTTTGTTGGTAGTGGCTGGTGCCGGCTCGGGGAAAACCCGGGTGCTCACCCACCGCATTGCTCACTTGCTTGACGAGGGAATGTCTCCCTTTGAAATCCTCGCCATCACCTTCACCAACAAGGCCGCGAAAGAAATGCAAGAGCGTGTCGCCCATTTGGTGGGCCCGACAGCCAAACGGATGTGGGTATCCACATTTCATTCGGCGTGCGTGCGAATACTCCGCCAAGACGCTCACCACCTGGGTTTTCCGTCTAATTTTTCGATTTATGACCAAGCAGATGCACGGCGCCTTACTGGTTATGTGATCCGAGACCTTGGACTTGACCAGAAAATGGTCAATCCTCGTCGTATCCATGGCATTATCTCAAGCGTCAAGAACGACATTAGTTCGGAGAGTACTTATCGCGCATCAGCTGAAGAGTTATTCAAGAGAGCGGAAGATTTATTCAAGCGTCGTGTTCCCGTCGATTATTCCAATAGGCGCGCGGACGACATTTATAACATTTATAAGGAGTATCAAACCCGACTGGAAGTTTCCAATGCCATGGATTTTGATGACCTGTTGATGCGTGCTGTCGAGGTGCTCAACACCGAAGAATCGGTACGCGAATATTGGCAGAATCGATTCGCGCATGTGCTAGTCGATGAGTATCAAGACACCAATTCGGTGCAGAATGAACTTGTTTTGATCCTCGCTCAGCATCACCGAGAGGTGACGGTCGTGGGTGATGGCGACCAATCAATTTATGCTTTTAGGGGAGCTGATCTAAGCAATATCTTAGAATTTGAAAGGGCTTTCCCTGATGCTACCACAATTGTGCTTGATCAAAACTACCGTTCCACGCAAACCATACTCACAGCCGCTAACGCGGTCATTGCCAACAATATGGGACGAGTGCCAAAAGACTTGTGGACAGACAGGGACGATGGCGACAAGATCGTGCGTTACCACGCCACAGATGAACATGACGAAGCACGTTACGTAACCCATGAACTAACCCGCTTGAGACGTTCTGAGGGACTGAATTGGGATCAAATGGCATTGTTTTATCGCACCAATAGCCAGTCACGAGTGCTTGAGGAAAATCTTGTGAGGTTCGGTATTCCGTATCAGGTGGTGGGCGGTGCTCGCTTTTATGACCGCCGTGAGATTAAGGACGCGGCGGCTTATCTTCGAGCCATTGTTAACCCCGCCGACGAGGTCAGCATCAAACGAGTCTTGAATGTGCCGAAACGTGGTGTTGGGGCATCTTCAGTCAACAAACTCAATGCTTGGGCGAAGGTCAATAGCCGGTCGTTTTATGAAGCCTTACAACATTATGGAGAGGCCGGTGTTACCGGTCCTGCGGCCCGAGGTATTGAGGAGTTCTTGGCGCTTGCTTCCGCGATTCGGGAGCTTGACGCTCCACCCGCAACCATTATTGAAGAAGCGCTCGAAAGGAGCGGTTATCTTGAAGAGTTGCGAGAGGAGCACTCTATTGAAGCCGAAAACCGTCTTGAGAACCTGTCGGAACTTATTGGGATGGCCCAAGAGTACGAATCTGTTGACGAGTTTCTAGAGCAAATCAGTTTGGTAACCGATACCGACGCGATGGACGACAACGAATCTCTAGTCACGCTAATGACGCTTCATGCAGCAAAAGGCTTAGAGTTCCCCGTGGTCTTTCTGACTGGGATGGAGGATGGACTTTTGCCCCATATCCGCACCTTGGGCGAGCCCCGAGAACTCGAAGAGGAACGGCGTTTGGCTTATGTTGGGGTGACGAGGGCGATGCGGAAACTTTATTTGACTTTCGCTGGTTGCCGTATGCTCAACGGTGCCACGCAATACAACCCGCCAAGTAGGTTTGTTGAGGAAATTGTTAATCAAATACCAAGAGAATTGATCGTCGATGTTGACGCTGAGGACGGGCCACGCCGCTCTCGCTCAAATGGCAGGTCTCGGGTTGATGGCACTCACAAACGGACCTTTCGCCGAGATCGCGCGTCCCGTATGGATTTGTCTCGCTTCGCCGACCGGGGTCCGATCCCGCCGACCGTATTTGGCCCGCGGTTGGCGTTGAAGGTTGGTGATGGTGTGCGTCACAAGAAATGGGGCGACGGTGTGGTGGTAGACATGGGTGGAAGCCGTGAAGATCCTGAGGCGACCGTCAACTTTGCTGAGGTTGGGCAAAAGGTGCTGTTGGTGTCGTTAGCGCCGTTAGAAAAACTCTAACCAACGCTACTCGGCTGCACCGTCTGGTAGAGCAGAAGATGCACATTATTGCCGCGAACCTCAACCCGGTATTGCCGCAACCCCGTCCCTAGCGAATCCACCGTTGCGGGTTCGCAGGTGATGTCGCTGTTGGGCACACTTGTCAAATAAAACGCGGCCGTTTCGTTGTCCCATTCAAAGTAGCACTCTCTCGGGTCTTGGGCCCGCCGGGCCGCAAAGGCAAGCCATCCTTGCGTAGGGTCGTCGCCTTGATGGGTGAGGTAAATGTCGCGCTGCCCGCCACTGAGTAGGTCGGGGTACAAGATGGGCCCCGCTTCACTGATAGCATTTGCTTGGCTGACCGCGTTGCCGGCGTTAAAGTCTTGGTCGCCGATAACCACCGTGGTGTTGCCTCGAGACAGCAGAATCCAAAACATCAACACCAGCAAACCCGCAACAAGCACGGCAGACATTCCAATCACCAGCACATTGCGGGCGGTAACTTGCGGGCCTTGAGCAACTGGCATACCCCCTCAACAATACCCGCCCACCACTCCGGTTTGCGAATATTCAGATTTCGAGGGTGTGCTGGTCGCCACCGACCCCAGATTGTCGGCACGGCGCGGGTAAAAGGTGAGGGTAAAATGTCGATCCCCCCTAGTATCACTTAGTGTTACCTACGCGCTTGTTGGCGCATGGTCGTGCGATTTTGGAGGTTCAGTGGATCTTTTCGAGCATCAAGGGAAGGAGTTTTTTACTAGCTACGGAATCCCGGTGTCGGCTGGCGAGGTCGCCTTCACGGCAGAAGAGGCGCTTGAAGCAGCGAGCAGGATAGGCACTCCAGTAATGGTGAAGGCTCAGGTTCACACTGGAGGGCGAGGCAAAGCGGGCGGCATCAAGTTCGCCGCAAACCAAGCTGAGGTGCATCTGCACGCAAGCAATATTTTGGGGCTGGACATTTCTGGCCATGTGGTGGAGCGGCTCTGGATTGAGAAAGCTGCCGAGATCGCCGAAGAATACTATGCGAGTTTCACACTCGACCGTTCCGCCAAGAAGCATCTAGGTATGCTCTCTGCGCAGGGTGGTGTGGAGATCGAAACCGTGGCCGCCACCAACCCAACTGCAATCGCAAGGATCTGGGTCGACCCGTTGGACGGGCTTCGCGAAGCGGAATGCAGAAAGTGGGTGACCGCGGCGAACATACCGGCCGCAGCCGCTGAGGGGACGGTCGCTTTGCTGCGGAAGCTCTACCGCGCCTATACCGAAGGTGATGCCGACCTGGTGGAGGTGAACCCGTTGGTGCTGACGAAAAGCGGTCTGGTGCAGGTGCTTGATGCCAAAGTGACTCTTGATGCCAACAGCGAGTTCCGTCACCCGCAGTATCGTCAATATGATGCCACTCAACCTCGTGATGAGCGTGAGCAAACCGCGCATGCTAAGGGTTTGCAATATGTGGGTCTTGATGGTTCGGTCGGTGTGATTGCCAACGGTGCGGGATTGGCGATGAGCACTGTGGATGTGGTGAATCAGGTGGGCGGCTCGCCGGCCAATTTCCTAGACATTGGCGGTGGGGCGAACGCCGAGGTGATGGCCACAGCTTTGCAGGTCATCAATAATGATCCAGCCGTGAAAGCTATTTTTATCAACATTTTCGGGGGGATCACTCGTGGTGAGGAGATAGCTAACGGCATTGTTGAGGCGGTGGGTCGGGTGCAGATTGATTCCCCGATTGTGGTTCGATTAGACGGCACCAACGCGGCACAGGGCCGGGCGATTTTGGAACCGCATCTGAGCGAAGCGTTACTGATGCAACCAACGATGCTTGACGCGGCTCGGCGTGTGGTTGAGTTGGCAAGCTGAAAGGCAGTAGCGATGAGCATTTTCGTTGATGAACAAACGAGAGTCCTTTATCAGGGTCTAACCGGGTCGCAAGGCCGTTACTACGGTTTGCTCAACCGTGATTACGGCACGCAAGTTGTGGCGGGCACGAACCCCAAAAAGGCCGGTAGTAATGTTGACGGCGTGCCGATTTTTGCCGATGCGGCAGCGGCAGTTGAAGCCACGGGTGCCGATGCGAGTTGTATTTTTGTTCCCGCCCCAGCGGTGCGAGATGCGGTTATGGAGGCTGCGCAGGGTGGAGTCAAATTCATTGTGGCGATCACCGAGGGTGTGCCAGCCCATGATGAGTTGTATCTCTTTAATGCACTAAAACGCCACTATCCTGATGTTCTGCTGCTTGGCCCCAACTGTCCAGGCGTGATCAGCCCCGGAAAATGCAACATTGGCATTACCGCGGGACATATCGCTAAAGCGGGTGGCCCGGTGGGGATTGTCAGCCGGTCAGGCACTTTGACTTATCAGGCGCTTTATGAACTAAAAACGAAAGATATTGGGGTGACAACTTGCGTGGGTATCGGCGGAGATCCAGTTCCTGGTACTTCGTTTATTGATTGTTTGCGTGCTTTTGAAAACGATCCTGAGACCGAGGCGGTGATGTTGATTGGTGAGATTGGTGGTTCGGCTGAGGAGCAGGCCGCCGAGTTCATCAAGTCGCACATGAGCAAACCAGTGGCTGGCTATATTGCTGGGGTGACTGCCCCGCCCGGCAAGAAGATGGGTCATGCGGGCGCGATTGTTTCGGGTGGTCGAGGTACGGCTGCGGCCAAGATTGAGGCGTTGCGTGACGCTGGCGTTCAGGTGGGGTTGAACCCAACGGAAGCGGGTGAACACATGGCCAGCATCGTGGCCGACTTGTGATCTGCTATGTCTAACCATGCCTTGAACAAGGCGGATCAACCGACTGCACTGTTGGGTCAACCGACTGCGTTGTTGTCTGTTTTTGACAAGTCGGGGATCGTGGAGTTGGCTCGTGGGTTGTCTGAGCTTGGTTGGTGTCTACTTTCGAGTGGTGGTACTGCACAGGTGCTTTCCGCAGCGGGTGTGCCGGTCACAGATGTTGCGGACTACACCGGGATTCCGATCATCTTGGGTCATCGTGTGGCCACTTTGCATCCCCGTATTCATGGTGGGATTCTCGCTGATCGAGGTGACCCTGAGCATCGCCGCGATCTTGAGACCCACAACATTGAGTGCATTGATTTGGTCGTGTGCAACCTTTACCCGTTCGCATCCGAGCCGAGTGTTGAGATGATCGATATCGGCGGGCCGGCTTTACTGCGCGCCGCGGCCAAGAACCATGCTTACGTGGGCGTGGTGACGAATCCTGGGGATTACACGCCGATTTTGACGGAACTTCGAGAGGCTTCTCAAGATACGGACCTGAGTCATGTGGGTTCTGGCCGTTCAGGTTTGTCGGCGGCAACTCGGCAGCGTTTAGCTCGGGCTGCGTTTGCTCATACCGCTGCTTATGATGCGGCGATTGTTGGTTGGTTTGACAGCAGCGATCCTGCACCAACACCACTTCGGCCCACGCTTCATCTGGCGCTTGAACGTGCTGAGGTGCTTCGTTATGGCGAGAACCCGCATCAAAGTGGAGCCCGCTACCGAGCGATGGGGCGGGTGAGCTTGTGGGATCGGGTTGAACAGTTGTCGGGTGCGGCGTTGAGTTATCTAAATATTGTTGATGCTGATGCGGCGTGGCGTTTGGTACAAGAATTGGGTGATTTGGATGATATCGGGGGTGGTGCCAGCGGTGGTGCCGACAGTTGTGCCAGCGGTGGTGCCGGCGGTGGTGTCGGTGGTGCCGGCGGTGGTGTCGGTGGTGCCGACAGTTGTGTCGGGGGTGGTGCCGGCGGTGGTGCCGACAGTTGCGCGGCTGTGATTGTGAAGCATGCGAACCCTTGTGGTGCCGCAATTTCGTCTAGTTTGGCGAGTGCTTATGAGCGTGCGGTTGAGTGCGATCGGCGTAGTGCGTTTGGCGGGATCGTTGCCTTGAATCAGGTGGTGGATGACGCTACGGTTGCTGCCATTGAGCATGCACCGCAAGCAGATGTGATTGTGGCACCGGGGTATGCCGCTGGCGTGGTTGATCGTTTAGTTGCGAAGCGCCGCGCTACCCGTGTGTTGCGGTTTGTAGAGCCGGAACCGCAAGATCGGCGTGGGCAAGGTGTGGGTTCGGAGCTCAGTTTGCGTCAGATCTCTGACGGTTTCTTGGTTCAGCAATCTCCGCGGTTCGATTCGCTGCCGTCGAGTTGGCAAACGGTTTCGGCGCGCCAACTGACTGCTTCTGAGTTGACTGATGCTGTTTTGGCGTGGCGGGTTTGCGCGCATGTCAAGTCGAACGCGGTGGTGTTGGCGCAAGGTGGCGTGGCTTGGGGGGTTGGCGCTGGTCAGCAGAACCGGGTTGAAGCTGCTGAGTTGGCGGCGCGCAAGGCGGCGGGCCGGGCTCGGGGTGGTGCGTGTGCGAGTGATGCGTTTTACCCGTTTGCTGACGGTATTCACATTGCTGCGGATGCGGGTGTAGGGGTTGTGGTACAACCCGGCGGGTCTGTCAATGATGCTGAAATAATTGCCACGGCAGACGAGCGTGGTCTGGCGATGTTGTTTACTAACGAGCGCCAGTTTTTTCACTGAGTTTGCTAGAACACGAAGTCGCTGAACAGGTCACGTTTTTTGATTCCTGCGGTCATAAACCTAGCGGCTGCTTTGCGCCGGGTGAGCCAAGCTACTCTGGTTCCTGTTTTATCGGTGGTGAGAATATGGTCGGCTAACCACGGGGTGACGGTATGCACATGGTCACCGAGGATATTGAAGAACTTCTTTGACTTTTCCCACTCTTCGGAACTGAGGTCATAGTCGCCTATCAACAGGTCGGTAACGACGATCCCTGGTGAGACGACACACACCTGAATGGGCGTGTCGGCGGTGTCTTTCAACAGGGCCTTTTGTAGGTAACGCACGGCTCTCTTGCTAGCTCCATAAGCAGCCATACCTGGTTGAGTTGCGCCGTCGGAACCAAAGCCTTCGGTGTTCCAGAGTTGCCCGTGACCTTGTTGCAGCATGTTGGTAATAGCGACTTTGCTACCCAAGATTGATCCAGTTAGGTTGGTGTTCACTAACCCCGCGAGTTCAACCGCATCTTGTTGCCAAAGAGGTTTGCGAGCGATGCTGACCCCAGCGTTGTTTATCCAGACATCAACACCTCCAAAGTTGTTGGTAGCGTGATCCCAGAGTTGCTGGAGGTTGTTTGGACTGGTGATGTCGCACGCGAAACCGCATACTTTGGATTCGCCGTAAGACTGCGCCAACTGGTTTACTACCTTTTCAACTTTCTCAGCCGACCGGCCATTGATTGCTACCTTGCATTCTCGTTTCAGGAACTGCCGCGCTAAACCATTGCCGATCCCTTTGGTGCTTCCAGTGATTACAATATGTTTGTTCATATATGTTCCTTAGTTTGGTACTTGTTTGCATGATGACCTGTTGATCATTAATCATGATATTCAGCGTCGCGTGTATCGTGTTACTAGCACATTTTGGACTAATCTTTCAAGTTGGTCGACTGCTTGGCGTTTCAATACTGTGGCCACAAAAGCCGAAATTAGGTCGCCGAGAAACTCACGACTCGCGGGGCTTGTTGTAGCAGTGGTTCCCTCAAGGAATGATCGGCCGCTGGTGTCATCTAGTGGCGAACAAATCGCAAAGTGCCCAAGGTCACGTAGTTCCACAAACCAAGAATCGTTGCGGTTGCGGTTGAGTGCCTCATTGAAGGTTTGTTTGATTGGATTATGGATACCTAGATCAGCAGAGTTTCGGTAGCGGCTGCGGCTAACTGCGATTACTTGGTCTTGGGTGCCCGCAAGCAACATCAACGGCACTTTCGCCGGCACCGGCAACACTGTTTGTTCAGCGTGGCCCAAAGCAGACGCAACCATTGTGTGTGCAGCGTAGGTGAAGGTTCCTTGCAAGCCAGGAACCCATGCTGGGTCGCTGTTGTGCAAAGCCACCGTACCACCCGCTGAATGCCCACCAATCACCACTTGTTCTAAGTTGATTGATCCGG
>JAHQYM010000103.1 GCA_024421095.1 Acidimicrobiia bacterium
AAGGTGCTGGCTCGCGCCAGTCGAGGCGACTCGAAGGAAAGTGCCACAGAAAACAAACCGCCGAACACGGGTTCCTTGTGCCGTGTTCGGTAAGGGTGAAAAGGTGCGGTAAGAGCGCACCAGCATCTTGGGCGACCGGGATGGCTAGGTAAACCCCACCTGGAGCAAGGCCATGCAGGGAGAGAGCGTCCCGCTCGCAGACACTCCCGGGTAGGCCGCATAGATGGATGGCCATCCACAGAACTAATCAAAACAGTTCGGTTCTCAGACAGAATCCCGCCTATAGGCCAACTCCTTGTCATCGCAAGTTCCGGTTAGCGGCGTTTCGTTTTTGGTAAACGACCAGTGGCAAGCAGTTGGCGCAGGTTTTCTGGTTGCGTGAGCGCAAAACGATGGATCAACCACACCATCCCCCCTATCCCGACTAGCTCAAGCAACACCAACACCGCTAGGGGACGGTCAAACTCGGGCAACGGGGCTGAAGCAATTCCGTCCAACCCAGTGACCGGCCACCAAAACAAATCGGTTCGTGTCCACGCACCCGAAAAGATCAGAAAAACAAACGTGCCGATGGGTATTCCCAAGACACGCCGCCGCAGCACGCGTCGCCGCACCGTAAAGGCCATCGCAAGAGTCAACAAACTCACCGAACCCAAAAGCGTGTGCAAAACCAACGGACGGCCACTCAGCGCTTCAAGCAGTGGCAACAACGAACCGAGAGCAACAAAGCGATAGTCAACCGAAGCGCTGTCGAAGACCAGCAACACGCCAATCACCGCCGCCGCAACAAAGAAAAAGAACACGTCAGAGCAGCACGATACGGCCGCACTCGTCACAAGATGAAACCGAATCAGAAGAGCGTTTCAAGCGATCCACTTCCATTGCCGGCATCATGGAAGGGCAACCAACGCACTTGCCGGCATCAAAACGCACCACCGTCGCCGGGCCAAACAAGGGCCGCAAATGGTCGTATTCGGTAAGTAAAGCTGTGTCGAGGGAAGCGCATACCTCCGCCCGTTTCATGCGGATAGTTTCAAGTCGGGCATCAATTTCGGCCTCGACGGCAGCAATTGCGGAAGCTAACTTTTGGATTCGGGCCTCAAACAGGTCGGCCTCGGAGCGGAACTTCTGCAGTTCAGAACCCAGTGTTTCAAGTTCTTCCATAGCAACTAGCGCCTCGTCCTCAAAATCGCTTTGGCGGGTACGTAACGCCCAGATCTCTTCTTGCAACGCTTGCAAATCTCGTACGCCTTTTACTTCGCCGCTATATAGTCTCTCTTCGTTACGTTTGATTCTTGCCGCGACGATCTGCGCTTCGTCTTCGTAACGCTTCTGACGAGATGACAACTCCCGATGTGTGAGTTGTTTTTCGTCTAACTGGACGGTGAAACGTTGCAGCTCAGCTTGGGCGCGCGCCAACTGGTCGCGCTCAGAGAGCGACCGATGTTTATGCATTAGCTGTTCAACTTCAGTGTCTAGGCTTTGAACTAGAAGAAGATCATGGTGGTGCATAGTTCAGGTTGCTCCCTGCTGCAGAAAACTATTACCTTAGCCGAGGGCGCGCCGAAGAACGTCCCGACCCGCAGAGCAAAGTCGGAAACGTTCTGAAGCGGACTGCTGTTTTGTTGTTGTAGTTAGTTTGGGGAGTATTCAGACCACTCGAACTGAAAGGGCTTCGTCACCCTTGCGACCCGGGCCGATCTCGAAATCAACCTTTTGGCCTTCTTCGAGAGTCCGAAACCCTGATCCATCGATGTTGGAGAAATGTACGAACACATCCTCGCCGTCTTGGCGGGAAATGAATCCGTAGCCTTTCTCGTTGTTAAAAAATTTCACTGTGCCCGTTGGCATTTGGGCATTCCTTTCCATTACAGCGATGTTCAACGTGAACACCGCAGACACAGCCTAAAGAGACTTCCGTCGTTTCCACCCCTTGCAACAAAAAAGTCTGAGTTAACGACGGCGCCGCCCCCGCCGCTCGCGGCGTTCGCTGCGGCTCTTGTGCGCATTAGTTGAAGCGGGCAACTCCGTATCGACATCCACAGCTCTCACTTCTGGTACCGCAACTTGGCCATCCAACACACTACGAACTAAAGCCAGATGTGCCGGAGTGTTGCCACAGCAACCGCCGATAATCACCACGCCGCTTCGGCGCATCCGCGCGGCGTGCGCGGCCATCACCTCTGGTGTTCCGCTATAACGCAATTCGCTACCATGCCATTGCGGTATGCCAGCATTCGCTTTTGAGATGACCGCCACATTACTCACTGCTTGCATCTCGACTAAGGCGGTTTCCGTGTCGACGAGATTATTGCCGCAGTTCGCGCCCATGGCCGCAACGCCAAGATCGTTGAGCTTCTCAGCCGCCTCGGTGCCGGTAACACCCATCATGGTTCGACCGGCCGTGTCGAAACTCAGAGTCACAGCCACGGGTAAATCACAAACCTGACGTGTGCCTAGCACGGCCGCTTCAACTTCATGCAACGAACTCATCGTTTCAATCCAAATGATATCTACCCCGCCACGCCAAAGACCTGTCGCTTGTTCGGTGAAGGCACTCACCGCATCAACAAACTCGAGTCCCCCCAAAGGAGCAATCAATTCACCGGTCGGCCCCATCGAACCAGCCACCAACACCTCACGTTGTGCCTTATCGGCAACCGTGCGACCGACCCGGCCAGCCGCTTCGTTCAACTCCACAACACGATCATCAAGTTTGTGTAAAGCCAAACGCAAGCGAGTACAGCCAAAGGAATTCGTCAAGAAAATATCGGAGCCAACATCAACATAGGTTTGATGGACTTCTTGCACCTTTGCGGGCGCGTCAAGGTTCATGCGTTCGGGCGCATCGCCAGCTTGTAAACCTCGGGCGAACAGTTCGGTGCCCATACCGCCATCGGCGATGAGGAAGCCCCGTTGCGCCAGCAAAGAGTCGAGTGACATAGCTATCGATACCTGAAGATTTAGCTACGATCCCGGAGTTCGCGGCGCAGAATCTTGCCAGATGCGCTTTTCGGTATCGACTCGATCACCTCAAGGGCGCGAACCTGCTTGTAACTCACGAGGTGTTGTGCAACCAGAGTTTGAGCATCTTCAAGCGTGACTGTGGATCCGGGCGCACAAACCACGAACGCTTTGGGCAACTCGCCAGCTTCGTCATCGGCAATTCCGACTACGGCCACATCAACAATATTTGGATGCGTTATGAGCACGGCTTCGAGTTCTGCTGGGGGGACCTGAAACCCTTTGTATTTGATCAGCTCTTTGATGCGGTCGACTATCGAGTAATGCCCCGCCTCGTCCAGAACTGCCACATCTCCGGTGTGCAGCCAACCATCTTCGTCAATCGTGGCCGCAGTAGCTCCAGGATTGTTGAGGTAACCCTTCATGACCATCGGGCCACGCACCCAAAGCTCGCCTCGCCCGCCCACATCTTGATCTTCACCGGAGTCGGGGTCGACAATGCGACATTCAGTATTGGATACTGCCTTGCCACTCGTTCCCGGGCGG
Source organism: Acidimicrobiia bacterium (assembly GCA_024421095.1). Taxonomy (GTDB): domain Bacteria; phylum Actinomycetota; class Acidimicrobiia; order Acidimicrobiales; family Aldehydirespiratoraceae; genus VXYK01. The sequence goes on from JAHQYM010000103.1 coordinate 3,511, forward strand.
TACTGTCCTTGTGGGGTGGCGTGAGTGACGGGACTGAGTTCAGTCATCCCGTAACCCTGCACGATTTCGCAACCAATGCGTTTCGCAGCTTCGTCTGCCAGGTCTCCCCCAAGCGGAGCCGCACCCGAAAATACTTGCTTGAGGCTCGAAAGGTCGTAGTTTTCCACTAACGGAGATTTAGCCAACGCCAACACCATCGGCGGAACCGCAAAGAAACGCGTGATGCGCAGTTTCTCAATGAGCTGCAACGCAGTTTCCAGATCGAAGCGGGGCATCGTCACGACCGTCATTCCGTTGGCCAACAGTCCGTTCATCAGCACCTGCATCCCATAAATATGAAAGAACGGTAAGACAGCTAAGCCAATCTCGTCTTCGTCATATTCAAGCACATGCTCCATTTGGCAGACGTTGGCCACGAGGTTACGGTGCGTCAACATCACACCTTTGGGAAACCCAGTAGTGCCAGAGGAATACGGCAAAACGATCACATGCTCACGGCAGTCTAACTCAACTTGCTCTATTGGTTCGGCCAGCAACGAAGCCAACGGAGTGGCCTCGTCACCCAAAACAAACACCTCAGTCACGGAGGTGCCTTCTAGCGCGGCGCGAGCCACCTCCGCAAACATCGGTACCGTCACGAGCAGCGACGCATTAGAATCTTGGAGTTGGAAACGGACCTCGGCCACGCCATAAGTAGGGTTGATGGTGGTTACAGTGCCACCGGCCACACCAACCGCATGAAAAACCACCGCATATTCTGGAATGTTGGGTGCCATAATTCCGAGCACATCGCCGATACCGAAGCCTCGGGCCGCCAACCCCCCAGCTAGAGAGTGAATCGCGGAGTTCAGTTCGGCGAATGTGTAACTTGCAGAGCCGTTGTCGGTAATCGCCAAACGGTCACCGATGCGCTGCGCGTGGCGCATCACCAACTCTGTGATGGACACATTCGGAATCTCCACATCGGGCAGTGGACTGGCATGAATAATCGGCATCTGAATCTCTCCAAGGGCAACGACTGCCCCACCGATGCTACGGTAACAATAGCTGCTACGGCAACAACAGTAAAGATTCGCCAGTTCGTGGTGGAGCGCCGATCGAGGCTAAGTCAAGCGAAGTTGCTGCGGTGGTGTCCGTGTTGAGAACCCAAAGTTGCGGTTTCTCGGTTGACCGGTCGAACCACACGGCTACCGATGAATCAGGTGCCCAAGCCACCACACCATTCACCTCAGCGGCAAGTTCAATCAATTCGGCGTTGGCCACGTCATAGAGCAGGTTCGTGCCGAGCGTGGATACGTTTTCTTTGGTGAACAGGAGATACTGGCCGTTAGGCGCAATCGCCAACCTGCCGAGCGTACTACCGAGCACGGCTGGCAGATCGCTTTCGGCGCCCGTTACGCGATCAACCAGCACGATTTGGCAGTTTACCGAATCAACGCAACGAACCTCCACATGATGTGTGACGTTGGCGGCTAGCAACGGCCAGTCAGAAAACGTTGTGAAGCCACTTTGAGTGGTGACCAATGTCTCACCCATCGAGGTCACCGCCAACACTCCAAGGTACGGCACCTCAATGAGCCTAGATCCTGGAGGTACATCAACTTTCGTAAGGAACACTCCTGAAAGATTGCCAACGTAAATGATCGGTGGTTTGTTACTGGATTTGAAGGCCAAGGCGATGCTCTTGTCTGCTCCCACAATGACCTGGCCCCGTGAAGAAAGCCGGTAGATGATGGGAGCGGCATCGTCCTCAACAAGTCTGAAACCGTATGTTTCGCCATTGGGGTCAAACATTGCGTAGGTTCCGAAACCCGCGAACAGATCGTTCATGCCCGCGTAAATCGGTTGGGCGATTGTGACTGTGTCGTCTAGGGCCTTGGGATCAACAATCGCTATTCCTCCTTCGGTGAGGTAAACGACTTGATATGGGCCGAGCAGTGCTTGTGCTTCGGTTTGTGCCTGCTGCTTCGCCCGTGTTTGAGGGTCGATTTGTGCTCGTTGGTCAAGAGGCAGAGATTGATCCAGCAGTGTTTGACTCGTTTGTGGTTCAGGGGTCTGCGGTTGCAGTTGAGGGCTTTGTGACTGCGGTAGCGGGGCTTGTGGTTGCGGTAGCGGGGTTTGTGATGGCGGTTGCGGAGTTTGCGGTTGCGGGGCTTGCGATTGAGGGGTTTGCGGTTGCGGGGTTTGCGGTTGCGGTTGCGGGGTTTGCGGTTGCGGGGTTTGCGGTTGCGGTTGCGGAGTTTGCGATTGGTTGGCACCATTTTCTGTATTGGCACCTTGGGGTTGATCCGTTGGTGGTATGTCGGCGCGCCAAACAAAAACTCCAACTAGCACCAAGGCCAAGAACACTGCGGCAGTAATCCATTTTACTGTTGTCGCATTGCTCGGTTTGGTGGAAGCCACAACTTGCACACTGTCGTGCGGGACTGGATACGGCGCATTGCCTCGGTGTTGGGGTGTTATTTCTTGTCCACATGAAGGGCACCGGGGTTCGGCCCGACCGATGCGTGAGGGCGGGATTCGAGATATGGACTTGCGGTCGGCTGGTCGGGGTTTGCGCCTCATTTGATATTGAACCTACTACGCAACGGAGGTTCTTCACGAACCGCCGCGAGTATAGGTGTGCAAAGCGTTCCGATACTCACGAAGCCTCGCCTACAATTGAGTGGATATGTCCGATGTCGCTGTGCCGGAACTTGATATGCCTGATTTGGATATGTACGACTTGGATTTGCTCGCCCCTTGGGATGGTCGGCGGGTTCCTGTCACCTTGCTTGGTGGCTATTTGGGTGCTGGAAAAACCACCGTGATCAACGAGTTGTTGGCGACGACTGACCGTCCAATCGCAGTGCTGGTGAATGATGTTGGCGAGGTGAACGTGGATGCCTCGTTGGTGCGCCGCAAACACGGCGACACGATTGAACTAACCGATGGTTGCGTCTGCTGCAGCCTCGCTGGAGGTTTGGTTGAGGCATTCGAAGGGTTACGCGATAGAGACACCGCACCCGACCATGTGATCGTGGAGTTGAGTGGGGTTGCTGACCCGGCTCGAGTTATCCCTTGGGCATCATCACCGGGTTTCATCCTTGATGGGGTTGTGGTATTGGTGGATGCCGACCAATTCGCTGAGCGTATCGTTGATCCTCTTACCTCGGATTTCGTCAAGTGCCAATTACGGGCCGCGGACTTGTTTGTTGTCACCAAACTAGACCTCGCCACACCTGATGCTACGGCGCGAACCCGATCGTTGCTGCAGGGTTTCGCCCCCGATGCACCAACTTTGGACAGCGAGGCGGTGGTCTCTACCGCATCTTTTCTCGGCTTAGCGACACGCCGAACGGGTGGTATTGCCGATGTGGGTGCGCCCCAACTTTTCGATGTACACGAGGTGCGGACCGTCAAGGTTCCACAACCGATCCCCGCAGAAGATTTCGAATCCATGGTTTCGGATTTGCCACCATCAACCTTGCGGGCCAAGGGAATAGCAGTGACCCCCGACGGTACACGCCTGTTAGCTCAAGTGGTAGGTCGCAGCCGAAACGTAACCGTCCTCCCCGATGCCGAAACCCAACCCCCGACAAATTTGGTCGTAATCACCCCAGCCAACAACGCGCCATCCAAGTAACGTTTCAATCTGCTCCACAGGTCTCCATCTGTGTCTCCTAGCCGTGTAGTGTTCCATCCGGCCGGTTGACGTCTAGCCAAACGCAGGTCCCACAACAAGCGCTCTGCGCGGCAGACTCGTTCAACAATCGGGCGGTCACCGGCATGCCGTCATCAATATGGTAATGTTCGTCGTGACTGCACACTACAGCAGGGATAACCGACATGAACTGTCAACACCGCCAAGAAGAATCAGCCCGCCTCGATTCGTGGTGCCTCCTGTGTTATGACAGGTCCCGTCCGTTGTGAGTCTGGAACCCGCACAGGACCACAACACCGCAAAACGCGCCAAGGACCTCGCCGCACCCGCCGAACGGCCGTTGGAAACCGAACGCCGGTTGCGGCAGATGCTGCAAGGTAAACGGCTCGTAGGAGAACTGGACCTTTCGCCGGACGGTTCCGCATACGAAATGGCGGAACAAGTGTACAGCCGAGTGAACGCTTCGGGCAATTTCTGGGCCGGCCGCTACTCCGCATCCGTCGTTGTGTTCCTTGTGGCTAACGGTGCCCGCTGCTACGACGACGGGACTTTCTGGCCCAACATTGAAGGTCTCGGCGCGTCAGGAGGCCTGGATCGTTCCAAGTTCG
>JAHQYM010000104.1 GCA_024421095.1 Acidimicrobiia bacterium
CGCCCGGTGTCTTGCCTTACGCGACGCATTCTTGGGTGATAGCGAACGACCGTTTGCGTGCGCTTGGTTGGTGCCCGAGTTACAGCAATGAGGAGGCTTGGGTGGTTTCGCATAAGTCGGGTCCGCTTGATTGGGTGCCAACTCGGCGCCGTCAGGAACTCGCTTTGGCGACAGCAGCGATAGGTGTGTGTTCGGTGTTGACAGCGATTGGATGGTCTTTGCGTCGTTTTCTTGTGGTTCGCCGCGCTCGCAAGTGACCAAACACAGCGTATGGGCGCGAGATAGGGCTCGGTGGTGGTCGAGGAAATCCACCGAAAGGTTGGTGTCGATTGTGGTCTTCGGGCGCAAGATAGGGCTTGGTTGTGGTCGGTGAGATTGCTGGAACTGTTGGTGTTGCTTGTGGTCTTCGGGCGCGAGATCGGGCTCGGTGGTGGTCGAGGAAATCCACCGAAAGGTTGGTGTCGATTGTGGTCTTCGGGCGCGAGATCGGTGCGTGCTTGTGGCCTTTTGGTCTCAGGGTGCTAAGTTGAGTGTCCGATGACGAAACACATTTTCGTAACCGGCGGCGTGGTCAGTGGCCTTGGCAAGGGGCTAACCGGAAGTTCGCTTGGCCGTTTGCTGAAGGCGCGGGGGTTGCGGGTCACGATGCAGAAACTTGATCCCTACATCAACATCGATCCCGGCACGATGAACCCATTTGAGCACGGCGAGGTGTTTGTGACTGATGACGGCGGTGAAACTGACCTAGACCTTGGGCACTACGAGCGTTTCATCGACGAAAACCTGACTAAAGATTCGAATTGCACATCTGGGTCGATTTATTCGGCGGTGATTGCTGCTGAACGGCGTGGTGACTATTTGGGTCGTACGGTGCAGGTCATCCCGCATATCACCGATGAGATCAAGAGACGGATATCTAGGCTTGCTAGCGATGACGTCGATGTGGTGATAACAGAAGTTGGTGGCACGGTTGGCGACATTGAGATATTGCCTTTTCTTGAAGCGGTGCGGCAGTTCCGTTTGGATGTGGGACGCAACAACGTGTTTTATTTGCATGTGACTCTGGTGCCCTTCATTGGCCCTTCGGCTGAGCAAAAAACTAAACCTACTCAACATTCGGTTACTGAACTACGCAGCCGTGGCATTCAACCAGATGCAATTGTGTGCCGTTCCGATGACCCAATTAGTTTGGAGTTGCGGCGCAAAATTTCGAGTTTGTGTGATGTGGAGATTTCTGGGGTTGTCAACGTTGCTGATGCTGAGAGTTTGTATGAATTGCCTTTAGTGCTCCATGATGAGGGTTTTGATCAGCATGTGTGTGAACTTTTGGGATTTTCTGAGCGTGCCATCGATTTGCAACCTTGGCGGCAGCTTGTGGGGAGGGTACGTGAGGCTTCGTTTGCCTTGCGGATTGGAGTCGTTGGGAAATATGTGAGCTTGCCTGATGCTTATCTCTCGGTGGTGGAGGCGCTCAAACATGCGGGTATTCAACAAGGTGCGGTCGTTGATCTTGAATGGATACAAGCCGAAGAAGTTAAGGGTCTGTTGGCTGCTGGTCGTTTGCGTGACCTTGATGGCGTGGTGATTCCGGGGGGTTTTGGTGAACGGGGCATTGAAGGCAAGATTGCTGCGGCAACCTTCGCACGTGAACATTTTGTACCGTGTCTTGGTTTGTGTTTGGGGATGCAGGTGATGACCATTGAGTATGCTCGTAATGTATTGAAACTTGCTGCGGCAAACTCTACCGAGTTTGATGCTCGTACCCCGCACCCCGTTATTGACTTGATGGATAGTCAACGAGATGTGACTGATATGGGTGGCACTATGCGCCTCGGTGCTTATGTCGCACAACTCAAATCGGGTTCTAAAGTTGCGCTGGCTTACGGTGAAAAAGTGGTCTCAGAACGGCATCGACATCGTTATGAATTCAACCCGAAATACCGCTCGCGTTTCGCGCAAAGTGGCCTTATCTTGAGCGGAGAATCACCCGACGGCCGCCTTGTGGAGTTCATCGAATTGGAAAATCACCCGTTTTGGGTTGGCACTCAAGCCCACCCCGAATTTAAGAGCCGTCCAGATCGTCCGGCTCCACTGTTCCGTGAGTTCGTTGCAGCTGCGTTGGAGCGTGCCACCGGTCGCAATCCGCAACTGTTAGAGGTTGAGCCAACCAACTTTCCCAACCGTGACTGAATTCTCGCCCATCGGGCCACGGCCAAAAGATCAGCATATTACCTTTGAGCGTGTCGCTGTGGATGCGGCTATGGAGGCGGTTGCGCGGTGATCGGTCTGTGGGTGGTGCTGCGCCATTGGGGGCGCTGAACGATGGAGCGTCACCATAGTATTGACGACTTTCTTGCTTGGCTGGCGATTGAAAAGGGCCGCTCTGCGAAGACGATTGCGAGTTACAGAAGCGATTTGCTGCGCTACCAAGAACATCTCATGCAAGTGAAGGTCACACCACAGGAGGCTTCTGCTGAAGACATTGTGGAGTTCTTGAAGGTTCTCCAGTCTGTTGGCTTGGCTGCGGCTTCGGTGACCCGCAACTTGGTTGCGGTGCGTGGTTTGCATCGTTTTATGGTGGCTGAGGAAATGCGGTTTGATGACCCCACCGTTCATGTGGAGATACCGAGGGTGCCACGAGGTTTACCGAAAGCCCTCAGCGAAAGTGAGGTGCTGGCGGTGCTAGATGCTGTGCTTGGTGACGATCATGTGGCCCGCCGTGATCGTGCTATTTTGGAGGCTTTGTATGGTACGGGGGCTCGGGTTGGGGAGTTGGCGGGGTTGTCGTTGGGTGACCTTGACCTGCACGACGGTTTGGCGCGTTTGCTAGGGAAGGGAAACGTGGAGCGGATTGTGCCGTTGGGTAGACAAGCGGCGGCGGCGTTGCGAGCGTGGTTTGAACCGCAGGGGCGTGGGCAGATGGAACCGAAGCGTTGGGCTCGGCGCAGTGATGCTGAAGCGGTTTTTTTGAACCATCGGGGTTCGCGACTTTCAAGGCAGTCGATTTGGTCAATCGTTTGCCGTTACGGTTCGGTTGCGGGGCTTGGAGGCAAGCTAACGCCACACGTTTTGCGTCATTGTTTTGCGACCCACATGTTGAATAACGGTGCTGATATTCGCACTGTTCAAGAGTTGTTGGGGCATGCTTCGATTTCCACAACTCAGGTTTACACGAAGGTAGCGAATGAACGCTTGTTGAGCGTTTATCGTTCGGCGCATCCTCGGGCGACCTTGTGATTCGCGGTGATTCGATTGCGGAGTGGGGGCATTTGGCGCGACGATTCTTTGGGTCGTGGAGCGCTGCTTCGCTTGCTGAAGCGGATTGTGTTTGGGTGGCCGAGGTGTTATCGGTTCAAGAGTTTGAGTTGTGGCAGCGTCAACCTCTCGCCGACCGCCGTCACGCAGTACAAGTTGCGCGCCAAGTTGAAAGTGAATTGGCCAAGCGGTCGGCGGGATTTGCTGATGACGATGACGTTAGCTGGGTGTTGGTTGCGGCTTTGCTTCACGATATCGGCAAGGTCGAGTCTGGTCTAGGTATTTGGGGTCGGGTTGCTGCAACGGTCGTGGTTAAGGTGTGTGGGCCGGCTACGGTTCGGCGCTGGAGCGAGCGCGACCGTTTTCGTGGCCGGCTAGGGCGTTACCTGAGCCACCCTGAACTAGGTGCGGAGTTGTTGCGCCGTGCGCAAAGCGACCGCCGCACAATTGCTTGGGTCAAAGAGCATCATCAAAACCAAGCAACATGGGTAACCCCCCCCGAGTTAGCAAGGATCCTCCACCAAAGCGACAACGACTAGCAATTTCTAGCAGGCTCCCCGTTGAGCAACATTGCGACGATCTTCTTTTCCGATGATCACTGACCCTTTCGCGCCACCCGGCTAGTGGTCACGATCGTTAGTTTTGTTGCTGTTCTGGGTTGAGGTGGCAGGTTTGAATACTTGTTTTCATTGATAGCCGGGAAGGTTATTATTTCGGTGATGGACTTCGTTGTTGTGCTGCATGTTTCTGCGGCGCTGCTCTTGATTGTTGCGGGATTGGCCAAGATATTCAAGCCTTTGCCAACCGCGGAGTTGTTGGCGTCGTTCAAGTTGCCGAAGGTGGCGGCAGCGGTGGTGGTTATCGGCGTTGTTGAAACCGCCGTGGGTGTGTCGGCATTGGTGTTCGGTGGACCCCTTTGGGCGGCCGTGATAGGTATTTTCTATGTCGGATTCATTGGGGTGGTTGGAAGGGCGTTGGCTACTGGGGCGAGGTCGTGTGGATGCTTCGGTCGTGCCGACGCGCCGCCGTCTTGGATTCATGTGCTTGGCAATGCGCTTTTTGCAGCGGTGTCGTTTGTTGCCTCGCTAGGGCGCACACCAGCGCAGGTCATGGCGGATCAACCTGCTGGCGGTATCGGTTTCGTGCTCGGGGCAGGTGTGATCGCAGGGCTGGCGTTGGTTGCGTTCACGGCTTTGCCTGAAGCCTTCGCGGCCCGTGGTGGCACGGGTTCATCGGTTGAGTTCCGAATCAACAGCGAAGATTGACCACGAGTTGCTTACGCCTAGTTTGTTGATCATAGCGAAGCGCACATAAGCATAGCTGTCTGTAACCGCGCTGTTGATATTCGCTCCCTAGTTCGCAGAAGAACTGCCTTTCCGCTGGCTCCGCTCCTAAGATTCAAGATATGTCGTATGAGGTTCAGACCCCTGTGTTTGAGGGGCCCTTCGATTTGTTGCTGCACCTAATCTTGAAACAGCAAGTCGAACTTTATGACATCAACTTGAGCCAGATAGTCGATTCGTATTTGCAGCAGATAGAGACTATGCAAAAACTTGACTTGGATGTGGCCACCGAGTTTCTGTTGATAGCCGCCACCCTCGTGGAGTTGAAGACTCGGCGTTTGCTGCCCGAAGAGCGTGAAGTCGCCCTAGACGATGAGCTAGGGCTATGGGAAGAACGCGATCTGTTGCTGGCGCGGCTCGTGGAGTGCAAGGTCTTCAAAGACGCGGCGCTGGTATTGCGTCAACTCGCCGAGGTCGCTGCTAGGTCTTACCCTCGTAGTGTTGGCCCGGTGGAAGATCATTTCATCGGCCTTGCACCCGATTTGTTGCACAACACCACCCTCCAAGATTTGAGAGCCGCCTATGGACGGGCCATTGAACCAACGCCGGTTGAGAGGGTTGACCTTTCCCATGTCAGCCCGATCAAAATTACGGTGGCAAATGTGGTGCTGCAACTTGTGAACAAACTGCCATACCACAAACGTGTGACATTTCGTGAACTGACCTCCGATTTGGTTGACCGTATTGATGTGGTGGTGCACTTCTTAGCCCTCTTAGAACTATTTAAAGAGGGGTTGGTGGAACTAAAACAACCCGAAACGTTTGCTGACATTGCGGTCGTGTGGCAAGGTGGAGAGGCCGAGTCGTTTGCCACGGTCGCCGTTGATGAATACGCAGGTTGAGATGACCAAAGAGCACATTTCTGGGGCTCTTGAGACCCTAGCCGTTGTCGCCGATAAGCAACCGGATTCTCGCAAACAGATAGCGGCTATTCGCGGAGTAAGCGTTGCTGGCGTAGCGCGGGGTTTGCAGGTGGAACAGTTTGATAATCAAGATGAACCATCAGATCAGCCAGGGTGAACGCCTGCAGAAGGTCTTGGCGCGTCACGGGTTTGGCAGTAGACGCGCCTGCGAAGACTTGATCGCCGCGGGGCGGGTCAGCGTTGGTGGGAAGGTAGCGGAACTTGGTCGCCGTGTTGATGTGGCTTGTGACGAAGTTGCTGTTGATGATGTCGTTGTCGGGGTGCGTCCCGGCCTAGTGCATTATTTGTTGAACAAACCGTTGGGCGTTATCAGCACCGCCCATGACCCACAAGGTCGTCGAACGGTACTTGATTTCGTTCCGAGTGAACCACGGGTTTTCCCGGTGGGTCGCTTGGATAGCGACACTGAAGGGCTGCTGTTGTTGACCAACGACGGAGAGATGACTCACCGTTTGACCCACCCTTCCTTCGGTGTCGAAAAAGAGTATTTGGCTCAACTACGAGGCTACCCAAGCCGCTCAGCGCTAAACCGTCTGCGCCAAGGTGTCTGCCTTACCGATGGGTTGAGCGCGCCGGCACGCGTCGTGCAGGTTGAGCCTAACCTTGTGAAAATCACTATTCATGAAGGACGGAATCGTCAGGTGCGCAGAATGTGTGAAGCGGTTGGCCATCCAGTATTGCGCCTAGTGCGTACCCGAATCGGGCCGCTCGTGGATCGCTCTTTGCCGCCTGGGGAATGGCGCGAATTATCACCAACCGAAACTCGCAGTTTGGAAGTTGCGGTGGCAGTCCGCTGATGCTTCGCGCATCGTTTTGCTCGCTGAGTTAGCGCGGTTGTCGGCCTTCTTCATTCCAGCTAATGGATTGATACCTGACGAACCAGCGCTACGAAGGCAGCACGGATGCTTTAACCTGTGAGGATGGTCGTGCTGCATGCACCTGCGAAGTTAACCGTTTCACTGAGCATTGATGGAGTCCGCGACGACGGCTACCACCTGATCAATGCCGAGATGGTGAGCCTCAACCTCCATGACCTGATCGAGCTAACAGACGGAGATGCCCTTGAGATCGTGGGGCCCCAAAGTGTGCAAGGAATGGTTTCCCTGGAGCGGAATTTGGTGCGACGCGCGCTTGCATTGTGCGGCCGATCCGCAGCGATCCGCCTCCACAAACACATTCCCCTAGGTGCGGGCCTCGGCGGAGGGTCGGCTGACGCTGCAGCGGTCCTGCGCTGGGCCGGATACACCGACCTCACCAAAGCGGCAACAATCGGTGCTGATGTCGCCTTCTGTCTGCAAGGCGGTCGTGCCCGAGTCTCCGGTATAGGTGAAATAGTTGAACCGCTGCCCTTTGTTGAACGTTCAGTGACACTTTTGACCCCACCAGTTCACTGCTCAACACGTGAGGTGTATGCCAAATGGGATCGGCTCGGCGGTCCGTCCAGTGATAACGGCAACGATCTCGAACCCGCTGCGCTGGCAGTGGCCCCCGAACTACACCGCTGGCGTGACCAACTCGGTAATGCTTCGGGTCAACGTCCGCGTCTAGCCGGTAGTGGAAGTACCTGGTGGGTAGACGGCGAACACGCTGGAGAAGGCTTGGTGATAGCCCGCACGGTTCCCGCTTTTGCGCCTGCTGCTTAGCAGTATTCGGCGCTAAGGACAACAGACTTTTTGCTGGCACCGCATGTCTAACAGCTAATCCGACCGCTAGTTCTCGTGTCATTGTGAGCTTGGAAAATCGCAATCCCCCTAAGTTGCAGCGGTGATATTGCGGGCGTTGCGGGTAGCATCTTTTTTGTGAGAAGGGTTAAAGTCCTCAATCCAGCCTTACCCTTGAAAACATGCAGCAAAGGGTGAAACGTTACGAAAATAAACAAAGCGAGGAGTTGTGACGGTTGCTTCTTTGGCTATCGAACCCTTGGAGAAACCCCCAAACGCAACGGTGGTTTTGCCCGGGTCAAAAAGCATCACCAACCGTGCCTTGGTAACTGCGGCTTTGGCCGTTGGGACAACCCGGCTCGAAGCCGCACTGTTCGCTGACGACACTTGGGCGATGATTGATTGCTTAAACGCGTTAGGCATCAGTTGTGTACCGAACGAGAACGATGCTTCAATCACGGTTCACGGTTGCGGAGCGAACTTCACCGTGCCTGCCACACCGACTGTACCTGCGGTGCCCGACGCACCTGCCGCACCTGCCGCATCGGCACAGGT
>JAHQYM010000105.1 GCA_024421095.1 Acidimicrobiia bacterium
AGGGTTCGTTGCTGCTGATGTATTCGGCTCGACGCAAGTTGATTCTCCCATGATCGCTCAACACAGTGCCATGGCGAGCGAGGCGGGTAGGCAGAACGCAATCGAACATGTCTACCCCACGAGCCACACATTCAACTATTCCAATGGGATCTCCGAGTCCCATAAAGTAGCGGGGTTGATGACGAGGCAGCACTGTCATGCAGGCGTCAAGGCTAGCTAGCATTTGTTGACGGTTTTCGCCTACCGACAGTCCGCCAACGGCGTAGCCATCAAAGTCAAGAGACACTATTCTTTGCGCCGATTCCAAGCGTAGTGCTTCGTTGGTGCCGCCTTGAACGATGCCGAACTGACTCTGGTTTTTGGCTGCGGAACGGTGCGTTAAGAATGCCTCGCGGCCTCTAGTGGCCCATAAAGTTGTGCGGTCAACAGCGCTTCGCAAGACATCATGCTCAGCATCTGCAGGGGCACAAACATCAAGCACCATTTGGATGTCTGCGCCTATAAGAGCCTGAATGTCCATCGCACTCTCAGCGGTCAAGCGATGCGTTGAGCCGTCATAGGTCGATTTGAAAATTGCACCTCGGTCATCCACTTGCGGCTTCAAAGAGAAAATCTGGTATCCGCCAGAGTCGGTTAGCATCGGCCCGTCAAAACCCACGAAACGATGCAGTCCACCTAACTCGGCGATGACTTCTGCACCGGGCCGCAGCATCAGGTGATACGTGTTTGCCAACACCACTGGCGCTTCAAGCGTCTCCAAATCTTGTGAGGTGAGGTGACGAACCGCGCCACGCGTACCCACCGGCATGAAGCAAGGTGTGCTGAAAGTTCTGTGTGCAGCCGTAACCACACCACTGCGAGCCGCGCCATCACAAGCCGTCTCAACAAACACCGCCTTCAAAAAACCACCCCACACAAAACAAAATTATTAGCGACTGCACGCAAACTAGCCAACCACGACCTCGATTTGGGTCACGTAGACCTCTTCGCGCAATCGTCGCTCAATCTCTGGGCAGAATGCAACGTAGCCGTCACTTTCACTTTCGACTATCGCAGTTAAATGTCGGTTCATCACGCGCCTCCTCCCGTAATGCTACCGCGTGATGGGTGAGGTTGGTCTGCAATCACGTTTTGCGGGGGCAGAGCATGGCATCACCGAAACTCAAAAACCGGTAGTCGTTCGTAAGAGCTTCGGCGTAAAGTTGCCGCCAACGGGGGCCCACGAAAGCATCCACGAGGCACAGTAACGTGGACGCTGGGAGATGGAAATTGGTCATCAACAAATCCACCACCGACCATTCAAAAGGGCGCCGAATAAACAGGTTACTACGGCCCTCAACTTGGCCACTACGCCCCCAAGATTCGAGCGCTCGCACGACAGTCGTGCCGACCGCAACAACCCGACTCGCATCCGCGATCAGGCCTTGTGTGACCTCAGGCACGCTATACCATTCACTATGCATCACATGGTCGTCAAGACACTCCACTGCGATCGGGCGAAACGTGTCTAAGCCAATAGCCAACTCCACAGTTGCGACCTCAATGCCCTTCGCATGCAAAGCGGCAAACACAGATTCGGTGAGGTGCAGGCCCGCGGTCGGCGCTGCCGCTGACACTGGCCGTTCCCCGAACATCGTTTGATAACGCTCCGGATCGGCGATCTGTTGTTCAATATAGGGAGGCAAAGGGACTAGCCCGACTTGCCCCAAAACCTCAAGAAACCGCCGATTCCCAACCTCAGGGGTGACGATACGGCGCCCCTCCCCCAAGTCTTCACCGATCTCCACAGACATAGCCTGATTACGCACCACAGAACCAGCTTGGAGTTTGCGTGAAGGACGCACCAGTGCTTCCCAACGCCGTTCGTCAAGTTGCTCCAACAACAGCACTTCAACTGCTCCACCGCTAGCACGGCGCAACGGAATCCGTGCCGGTAGCACCCGAGTGTTATTGACGACCACAACGTCACCGCGCTCCAAAAAATCAGCCAAACGCGCAACACGGCTATGGCTCAGGCTGCTGCCGTGATCGACTAGCAGACGCGCCGCATCTCGCTGCGGTAAAGGATGCTGAGCAATCGCTGCTGGTGGCAACTCGTAGCAAATATCTGCAACGGTTTGTGGCGGCGGTTCCACTACGCAGTCAAACTCGGATCGGGATCGTCGAACAAGGCTGGCGGACCAATCGCTGGTGAAGGAATTTGCAGATGCTCAAAAGCGGCTGGTGTGGCGACACGACCACGCGGCGTGCGCATTAATAAGCCCTGTTGAATCAAGTAAGGCTCATACACATCCTCAACCGTCTCTGCCGGTTCACTAACCGCAATAGCCAACGTCGACAAGCCAACTGGCCCACCTCCGAACCGCTTACACACCGCTTCAAGCACCGCTCGGCTTGCCTTATCTAGACCCAGCGTGTCTACCCCAAAAAACTTCAAACCGTCGGCAGCGACAGCCGCGTCCACATGCCCGTCTCGGTCAACTTCGGCATAATCGCGAACTTGGCGCAACAAGCGGTTGGCGATACGAGGAGTGCCACGGGCTCGGCACGCAACTTCGTTAGCACCCTCTACGGTGATTTCCACATCAAGAATGCGCGCAGTTCGCCGAACTATGGCTTGCAGGTCGCCAACATCATAGAACTCAAGGCGTGCCACTAAACCGAACCGGTCTCTAAGCGGCCCGGTAATCATTCCAGTTCGCGTGGTAGCACCAACCAAAGTAAAACGTGCTAGCTCAAGTGGAATGGAACGGGCGGCTGGGCCTTTGCCCAACACAATGTCGATCCTGAAGTCTTCCATCGCCGGATATAACACCTCTTCAACTGGACGAGGTAAGCGATGTATTTCATCGATGAACAAGACATCACCGTCTTCAAGTTTCGACAGTATCGAAGCCAGATCACCAGACCGTTCTAAAGCCGGACCCGAAGTGACCAACAAATGCGACCCCATCTCCGCAGCGATAATGTAAGCCAAGGTGGTTTTACCGAGGCCCGGCGGCCCCGCAAAAAGCAGATGATCAACCGCGTCACCGCGTTTCGCGGCAGCGCCGAGAATGACCCGCAGATGGCTTTTGAGTTCGGCTTGGCCAACAAAATCTGCCAGCACGCGTGGCCGTAAACCACTTTCGGTTGCGAGTTCAGCATCATCGGTGGTTTCCACCGGCGAGAGCAGGTCGGTATCGGTTGGCGGTACGTTGAGGAACTCCTCGCGCACAACTCACGCTCCTGTCGCTAAGCGCCGCAAAGCGTTTTTTAGTAATTCGCTGCTGTCGCTTTTATCGGCACCCTCGGCACGAACCTCTGAAAGCGCCGCGTGTATTTCGTTGGCCGCGTAACCCAGATTCTCTAGAGCCGCGCGCACATCATCTTGGGCACCTTGATGAGGCGCAGCAGCGCTCACAGCAGAGGCACCAACGGTCTCGCCGTCAGCGATGTCGAGCTTGTTTTTTAGCTCCATGACTAGGCGAGCCGCGGTTTTCTTGCCCACTCCGGGCACTAAACACAGCGCATCTAGATCATCTCGGGCTACCGCTGCACGCAAAGCAACCGGGCTGTGTACCGACAAGATAGCCAACCCGAGAGCCGGCCCGACTCCATGAGCACTGATCAGCGACTCGAAAATACCACGTTCGTCAGCACTACAAAATCCGTAGAGGGTTTCACTGTCTTCACGAAGCGCATGATGGATGTAGATAAACACTTCAGTGCTGGCCGCGCCGAGAGCCGCGGCCGTCTCTGGGGTGACTTGCACCCGGTAACCGACACCAGCAACTTCGACCAACAATTCGGTTGCGGCGCTGCATTCCAGTAGCGACCCTCGCAACGAACCGATCATCGCCGTGCCCCCACACTACGGCCTTCCACACTGCGGCCTTCCACACTGCGGCCACCCACACTGCGGCCACCCACACTGCGGCGCGACGGAGCGTGAGCTAGATGACATAACGCCACCGCGACAGCATCGGCCACATCCGCCGGCTTCAAACGTTGCGGCAACCCCAACAAGGTTTGCACCATCTGACCAACCTCTTCTTTATCGGCACCGCCCCAGCCCGCAACCGCTTGTTTGACTTCGTTGGGTGAGTATTCGACTACCGAGCAACCCGCCGACACTGCTTCAACCATGATTATCCCGCTGACCATACCCACCGACATCGCGGTCAAGGCGTTTTGCTGAAACAACACCCTCTCAATCGCTACCACTTCGGGGCGGAGTTCACTGATCAGGGCCTTGATCTCTCGTTGCACTTCAAGCAACCGTGTGGGACGGTCAAGGGTCGAATCTGTGCGAATCACCCCTGCGGCAACAGCTCTGGGTTTGCGACCGTGCTCCACGCAACCGTAACCGCAGCGCGACAGGCCAGGGTCTATTCCGAGCACGAACATATGTACGACTCTACTCGACCTCGTCTAAGTAACGAGCCAAGTTGTCTTGAACATCTTGAACGTCATCCAAGTCATCAAGCAAATCAAGAAGATGTAGCGTCTTTTTTTGTGTGCCAACATCGGCGACTTCCACCGTTGCTGTGGGCAGCATAGTCAGGTCGGTGTACTCGACGGATATTTCGGCTTCATCAAGCGCCGCACGCACCCCATTCAAATCGCCTGGTGCGGTAATGATCCGCCAAATTTCTCCCTCGTCAACAATGTCTTGCGCGCCCGCGTCAACGGTAACCATCATAAGTTGTTCTTCGTCTACCGCTATCGGCACAAGCACAACTCCTTTACGTTCGAATTGCCAAGAGACAGCACCAGGTTCAGCTAATGAGCCGCCGTGTTTGGTGAGCGTGGAACGGACCTCACTTGACGTGCGGTTGCGGTTGTCGGTGAGGCATTCTATGAGCAGAGCA
The DNA here is from genome assembly GCA_024421095.1 of Acidimicrobiia bacterium. Taxonomy (GTDB): domain Bacteria; phylum Actinomycetota; class Acidimicrobiia; order Acidimicrobiales; family Aldehydirespiratoraceae; genus VXYK01. The sequence continues at coordinate 4,854 of JAHQYM010000105.1, forward strand.
ATCCCACCGGGGGCGTAACCTTCGTAAGTTATTTGTTCGTAGTTGATTCCTTCTAGCTCGCCGGTTCCGCGTTTCACAGCCCGTTCGATGGTGTCTAACGGAACGGAGTTGTCACGCGCTTTTTGGAACATCGTGCGCAAGGTCGGGTTGGCATCCAAATCTCCGCCACCGCTGCGCGCCGCCACCTCCACTTGTTTAATCAATTTTGCGAATAATTTGCCTCGTTTGGCATCGGCTGCACCTTTACGGTGCTTGATCGTTGCCCATTTGGAATGACCACTCATAACGACAACTTACCCCTTTTGTTGTGCGAACTTCCGATTATCGGCATAGTCGGCGTAGATAGTCCCGGAAAGCCAATGCTGATGCAATCTAACGTCACCCGACAATTCGGGGTGGAAGGTTGCGGCCATCACCGCATCAGCGCGACACAGCACCGGGTTACCGTCAAGTTCAGCAAGCGTTTCAACTCCCGAACCGACCCGAGTAATGACTGGTGAACGGATAAACACCGCCTCAAACGGCGAGTCGAGATTCGACACGTCAAGAGCCGTCTCAAAACTGGCTATCTGGCGACCGTAGCCATTGCGAGCCACCGTAATGTCGAGCACGCCGAGAGCATGTTGGTCATCTCGCCCGTCACAAATCTCCGTTGCTAAGAGGATCAAACCTGCACAAGTTGCGAAAATCGCCATCCCTTCCTGCGCCCGCTCTCGCAACGGGTCTAGCATCCCGCAACGCTCCAGCAACATTGACATCGTGGTTGATTCCCCGCCCGGCAACACCAACGCATCTACCGCTCGCAATTGTTCAACAGTGCGAACCTGTTGGGTCACGCAACCGAGCGATTCGAGGATCGCCGCGTGAGCCGCGAACGCTCCCTGAAGAGCGAGGATTCCGACGTTTGGTTTTACCAACCCCGATCAGCCAACTTCTGCTCGAGCGTGGAGATTTCTAGCCCTGCCATGGCCTCGCCGAGGCCGCTCGATACCTTCACGAGGATTGCCGGGTCTTGGTAATGGGTGGCTGCCTCAACGATTGCTGAAGCCATTCTTTCTGGGCTAGCGCTTTTGAAGATACCCGAACCAACGAACACGGCTTGAGCACCAAGCTGCATGACCAGCGAAGCATCAGCCGGCGTGGCGATCCCACCGGCGCAAAACAGGGGAACTGGCAGTTGAGCGGTTTGGGCGATTTCTTGAACTAGCGGGAGAGGTGCCTGCAGGCGTTTGGCCCAGTCGAACAGTTCTGCTGAGTCTGCTTTGGTGATCTTGCCGATGTCGCCAACGATAGAGCGCAAGTGACGCACCGCTTCGACCACGTTGCCCGTACCGGCTTCGCCTTTCGAGCGGATCATGGCCGCTCCTTCGCTGATCCGCCGCAAGGCTTCGCCCAGATTTGTGGCACCACAAACGAACGGCACCGCGAAGGCCCATTTGTCTATGTGGTGCGCTTCGTCAGCGGGCGTTAGCACTTCGGATTCGTCAATGTAATCCACTTCAAGGGTTTCTAGCATTTGCGCTTCCGCGAAATGACCGATACGAGCTTTGGCCATCACCGGTATCGAAACCTCGGCTTGGATTCCTTGGATCATTTCAGGGTCGGACATGCGAGAAACACCGCCGTCTTTGCGGATGTCTGCCGGCACACGTTCGAGCGCCATCACCGCCACTGCGCCGGCGTTTTCTGCGATTTTGGCTTGCTGCGGGTTGACCACATCCATGATCACGCCACCCTTGAGCATCTCTGCTAAGCCACGCTTGACCACGGTTGTTCCCGTGACGCGTTTGTTGTGTTTTTCCATACTGTAATCCTAAGGCGCGTGTTCGTTTTGTGGCGCGCGTATTGCGCTATTGTGCGGCGCGGGCTTCAGCCAAGCGAGTGGTGGCTGCGGCGCGGTCGAAGGTTGTGACCGCAGCTTTTCTGAACCTTGAACCGTCTGTTGCGGCAAGAATTATCCAAGTGGTGCCTGGTTCTAGGGCAATGACGTTGCCGTTGTTGTCTCGCAAGTCCCATCGTGGGTCTTGTTCGCTGCGTGACCAGGTGCCCTGCACCATCTGGCCTCGTGTAAACACTTGAACTGCACCGCTGCCGAAGGTCTGCGCTTCTGGCGTTGACGAATCGGCTGGCGACACCGTGTAGACGACTTGCACCACGACCACATTCGTTGGTGCAACTTCGGTAGCTTCTTCGGTGTTGAGCGTGGTGGGGGGTTCAGCGTTGAGCGTGGTGGGGAGTTCAGCGTTGAGCGTGGTGGGGAGTTCAGCGTTGAGCGTGGTGTGGAGCGTGCCGTCTTGCACTCGCACCCAACCATTCACGGCGGGGTCCCATAGGTGGCTCACGGTTCTTGCGAAACTAGCTTGATAAGAGATTTCCACGCCACCGATTTCTGTGGCGGAGTTGTTGTGCAACCGACCGTGTGTAAACAAAGGTGTGGGATTTCGAGCCCCAGTGATATCTAGGTTTGCGAGGTTGGCCCAAAGGTTGTAAGGCGCACGGCGAGTTTCCAGTCGACGGAAAGGGTCTGCGGTGCGTAAAGCCCCTGCGTCTACAAAAACTCCGGCAGCGGTTGCTCGACGCAAAGCATTGAGCGTGGTCGGGTTGGCTCCCGAGAAAACAAAGGCGGGAGTACCCAAACCTGCGAGCAAGTTCACATCGGTGGTTCTAGCTGAGCGGACCGGGCCAACCTCAATGGGAATGTTCGATTGGAACACAGCAGCGAAACGAGTTTTCAAGCCTTCGACAAGCTGTTCAAAAACGATGTCAGCTTGGGCAAGCCCCATTTGTGGGCGGCTCTGGGCATCGTTGTTGCCGATCTTTACCACTATTGCTGGTCGGTCAACCGCCAACC
>JAHQYM010000106.1 GCA_024421095.1 Acidimicrobiia bacterium
CACCTCGATCCGCGTCCGCTCATCAAAACACAAACGCTGTACCATAATAGAAACCTCCATCGGTTCGGTTGCTAACTAATCACCGACCATTATGGCCGACTTGTCGCAACCACCGATGGAGGCCGCCGCCCTCAGAGAAGCACCAACTGACCGCGCTCTTCTTGGCGCTTGCTCTTTGTGCCACCTGAGAAGACGCGCATTCTCTCGTACTGCTTGTCCGTAAATACTAGGAGAGTGACTTGACCTTCGAAAGGCACGACGCGCTCAACGCGGTTGGCTAGCGCGTCCGCTGACGGTCGATTACCGCAAAATTTCATGTACACCGAAAATTGCGCCATTTCAAAACCCAGATCAAGTAAATCGTTGCGGAATTTCGTGGCGCGTTTCCTCTGTCGTTTTGTCAGGACAGGTAAATCGAACATAACCATCATCCACATGAACCGATACCCGCTAAATGTGCTCATTCAACGAGCGCAGAACCCTTGGGTAATCTCAGAAGATCCTCGCCTTCAAGAAACGAGTTTGCGAGGGACTGCGCAGCCCATTCAATGCATCTACTAACCGGTGCGTCTCCACGCTCCGTACGGACGCTCTCGGTCATTACTGACACCAACACGGGTTTCGTCTCCTTCGTAACCTGCTCAAAGCCTGATTTCCATAGAGTCAACACGGCGCAATCCACGATTGGACGAAAGGGTTCCATGAAATCGTCAGCCAAACACATTGGATTGAAGCGATTATGGTGATGTAAAGAGAGGGACGGGTGCAAACCAACTGCACAAATTTGCCGCGCGACTGTGGCGCGCAAAATCGCGTATCCGTAGTTGAGGAGCCCATTCGGTGCGGACCCGTATCGACGGCGACGAAACCCTTCGTCGAATAGGCACTTCCAATAAATCCGAGCGCCTTGAGCTTCTAAATTTGTACTGTCACCGCTCTGGACGTTACGAGAGAACTCAATGAGCTTCTCGTTAGCAAAACCCTCGTCTCTGACAACCGCAGCCTGAGCTTCTAACTTCGTCCGCACGATTCGGGCCCAAAGTGCATCCCTTAACCACTTCGGTGTTGCTGCTTGCGCCGTTATTCTCCGCCCCTGTTCAAAATTCGCTTCTGTCGGCCAAAGCCAAGCTGTAGGCACATGAGACGAATTGCAACAAACCAGCGGTATTGCATTCTTAGCCAACGCAAGGAGCGCACCATTTGAATATGAAACATGGGGTGAGTTGACAACCACCGACTCTATTTCATCAAACGGAACCAACAGTTTCTTTTCCGTCGGTTCTCCCATATTGCGAACGATAGCTAGCGAACCGCGCTGTTTGGACAGAAAACAATTACCTTCGGTAATATCAAGCACGCGACGCTCCATTGCAATGTCCGGGAGCGTCTCTACAAAGCCAATTTAGTGAAATGGGCCGCCATCTTTGACGCGACCCAAGACATCGACGGACACCTTACGCAGGCCACTTTGCAATATTTGGCCCGCAGACTTCCGCAGAGGAAGCAATTCGGAAGCCTTACCCGCAGCTACATGGTCAACAGCGACAACGGTTGAACCGGCGAGTTTCTGTACCCGATAAATCCGCCTTTCCTCGCCATTTCCTATGGCGACCATATCGTTTATGTGCAGGCGCATCAGTTTTCGCGCGGTTGGGTAATTCGCTTTCACTTCTGAACGAGCGTTCGGTTTATGCGCCACGAACCGACTGATCGTTTCACCCTTGGTTTTACCATTCGGTAACAACCAGATATCCATGAAAGCATTGCCGTCCGTTTTATACGCCTTATACGGTTGCCCCGCCTTGTCGAAGATAAACGCAAGGCTGCCAGAGCCGAGACGAACCAATACACGAACCCGCCTTACTCCCAATCGTCGTTCCGCTTCCGAAACGAAAACCTTCCACACATTACCCGCCCCCGAATTTGCGTCACCTATTTCAGCGTAAAGTCCCTTTAGTCTTTCCCTAAGATTGAGGTCACGCACATCATCAAGACGTTTCAGATTGATTGCATCCAAGGTCTTAGTTTCAACTAATGTCATAATTCCTTTAGTATCAGGCCCTTCAATAATTCCGTAGGCAGTCTCATTATGCAAGCTTCCAGTCGTGTATCCGGCACGAAACTTGAAGTGGTCAGGGCGGTGCCACACTACACATCTTTCAACAAGCGCCTCAAGGTCCGACCGATAGCCGTCCCAAGGTGGATCAAACTTCTCAATGATACGTTGGCCGTCTTCACCTTTGCCCATCGCTCTAGCCACTTTTTGCAGCTGCGATCTTGAAGTAATTCCGATTACCGCAGCGTCAATCAGGTGATGGCGGTGGTCGGCACGGTTCTTCGTTCCCTCGTTTTCGTCATTTAATATGTTATTGAGTCCAAGGCGATGGCGAACCATTGAGGTCATCCGGCCTGGCGTAACCCAAATATTGTTGGGATTGACAGCATATTCGAGATATTCCTTCACCATCCTCGAAAGGTAACGATTGTCCGTAAGTTGCCTGTCGAGAAAATCGACCTTTCCCTCCCATTTTTCCATCGCATCCTCATCAAACCGCCATTGCTTAGCAATCGGCAGATGCTTTACATTCGAACGAATTTTCTCCCATCGAACGGGATCATGTCCCCAAGCTTCGAATGGGGTGCGATTTCCTTTCTCACGGTTAGCATCCCGCATCACCACGACTTTATTGTTCATGCTGTCGTCTAAACTGCGGCTAAAAGGAAGCAAGTGCTCTATTTCGGTGGCCGCTGAAAGTACCAACTCCACCGAGAGTGATTGACCCGTAAAGGGACAAATGCGCGCATTGACCTTGCCTTGTTCATCCCAAAGTCGCAGTTTCCGCAAGTCACCCGAAGACGGTTCGGGAACGTTCGCTTGTCTTGCGAGATCGCGCAACCGTTCGTTGCGTTCAAGTCCTAGTTTCTGGCGTTTCTCAGAACTGCTCCGCTCGGCAAGAGACTGTTTTAAGTCTCTTGCTAGTTCAACAATCACTTGATCTGGTTTGCCATGTTGTTCTGTGATCGCGTTAAACAGTCGGCGCACTTGTCCGAGCGCAATGTGGACAGTTGGATTTGCGACTCTCCCGTATTTTTCGGCATCGTTCCTTCCTTCTTGTCGACGCCCAACGACATGCCGTTCTAGTACGGATCCGTAGTAGGGCAACGAATCTGAACGACCGTCACCGCGATGGTCGGAATGATGCCCCAGTTGAGCGCGAACAACTGCTTCATCGTAGCGAAAACCAGTTTTCATGTGAGGTAGCAATTTGTTGATCGCTTTCTTTGACAAGTGGCTCGTGCCTTGAACGAAATTTAGACCAGCAACAGCTTCGGCAGCCTTCTCACTAAGCGAAAACTCGTCTCGGAGCCAGGATTCAAGTTCAACGTAGTCGTCCTCTTCAAGCAATCTTTCAAGCACTACTTGCTGTCGTTCGAGGGTAAGGCGACTCCATTCTTTGCCGAAACACTTCAAGGACCGCAATTTGACGGCAGTTGAATCTCCTTCGAGTTTTTCCCGTGCTGTCGACTCCAAGTTGATGCGCGTTCCTTCTTCTAGATTAGCGTCGGCTACCAACTGGTCAAACGTCCTTTCTTTGCAGGTCAGCAATTTCTCCACAATTCGATTACGTTCGTTTTCATTTAGGGACCTTGTGCCATCCTCGCTAGGAGACGCAACCTTAATATTCAGAACATCTTGCCATATACGGAAATGTTGGAATACGGGGTAAGCCTTGTGTGCTCGCTTTTCATCGGGAAGAAGGGTGCAGTTCCCCCGATCGACAGGTCTTAGTGCCCTTTGGAACATCAAAGCATCAATTATCTGGTCCCAATCATGGCGCTTCAGGTTCGGGTGATTGCTAGATTGCGCCTTTTGAATTGCTTCAAGTTCATCTTGGATCATCGCTCGATCTGGATAAAGTCCATTACCGAGACGCGCCCTAGTCGTTTTCCCTTTTTTGTGACGCTTCCACAAGTACTCACCGAGCGTTCGAGCGCCAGATTGCAGGATCCGGCGCCTGAGTTCTCTCACTTCTTGACGAATCTTGCCGTCTTCACCGCCGTCCGTTTTTCTGTTGCTCTTAAATCCTCGTCTGTCCGCGAAAGAAAGGAGCACCCTTCCAAGTTCATATGGTTCTAATGGTCTATCCAATGATTCCGCTCGAAGCCGCAGCGGATCAAGATTGCGAAGTGATGCCGCTTGGACATCGTCGCTCGGCAACAAGTTCGCTTCGTGCAGAAGCCGTGCAACCCTAGCACGACGACGGAGCATCCGATCACGATTACGGCGCGGACCTCGCTTGGTTCGTCGTTCGGCAGCATTCGACTGGCGGTTCTTGGGATTTCGCCCGTCAGAAAAAATAAGTACACCACCGTCAACAAATCCGCACGGTTCAGGTGGGTCGTTGCGATCCAATTGATACAACACCCAACCGATGCTATTGGTGCCTAAATCAAGACCGAGACGTAACATTTTTTCTCCTCGAAGAATTTTTCTGGTTGGCGCATGGACGAAGAAAGTGTAGCATAACATTCTTAAGGAATGGTTGGCAGTGCCTACGGGCACCAACAACAAGCTGAGTCTGCAAAGACAATATGCACCATGTTGCGAGGCGGGCTTCGGCCCGCCTCGTCCCCTTTTCCGCAATGCAATGTGGGCGACAGGAAACTAACTGAGCCTGCGCGTAAATGTGGGATGCGGGGTGGTTGGGGTTCTTGAGTTTGGTTCGAGGCCTTGCTGGAATTGGTGATTGTTATAATCCGAATATCCAGGAGGGCCTCAATGGCTAGTGATGTTATACGGGCGCGGTTACATCTGCGTCACCGGTTTAAGGCGTTGTTAGACACCTCGACTGTGTTGAGGGCGCGGGTCGAGTCGACCTAGGTGGCTGGTGCTGTGCCCGCATTGCGGTTTCAAATGCCGCAAGGTTCATGACACCCGCGAACGGAAGGTGCGCGACTTGGAAGTGTCGGGGCGGGCAACGACTTTGCTGTAGATACGGTGCCGGTTCGTGTGCGGTAACTGTGGTGAGCGGTTCTTGGAAGAACACGACGAGTTCGACGGCAGGTTGACACGGCGGTTGGCGCGTCGACTGATCGGGAATGCACAAGTCATACCGGTTCGTGCGGTGGTGCGCCACCACGGAGTTGCGGTGCATCTGACTCTTCGCGACAAATCGCGGGTTTTTTCACGGTGCATCGGTGGACGGTTGGTGGTGGCTGTGGAACTCAGAAAGCGACAAGATCGTGCGTCTCTTCGACGAGTGGGGTGATGTCGACTGGTCGCATCGCAAACTCGCGCACCGCGGTTCCTATTTGGGTCGTGTGTGGGACTCACCATCGTCTGTGGACCGCGTACTAGCAGGTCACGGTCTCGAGGAAGAGTCAGATACAACTCGCACGTACTAGGACGAGATCCCGGCACCGGTCGCAACCGCCCTCCACACCTCCTCGGGCTGCCCCGGCACTTCGATTTTAGGTTCGATGGTCGCGCGATCTCCAGACATTTCCCGAACCTATCGTGCTTCTCGTTGGAGTGTTCAGGCGGTGTCCCTTTGTTCTCGTGTCAATACCCGCGTTGCGTGATACGGTTTTGTAACACTCTTGGAAGGGGGGACGATGTCTAGCGAAATCCGTGAATGGGCACAGCAGTTGCCGGTCGGTGAACTTTTTGACTTTGACGACGTTCAGCGCGCTCTCCCTGAAATCTCACGCGACGCGATCAGGATGTCTGTCAGCCGTGCCTGCCGTGGCGAAGATCCGCTTATCGGTCGCGTGTGTCAAGGCATCTACACCAGACGACGGGTCGGGGCGCGTTACCCCGCCCGGCTGCCAATCAAAGCGATACGAGAACTGCCTTGGCGGTTCGCCGGGCCAGGCGCAGGCGTCACGGGCCCCTACGCCATCAACATGTTCGGCTGGAGCACCCAGGTCTCGCCGCGTCTCTGGGTGGCCATGCTGGGTCGAACGCCTGACCGCACCGGCCTCGGTGCGATATTCCAGCGACGCTTCAACACCAGCCGGCTGAGCCTGAACCGTTGGGAAGTCTCGATCATTGAAGCTGTCCGATGCTTCAACGACTGGGCCGAGTTGTCCTTCGACGACGCTTCAGCGAAGTTCAACGACTACCTCCAACGCGGTTACTACGGCAACGAGATACGAGGCGACTTGATCGTCGACGCAGCCGAGAACGAACGCGGGCTGGGCCCCGAGTTTGTGCCTCGGGTTCGAACCCTTGTCGGAGTTGTGTGATGAGCAAGCAATGCGCTCAGAAGATTGCCACGCCAACCGGTGAACGCTACCGCAAGCTCCCAGCGCAGCAAGATTCCATGTACTACCACCAACACGCGGTACCCACCATCGACACCTTGAGCCCACGGTTCAAGCACCTGCATGACACAGACGAAATGGCGTACACGCTCCCTTTATCCGCGACCGTAAGTTACTACGCTGGGAAGGTACGTTCATATGCAGCACGTGTTCTCCACACACGCGGGGGTAAAACCGCTTCGGTCATCTCTGTACGCGCCGCCTCACGGTGTTCCCCGTACGCGCTGGGGTAAGCCCGCTATCCACCTACTCACCAATGGTACGGTTGCGTCGATAGATGTGGCGGACAACGCGGACATCCACAAACACGAAACAAAATGGCAAGCACCTTACGCGGCAGCCCACAACCTAACTGGGTACATAGGCAGCGTTTACTATGACAACTAACGGAGCACAACAATGAGCAAATTCAAGAACATCATGGCAGCACTCGACGGCGAGCAACAACATCCGCTGGGGACGAGCCAACCAACACAGCCAAAACGGCCACAGAAAGCGGAAGCAGAAGTGGAGTTGCACGCCGAGCCACCACATGAGCCAAACACACGAAACCGGCTAACGGAAGCAGAGCTAAACAGCATTTACGAAATGTTGACAACTCTACGCAAAAAATTCTTCGGCACCATTGTTTGGGGAGTGGCCTGTGGCATGTTGTTGAGCGCAGTGTTGATAGCCATAATCACCCTTGTGCTAATAGCAGTCGTAGGCATGAACACACCCACAACAACATAGACAGCAAACAGTGAGCAGCCACCCCAATGAGGCTCGGTTTGATGGACGGCGAACCTAGTCAAAGATTTGTTTTTCAGTTTGCGTCCGTGTTGCAATCTGAGCGGAGGTTTGCGGGTTCAGAAGTCTTAGCGAAAAGCGCAGTATCGACGCGCTGCCTAGTTGAGTGGCCTTAGATCGGCATCTTCCATTGCCTTGACGAGGATATCGCGAGCCCCATAGACGCTGTGGTCCGTGCGGCACTTGAAGTCCACGCTTTTGTACTCTGATCCCGGCGCTCCCTTGTCGTCAAGGGCGACGTGGATAGAACCAGAGACGTTAGTTGCGCCCTCACGGTTGTTCAACTTCAGTCCTTTCCCTTCAAGTGACGCGGCAACCGTCTCGCACAGTGCCGCGAAACCGTCGGACGGTTCCTTGTCGCTGCCGAACCTGATTACCACGCTTAGCCGCTCAGGTCCTAGACGGTTCTCTTCGGTGGCCGTTCCACTGATTACAAAACTGATTTCCTGCATATTTCAATAATACCATAGAAATATGACAACTGACCACAGGGTTCACATAATTCTGTAGATCATCATGGCCTCCACTGCCAGATTTGCATCTCGTGGATGCATCTGCCTAAGATCTTCCGAGAGGCACG
>JAHQYM010000107.1 GCA_024421095.1 Acidimicrobiia bacterium
TGCGGGACCTGTACACCGAGTAGTTGGCCTGCCACAGCACCAACGACAGCGGCATCAGCTCAGCGTCGCGCAGCACCCGCGCCGACAGTGGGCGACGCTTCGCGGTCCAGTACGTGGAGGGGGCCACATGCAACGCAGCGCAGACGGGCTCGACCCCGAACTCTTGACGGTTGCGGTCGATGAACTGCACGGTCATCGCTGTCGGCGGTCGAGCTCCGCCCCAAAAAAAATCCTGCACGCTGCAAGATCTCGTTGGCTCGGCGCAACTCACGGTTCTGGTGACGCAACCTCTTGAGCTCCTCGCTCTCAACGGTCGACACCCCCGCCCGCGACCCGGCGTCAACCTCAGCTTGAGCAACCCAGCGGCGCAACGACTCCTCGCCGTAACCCAACTGACGCGCCACACGCGTCACCGTGCCCGACGAGGTGCCCAGCTCCTCACGCAACGCGAACACCATCCGCACCGCATGCTTTTTCTGTTCATCACAATAGCGGCGAGACCTCGCCGCCACCCTTGTTTGTGTGTCCACAGATTCCATACTCGCTCCTATCCTTGGAGCCTGCGCAAAAACCAGTATGAATCACGCCGCCGCACCCAACCCAACCCCCAACAACCGCTTACTGAAAAATCTGGGCTAGCGACGACTAGATCAAGGCGCGCCAGCATCTCGTCAGCTAAGTCAAGTGACCCGTGGAAGTCGCCGTCCGGAAGTTCTTGGGTTCATAGGACTTGAGTGAAGTCGACAGTTACGAGGATCACGAGCAAGACGATGATTGCCGCGTTGATTGTGATCATGGGTCTTCGCCAGCGGTGCATCGAGCGCCGAAAACGGCGAATACTCGCAATGTTGGCGGCTATAGCGACGATACCGACGGGGATTCCAATTAAAGGCCCCGCCCCAGTTCCGAATCCGAGTAGTGGAAACACGAAGGGGATGAGTACGTAAGTTAGGCTGCAACGCACACCCGAAACGACTACCGAGCGAGAGAAGGCCCGTTCGGCGGATTTGGCATCTGCGGCGGTTGGGTTGAGCCAGGTTTGCGAGGGCGCGTTTGTCATAACCTTGACGGTAGCCGACAAGTTGGCCGATAGCGTTGCGGGGTGAAGCGTTTTGGATTTGTGGGGTTGCCCAACGCCGGGAAAAGCTCGTTGTATAACGCGCTTGCGGGGGGCGGAGCGCACGCCGCACCTTACGCGTTTGCTACCACCGACCCCAATGTCGGAGTAGCCAAAGTTCCAGATTTGCGGCTAAGTCAATTAGCAGAAATGAGCAAGAGCCGTAAAGTCGTTCCAGCGGCGGTGCAGTTCACCGACATTGGTGGTTTGGTTAAAGGGGCGAGTCACGGTGAGGGTCTTGGTAATGCTTTCTTGGCCCATATCCGTGAGGTTGATGCCATTGTTTTTGTGTTGCGGGCGTTCGCTGACGATGATGTGCCGGGCGACCAAGATACGCTTGAACAGCTACAGATCGTGGAGATTGAGTTGGCGCTTGCCGATTTGGCTAGTGCCGAAAGAGCCCTCGGTCGGCATCAGCGAATGCTCAAGGGTGAACCTTCACTAGAGCCTTTGGTGTCGTTGCTGACGGCCTGCGTTGAGCATTTGAGTGAGGGGGTGCCGTTGTATCGAGCTGGTCTAGATGCGCAAGACCAAAAACAACTCAAAGCATTCTTTTTTCTTACCAATAAGCCGGTTCTGGCGGTGGTAAACATTGGCGAAGAGCAAATTGGCCAGGCCGAGAAGATTACTGCGCGGGTGGCCGCAGAACTAAACGGTGCCGAGGTGATTGCGTTGAGTGTGCAACTAGAAGCTGAAGCTGTGCAACTTGATGACGCTGACCGGGTTGAAATGCTTGAAGCGCTGGGGCTTGGTGAAGGCGCAGTGCCCCGCTTCTTGACGAGCGCATACCACCTTTTGGGTTTGCGAACGTTTTTGACTACTGGAGAAAAGGAGAGCCGCGCTTGGACGTTTCCTGCGGGCGCAACTGCCCCTGAATGCGCTGGGGTCATTCATAGTGACTTTCAGCGGGGTTTCATTCGGGCTGAGACGATTGCTTGGGTCGACCTTTTGGGTGCCGGGTCGTGGTCGGCGGCCAAGGAACGAGGCAAGGTTCGCGCTGAAGGTAAAGACTATCTAGTTTGTGACGGCGATGTCATTGAGTTTCGATTTGCGGTTTAGAAGCGCGGAGCCTGCCTACTGTCAGGTAGGCTAACTGTCTATGGTTATTGCAGCAGATGAGCCACTGCTAGAAGCTCTTGAAGAAAAAGCGGAATCGTTACTTGAACGCCATCTCGCCACAGCTAAAGAATGGTTCCCGCACACGCTGATCCCTTGGAATCAAGCTGAGGCGTTTGAAGCCGACTATGAATGGTCGCCCGCAGAAGCCAACTTGGAACCAGCGGTGCGCAGCGCATTGTTTGTAAACGTGTTGACTGAGGACAATCTGCCCTACTATTTCCGTGATATTGAACGGATGTTTGGGCGTGACGGCGCTTGGGGGGAATGGGTACGCCGCTGGACCGCGGAGGAAGGTCGGCATGGTTTCGTGATTAACGGCTATTTGTTGGCTACTCGCTCATTAGACCCAGTCGAGTTAGAAAGGGCGCGCATGATCGCGGTGCAAACTGGCGCCGTTCCCGAACCCCCGAACGCCGCGGAAGGTCTTGCGTATGTCGCAATCCAAGAGTTAGCCACGCGTATTTCTCATTTCAACACGGGTGAGCGTGTTGCTGATCCGGTGGGGCGCGCGGTTATGCGGCGCGTTGCTGCTGATGAAAACCTGCACTTTCTGTTTTATCGTGACGCGATGAGTGCAGTGTTTGAAGCGGATCCGTCTACCGCAGTGATAGCCACCGAAAAACAGGTAACGGATTTCGCCATGCCGGGGGTCGGGATTCCCGGTTTTAATGCACACGCCAAGGCCATTGCTGAAGCGGGCATTTATGATCTAGCCATCCACCACGACCAGATTTTGCAGCCGGTTATCATGCGCGACTGGGGCTTGGCCAAACTTGAGGGCTTGAGCGCCGCGGCGGAACAAGCGCGTGAGCGGTTAATTCGTTATATCGGCAGGGTCGGCAAGGTGGGGATGCGCATCGCCGCGCGCCGCGAAGAACGTCTGGCTGCGTTGGCCGAGCGTCAGTTCGTTGGGGGCTGAATTGCGGTGATGTGCTGGCTTGTGGTTGACGATAAGGTAGTCGCGCCACTCGAAATCGCCGACACTCGGAGTAGCCGGAGGCGGGGTTTGTTGGGTCGTAGCGCGATCCACGGTGCGCTGTTGCTGTCGAAAACGCGTTGTGTCCACACCGTGGGTCTGAAATTTGCGATAGATGTGGCCCATTTGGATGCCGACCTGCGTGTGTTGCGGGTGACCACGATGCTGCCCAATCGTTTGGGCCGCTGGGTGTGGCGCGCTCGGCATGTGTTGGAAGCCGAGGCAACAGCGTTGGCGCGTTTGGGCATCAGTCGTGGCACACAGATTGCGGTGCGTTCGTGAATGCTGCTTTGGTGTTAGTGGCCACACCGATTGGGAACCTTGGCGACCTGTCGCCGCGGGCCGTTGAGGAATTGGTCAACGCCGCGCTGGTGTGTTGCGAAGATACTCGCCGCACGGGACGTTTATTGCAACATGTGGGTGTTCGCGCTAATGCTTTGCGACGAGTTGATGCTCACCGCGAGACTGCTGAGATCACTCGTGTGCTTGCATTGTTGGCAAGCGGACAAAGAGTCGTGTTGGTGTCTGATGCTGGCACGCCAGGTGTTTGTGATCCAGCGCAACGCCTCGTGGCAGCGGTGGTGGACGCTGGTTTTGAGATTGTGGTGGTGCCTGGGCCGAGTGCGCTGATCGCGGCTTTGGCGGGAAGTGGATTGTTTGCTGATCGTTTCGTGTTTGAGGGCTTTCTGCCTCGCCGGGGTACACAACGGCTCAAGCGGTTGCAGCAATTGGCGGTTGAGCAGCGCACGAGCGTGCTGTTCGAGTCACCCAAACGCATCGCGGTTACCTTGGCTGATTTAGCGCGTTGCTGCGGGGGGCAAAGACGCGGGGTCGTTGCCCGTGAACTCACCAAACTGCACGAAGAGTTTGTGCGCGGTACGCTCGACGAATTGTGTCAGTGGGCGGTTGTTGAACCGAAAGGGGAGATTGTGGTGGTTATTGAAGGTGCGCCAGCAATCGCGCCGCCTAGCCAAGAAACAATTGTCAATGCACTCGCCGAAGCCTTAGCGGAAGGTTTGAGCGCCAAAGACGCAGCGTCACAAGTTGCTACCGAACTTGGTGTATCGAAACGCCGAACCTACGAATTGTTGCACCACGACCACAGCGCCAATGCTCCGCTAACCTGAAGTTTATGACGGTTCCTGTTTTGGTTGCTGTGGCTTGGCCTTACGCGTCTGGTTCGCGCCATTTAGGGCATCTTGCCGGTGCCTATTTGCCTGCTGATGTTTTTGCCCGGCATCAACGCCTTGTTGGTAATGAGGTGTTGATGGTTAGTGGTTCCGATGTTCACGGCACACCGATCACGGTTCGAGCTGAACGCGAGGGAGTGTCACCAACGGTGATCGTGGATCGTTATCACCGTGAGTTTGTTCGCCAATGGGATCAACTCGGTTTTTCATGGGATTTGTTCACCACAACTGGCACCGATAATCACGCTCAAGTGACCCAAGAAATGTTTTTGGCACAGCTCGCGAATGGGCATATAGACCGCCGGGTCTCCGAGCAATATTACGATCCGACTGCTTGTCGTTTCTTGCCTGATCGTTACATTGAAGGCACCTGCCCGCATTGTGCCTATGGCGAGGCACGTGGTGATCAGTGCGATAATTGTGGTCGCACACTTGATGCGCTTGAACTTGGAGATCCTCGTTCGAAGATTAGTGGCGCAACTCCCGAACGCCGTGAAACCGAGCACTTCTATTTCCGCTACTCCGATTTCACTGCGCGCCTCATGCAGATTTATGACGACAAACCGCATTGGCGCCCGCATGTGCTCAACTTTGTGCGCGGCTATCTGAAGGAAGGTTTGTTGGATCGGGCCATCACTCGTGACATTGATTGGGGAATTGACCTTCCGGTTGATGACCTTGGCTCCAACAAGCGCATTTATGTTTGGTATGACGCAGTCATTGGATACCTGTCTGCGTCGAAAGAATGGTCCATGCAGCACGGAGATGCAGATGCTTGGCGGCATTGGTGGGAGAACGACGAGAGCCGTCATGTCTACTTCATAGGCAAAGACAACATCCCCTTCCATTGCTTGTTTTGGCCCGCACAGCTGATGGGTGCCGGTGAATTGCACTTACCAGATGATGTGCCAGCTAATCAATACGTCACCTTCAAAGGTGGCAAGGCATCGGCTAGCCGTGGTGTTGGCCTAACTATCGACGAAGGTTTGGCCTTGTTTGAACCCGATGGGTTGCGTTATGCGTTAGCGGCGAATTTCCCTGAGCAAGCAGACACTGAAGTGTCTATCGAAGCCATCGCCCGCCGCATCAATGAAGAGTTGGTTGCCAACTGGGGCAATCTAGTCAACCGCGTCTTGTCGATGTTGCACAAAAACCACGGCGCGCAACCAGCATCTACAAACCGCCTTGAGCAAGACACTGCGCTGCTGCGTGGTGTTGATGAAACGCTGCTGCGCTGCGGTCAACATCTGCATCGTATTGAGTTGCGTGCTGCGCTGCGTGAGGCGATGAGCGGGGCGCAGTCAATCAACGCTTACCTCAACGCTACCGAACCGTGGAAACTCGCCAAAAGCGACCCGCAAAGAAGCGCCACGGTTCTTGGCACGGCGCTAGATGCCATCAACGGCCTCCGTGTTTGCTTCGCGCCGTACTTGCCATTCTCAACGGCTCGCCTCGATGCGATACTTGGGCCCATCGACGGCTGGATTCGTAAAGAGGTACCTGTTGGCACCGACATCGAAAAACCGCTACCGTTGTTTGCTAAAATCGACATAGACGCACTAACCGCGTAAACTCTGTTTGAATGTTTGTGATATGGCTTGGATAGATCAACACTGTCACCTTCCGCTAGACGGCGGGGCTCACGACCTCCTAGAGGAGGCACATGCCAACGGGGTGAAGCGACTAATCACGGTGGGCGTTGGGGTGGCTAGTTCCCAAGAAATGATCGGTTTGGCCCAAACCTTTGATGGGGTTTGGGCGACAGCAGGAGTGCATCCCCACGATGCGAGTGATGGCATTGCCGGTCTTGAAGAGTTGTTGTCTCACCCTAAGGTGGTGGCCGTTGGCGAATGCGGGCTTGATTTTCACTACGACCATTCACCGCGCCAAGTTCAAACCGATATGTTCGCTCGTCAAATCAATTTAGCGAACCGCCACAACCTGCCGTTGATGATCCACACGCGCAGTGCCTGGATGGAAACGTTCGACATTTTAGACCGTGAAGGCGTGCCAAAGCGCCTTGTGTTTCATTGTTTCACTGGTGGCGTGGCTGAACTCCAAGAGTCTCTTGAGCGTGGTGCTTTGGTGTCTTTTTCGGGTATAATCACTTTTCCGAAAGTCGATGAGTTGCGAGAGGCTGCCGCTGCGTGTCCCCTCGAATGTTTGCTAGTGGAGACCGATAGCCCTTATTTGGCACCGGTACCTTATCGTGGCAAACCCAACCGCCCGGCTTTAGTGCCGTTGGTTGGGGCGGCAGTGGCGCAGGCGAAGGGTCTTCAAGCAGAGGAGGTCGAAACGGCTGTGTGGCGAACCGCTTCGATGTTTTACGGCCTCGATAACGAATGAGTAATGTTCTTGCAGAAAGAAAAGCAAAAAAATCTTAGCGATTCGGGCAATGCACGAGATAGGCGCCTGCTGATTCGGCTAACGGGTACGGGTTTACTAGCGCTGTTCGTGTATTTGATCTTTGGCGCCGCGAACACCCTGTCGTCGAGTACCGAGAGCGAACCACTTTTCACGGTTGACGTGGTTGCATTCTCGGACCGGGCCGAGGATTGGAGGGAGGCACACATTCGGCAACGTCAACTGGTGCGCCAAAAGGCCCTTGCGTTGGCTGAAGAGGCTCGTTCAGCCGCAAGTTCCGCAGCCTCAACAGCGGCCACCAACCCGACCGCGGCCACGGCTAGCACTGCGACCGGAATCGCACCCACCACCACCACGACGGCGACGAGTGCTTCGGGCACGACCAGCGCTACCACCGCGACCAGCGCAACGACCGCGACGGGTGCTCCGGACACGATGGCGAGCACCACAACGGCGACCAGCGCTACCACGGCGACGGGTGCTACGGACACGACAGCGAGCACCACGACCGCGGCCGGCGCTGCGGCTACGACCGAGACTAACACGACGGCGACGGGCGCTGCGGCCACGACTGCGACCAGCGCTACCACGGCGACGGGTGCTACGGACACGACAGCGAGCACCACGACCGCGGCCGGCGCTGCGGCTACGACCGAGACTAACACGACGGCGACCACCACGGCGGCCACCACGGCGACCACCACGACCGCGCCCACCACTGCGACTAACGTCGCGCCCGCTACCACCGATGCTGTGGTCCCAACCAACAGCACCAGCCCGACAGCCGAGCAGTGGGAGGCTCTGCGACAATGCGAGTCGGGTGGCAACTACCAGGCGGTCAGCCCCAGCGGACGTTATCGGGGTGCGTATCAGTTTTCTCGTTCAACTTGGAATTGGCTAGCTGGAA
>JAHQYM010000108.1 GCA_024421095.1 Acidimicrobiia bacterium
GAGAGTGTGGCGCCTACGCCGCTGCGGGTTCTCCCGTGACGGTCAACAAACATGATTACGTAGTCCTTTCAAATGGCGTTGGTGTCGCATAAGAAGTCATCCGCGACACAGTAGCGCCACCCACGCCACAATACAACCCCCGACCGCTGCGACTGTTCATCCAGGCGGCACTCAAATGTCTGCGCCGTGGGCCTGCCCAGTCCACGCCGTTGCAGCGGCAAAGACTACTACATTGAATTGTATTTCCAGCGTCGCGCGAAGCTATCTGATAACAGATCGTCGCATTCCGGTATCGAGCCAACCAGCACTTATCTTGTTCACAACCGCGGGCATTGAATTCTCCGACACGCGTCCGGCGGTACTTCAGACTGCTCACGACGCAATGCGATACGCACCGTCATAGTACCGTCGTTACTGCTCAGCGTATCTTTGGTTCTTGGGCGAGTCTGTCACCACAACAGGCCAACCGGCAGGTCAGACCCGCGGCCGCACCATTCGGCTACTCGTGCATGCTGGCGACACGTTGACCCGCGTGCAGAAAGCTCGCATTCTTTTGGAACGCCAGAATGGAACATTTTCAACTGACGCGTGAACGAATCCGCCAGATTGAAGCCCGAGCGATGTCAAAACTCCGCCATCCCTCCAAGCAAAAAATCTCGCTTGCGGTAGCATCAACACAACTATCGCAGGGGGCAAGCCGCTTTGAGAGTGATCACATTACACAACTATCGTTGTTTCGGCGATGAACCCCAATCCGCGAGATTGGCACCCCTCACCTTGTTGGTGGGGGAAAATAGCAGCGGCAAAACTTCGGTAATGGCCATGTTGCGGGCCCTTTGGGACATCGCATACAACGACCTCGTACCGGATTTCAAACGTGAACCTTACGATCTTGGGAGCTTTGAGGAAATCGCTCATCATCGAGGGGCTCGCGGTGGCCGAGCGGAACAGTTTGAGGCTGGTTTCGAGTTTGTTCGCCCTACGCGGGGACGTAACGGAAGTCCTTCTTTGCCGATCAAGATGTCCGTGAAATTTGAATCCCAATGGTCCGCCCCAGTTCCGGTTAGCAGGCGTTTCGATCGAGGTGATTACTGGATCGATCAAGATCTGCGAGGTGATCAACTGGGTAACTTCGAGTTCGGCACTCCGAACGGTAGTTGGAAATATCGAGATCAGAGGATGTCACGTGACCCGATATTGCGTGTCACCTTTGATCGGATCCAGCCAGTTCATACATTGCTATTTGGTCTTGAATACCACTTTCGACAGGAAACAAACAAGAGCCGAGACATCACCCCAATCGATGCATCACCCGATTGCACGGCGGATGACGTAGCTTCGCTCTCATCAGAACTATTCAGGCATATTTCCAGAATGCCTGCGCGTCGTGATGTGTACTCGTCTCGCCTTTTTGCGAGCGCGCCGGTACGGTCTCAACCCCAGCGTGTCTACAGTTATGACCTAGCCGTGGCAGATTCCAGCGGCGACTACACCCCGAGTTTCCTAGCTCAGTTGGCTTTGCGGGACCCCGAGGCTTGGAGAAAAATAAAGAAGGAACTTGAGAAGTTCGGCAAGTCAGCGGGTCTTTTTGATGAAGTACGTGTGCGTCATTTAGGTAAGACCGATGCTGACCCGTTCCAAATACAAGTGCGCAAGTTCAGTAACAGTGCCAAAGGCCCATTTCGCAATCTCGTTGATGTTGGTTACGGGATCAGTCAAGTTTTGCCTGTGGTGACTGAGATGTTGAAGGCTAACGGCCCGAACACTCTGCTCTTGCAGCAACCGGAAGTTCATTTGCATCCAAGTGCTCAAGCAGCCATCGGGACGTTACTTTGTGACATTGCGGCTGGTTCGGGTAAACGACAACACAAGCAGGTGGTCGTTGAG
The DNA here is from genome assembly GCA_024421095.1 of Acidimicrobiia bacterium. Lineage (GTDB taxonomy): Bacteria > Actinomycetota > Acidimicrobiia > Acidimicrobiales > Aldehydirespiratoraceae > VXYK01. The sequence continues at coordinate 1,888 of JAHQYM010000108.1, forward strand.
ACTCACAGCGACTTCATTGTTGACCGGGTACGGATGGCCGTAGCAGACACGGCACACCAACTACGACCCGAAGATGTCGCTCTTGTCTACTTTGAAAGAAGGGGTCTAGATGTTAAACTGCACTCAATTGCTATAGACGCGCTCGGAAACATTGCGGGAGCGCCTCGCTATTACAGAAAATTCTTTTTAGATGAATTGCAACGTTCGATCGGAGTCTGATCAGTGTGCGCGATCATTGACATAAACGTCATTCACGAACTTTGGGATAATACGGGCACTCTGGCTGGTCAAGGGTTCCGACGTTTCGTTGAGGATGGCAAAGTTCCTGTGGTGATCGGTGGGAGTATCCTAAGAAACGAAATTGGTGGTAGTAGCAATCGCATGCAAATCTGGATACAACAGATGATTCTCGGCGGTCACATAACTAAGAGAGGTGAGGATGTCGATAAGGCAACGAGGCAACTCAAATCAGCTTCAAAGGGCACATCGGACGCTTGCGTATCAAACGACCACCATATCATTGCCCTGGCAATCGTTTCCGGCGCACGGTTGCTATATACCAACGACCAGAAATTGCAGAAAGACTTCTGCAACACGAATCTAATTAGTAATCCTCGAGGCAAGGTTTACTCAACCAAAAGAACCTCCGATTTCAGTGCGTCAAGAAGAAGACTCTTGAACAATCGACAACTCTGTAAACCAACGCTGCCAAATCAACCTAGTTAACCGGCTCTTCGCGTTTGTGGGTGGTGTGGGTATACCTGCGTGAGCTGCGGGAATCGTTGTATGTACGGGCGGGTTCTTCCAGAATCGGCGTTGACGTTCAGCCGCACGATTGGAGCATCGGTGCGGAAGTTGCTCCTGTAGGTGAGCGTCCGTACCCACAAATCGCGCTTCTGCTCTGCTGTCGGCAACTTCTTCGGTTTTCTCTGCTCGGAACTCATCGGACGCAGCCTCCTTTTCTTAGAGCAGCAACCGTGCCCGATGAAGCGTAAATACCCAGAATCTGTCGCGCCAAGTCATACGCAACCCAAACCACCGATTGAGCTTGCCCCCGCCCCGAATCCGAAAACGTTACGGTTGAAGTTGTGTTAGTTGTTGAGGTAGTGGCGGATGATGGCTAGGAGTTGTTGCCGACTGATTTTGTTGTTTTGGTAGTCTTGCGCGGCTCGCAGCATTTCTGACAGGTCGATCTTGCCGTTGTTGTTGGTGTCGTATTCGCCGATGGCCGCTGGCAGTCCTGGTGCAGCGTCGCGGTCACCTCCATCGCTTTCAGTTGCTGTGAACGTGCCGGTCGACGGCGTGCTCGTTGTCGTTGTTGGTGTGCTGGATGGCTGTGGTTCAGGTGCTGGGATTGTTTGTCGTGGGGACGCTTGTTGTGGCGAGGTCTTTTGGGGTTCGGTTTGTTTCCGGACGATAATGTCGGTTTCGGTTATTGTTTCTGACGGGACAAGCGACAGGCTTTGAGTGGACGTGTTGTCTTGTACCTTGACGTGAACACCGGCGATACTCAAAGGGGCGCGGTAACGGTCGTTTTCGCTTGCCGTTGACGCTGCCGACACGATCGCCAACAACACGAAATGTTCGTCGTCGCTGTCGTCGTCGGCCACGCCGGAGACGGTCACGGTTTGGCCGGTGCTGAAATTCGACGAAGTGAACGTCAACACTGCGGGTGACACCGAAGCAGCGTTGACGTCTGACGGCGGAACATCGGCGCAACCTGCACAAGAGATCGGGCTTCTCCGCAGGTCGACGGTGACGTTTGCTGTGGGTGCTTGCGTGAGCCGCACCTGAAACGTGCCTGAACCATTATCCGAGGCAATATTCAATGTTGGCGCGAAACCAGCCTCGGTTACCAAGTCACCACCGAACAGTTCCGTACCAAACCACCACGCCGGACGAGTAATACGCAACTCAACCACATCGCCCACCGGCCAAGTAAAACCATTCCCAAGCTCTCGGACTCGGACGTTACGAAAATCATGGTCGGTGGCCGGATATTGTGTCGCAGGCCCTTGAAGTCAAGCTCCAGACTTCACCAACGATTGATCTGGGACTAGTTCTCCCGACTGACAAGACGCCAGCGCACGACCTGCACCCTAAGCTCAGGCACTGCGATGCCCGGTATGTGGTCGCTTACGGCGACCTTGACCAATCTGGAGTTACCACGATCACAGAAATCGTGGTCGTGACCGGGGAAGACTTTTTCCGCGAATTCAACCAGTTCGGTGGTTTGGTTCAAAACAAGAAGCGACAGATTCGCTTACCCAATAGGTTGTTTGAGACCTAGCGACGACCACACAAGCGCGTCCAGTTGTTCGACATCATTGGAGATTCGTAGTTCACGTATTCTGTCAACGAGGTCTCGTTTTGGTGCTGGGATAGGCAGGTGTTCGATGTATTGGGTCATGAACCGACGTCTTCCTGCGTACAGATAGTTCCCGCAAGCGGCATCATAGAACCAGGTGCAAAAACTTGAATTGCCTACTGCTGCGATGACTTCGGCAAGGTCGTCGTCTTCAACGACCATCCAATAGCAATCTCCATTGACGATGGATCCAGACCTGTCGATCGCAAATCGCGGCGCATCGGCGATGTCGGGAAAAACGATCTTCTGCTGTGTCCAAAGCGCCGGTTTCTGCGGGACCCAGATTTCGAACCAGTTCCGGCCACCCTCAATTACGTAGGCTCGACCCTCCAAAACGATCACGATAATTATTGAGATAGGCAGCAGTTTTAGGAAAGTTTGCTAAATTAACGGCAACAGCGCGACCTCCCTCGTCGCGGTGAGGATACAGAATCTGCCGCTGACCGGGTTCGGCCGACCAAGGTTGGATATCGCGATGGGTAAGCAAAGGGCGAAGTAGTTCTGGTTCCGGATGCTGCTTGCGCGGCAATTCCCGCCAATCGGAGCGAATGAAGATGGAATCTGCGGTAGTCTTGACACCAACACGGACCTTACCGAAAACGCCAAGTTCGGACACGTCCGACTCTCGTATGGTCTCGAAAGTCTTCTTCGTTTCCGGATCCATGGGATTCCAAAGTGAGCTAGATCCTGCACCTCTATCTAGGCATCCCCTCCGAATGAGGAACGACCGATTACCGTCGTGGATGATCCCGTCTCGTTGTTTCGAGAGAGCATCAAGAACCGAGATAGGCCGACCAAACCCGTCTACCTTGCCTTTCACCTCGTAGACTGAACGGAAGTCGATTGGTCTCGCCTTCTGAACGCCGTTCGCACGAGTTCCCGACACGACCACGGGCAAGACGGCGACATCGAAGAGCTTGCTGTCGCCCAAATCGACAATCTCGTCAAGTTGAAGTTCGTCGAGTAGCACGCGACGGAGCGAAGCCCCTGCGCGGTTGGTCAGGAACTTATTCGAGCACAACAAACCGAGCGCCCCGCCGGGCGCAAGCGCTTGAATCATGGCCACGACGAACGCTTGGTAAAGATCCACGCGCCCCGTGAGACCGAATCGCTCACCCAACGAACTCGAAACGCTCGCACCGAGCGTCTGTGTCCTCACATACGGCGGATTTGAAACTACGAGATCAAAGTTCAGATATTCGTGCTCGTGAGTCGTGTCAAACAAGTCCATCGGACCCTGCGAACGAGCAGTTAACTCTAGGAAGTCGCCACAAATCAAGGTCGTTCTGGGAACATCCGACAACCGAATAGAAGCCTTGTCAACAGCCGTCCTGTCAATATCGTATCCCACAACTTCATCGACGGTAATGTTGCGCGCTCTCGCAGCGGAGTACGCGGCAAGGAGCAGTTGGCCATCGCCACAGGCAGGGTCCAAGATTCGAATGGATGTCGATTCTCCGAGAGCACCAAATGCCTGGGATGCCAAGAACTCCGCCAGCCGCGGCGGGGTGTAGACGACGCCGCGAAGCTTCGTCGGATTGGCTCGATGCCTGTCGGTGAGCGAGTTCGCAGTCACGTCCCCAGCATCCTACCCCGGTGTGACAGCCTCCAGTGGGCACTCCACGGACCCGGACAACCAATGGCACAGTTTCCCTAGGTGTGGCAGCCACGGCGGTTCTCCCTTTTGTGACGGGTTGGGGGTGACTGGGTTGGGGGTGACCTCTCGAGAGAGAATGTGGGTGTTGTATCCCTGATCCCCCTACAAGAGGTTCCCATAGCGACACACACTAGACAGCCCAGCATCTGAACGCAGCTTCGACACCAATTCAGCGCCTCAAGATGGTAGACGCGGGGGTTCTGGGAGAGGTTTGAAACGCAGACGGACTACCGACGCACGTTTGTGAGACACATTGTGCGTTTGTGAGACATGATGTGCGTTTGTGAGACACGATGAGTGGTAGGTTTGGGTTTGTGCTTCTTCCACCAACCTCAGTCGACAGTCTCCCCGACAATCCGTTCACGCCTGATTTCGGCCAGCAGCCGAGCCGGCTCGTGGGACGCGACGCTCTTGTCGCATCGCTGAAACAGGGGTTGGGCGCGGGACCGCGCGATCCGCGTTTCACGTCTTTGTTGCTCGGACCGCGCGGTTCGGGCAAGACGGTCATCTTGAACCATCTCAAGAACGAAGCCCGCGCGTCCAGCTGGATCGTCCTGTCACTCGACGCAACCACCGATGGAGGCCGCCCACACATACGATGATCCTGTTGCGCAGCAACTGAGCGCGATTCGTTGCAATGCTTGGATGCCGCGGGCGCACGCAAAATGTGTCTTGTCGCTGGGTCATGCTGGTAGGCACAGATCGCGTTGAACGTCATCGGGACATGCGCGACCATAGACCATGCACCACGGCCGGCATCGAGCGCCGGCCTCGAATTCGAATACGTTACGGTTGAAGTTGTGCTAGTTGTTGAGGTAGTGGCGGATGATGGCTAGGATTTGTTGTTGGTTGATTTTGTTGTTTTGGTAGTCTTGTGCGGCTTGCAGGAGTTCTTTGAGGTCGATTTGGTTGTTGTTGTTGGTGTCGTATTCGTCTAGGCCGGTTGGTAGTGCGGAGGCATCTTGGTCGTTTTCGTCGTCTCCGTCGTCTTCGGATTCTGTGGGCGTGTTGGTTGTTGGCTTCGGGGTGCGGGTTGTTGTTGTGGTCGTGGTCGGTGGTTTCGGTGCTGGGATTACGACGACTTTGAAGGTGTCGCTGGCGGTGCTGCCGTCGGGGTCTTGGGCGGTGACTGTGATGGTGGCGGTTCCTGCGACTACTCCGCTGAGTATGAGTTTGGAGTCGTTGGGTGCTACGGCCACGGTTACTCTGGCGTGGTTCGAAGATGATGCCCTGATGGTCAGGGTGTCTCCGTCGGTGTCGTTGAACACGCCGGACACAAACACGTTTCGCGAGGTGCCTACTTTTAGGTCGCGTATGTCGGCGATGGCGCGGGCTACGGTGGGTGGGGTGTTGACCTTTACCGTGAATGCCGTCTCGACCGTGTCGCTGTTGGTGTCGGTTGCGGTGACTGTGATGGTTGTTGTGCCTCTGGACTGGGCCGTGACCGTCAGGTTGGAGTAGTCGGTGGATACTGACACGGCAGCCACGTTGTTGTCTGAGGATCTCGCGGTGATGGTTAGGGGGTCTGCGTCGGTGTCGTTGAACACGCCTAACAGAGACGTGTCTCGCGATGTGCCTACTGTTAGGCCGCGTATGTCGGCGATGGCGCGGGCTACGGTGGGTGGGTTGTTGAGTGTTTGTTGTTGCTGGGCGGGGGCGTTGACGGTTACGTCGAATGAGTCGGTGACTTGGTTGGTGTCGGTGTCTTGGGCTGTGACCGTGACC
>JAHQYM010000109.1 GCA_024421095.1 Acidimicrobiia bacterium
CCGAGAGTCCGAGCCGACCATGCAGTCGAAACGATCAGCTACTTGCAATGCCGGAGTGATTACAGCTTCCACTATCTCGTCATCGGGACACCGCCAGGTTGGTTTGCGATCATCTAGAAACCTTAGCTGTGACATGTCTGGTGCTTTACTTGCCATTTCACTCGGGGATTAGGGTTTTGGCGCGGGTGGTTTTTGCGAACTCTAGGGCTTTGTCTAGGGGGGTGGTGCGTAGTTTGGGGTCTTGGAGTTTCTTTAGGAGTTCGGGGCTGCCGGCGCCGGCTAGGCAGTTGCCGAGGTCAATGATTTGTTTGGGATCGTCAACGCCTTCGTGGTTGGGGCCGAAAGTCGCTAGTGCTACGACTGCTAACAGCTCACATAAGCCGTCTGGCAGTTGCACGGCGCGCGTGTCTACGACTTTGGCTCCCCACTTTGACGGGGGGGAGTCGAGGGGTGGTAGGTCATGGGCGATTGCTACCGCTACGGCTAGAGCCCAAAAGTCCAGTTGACGGCGAAATGGAGCCCGCTCGTGAGTTGCTGACACTTTTTGGTGTTGGAGCACATAGCGTTCAATTTCGTCTTTGAGGTCACTGGGTAGGTAGAGACTGAAACCCCTAGACGACAACAGCGTTGTAAAGTAGTTCATGATTTCCTTTCTAGTTTCGTTTGTTCCAGCCGGGCGAATCATCCCAACCGACTCGTTCGCACACTTGGCAATACTCGCGAGGCCCACATTCGCACACCAGCGAAACCTGTCTTTGCTCGGTCCAATGCAGCACATCGCCTCCACCGCCGGCATCGATTGCGTCCCACTGCCCGGTTAGTGTGTAGGTAGCCCCGGCGTGTTTTTGCACAGTGTCTACTTCTGAAGGTGCCGCGAGGTCCGAGCCGGTCAGCATGAGAATTGGTTGGCTTGCGTTTTCTGCTGTGGCTCGCAGAGTGTTCCGTCGCACCGTACCCGACATGAAGTTCAATAGAGAATCGGCGATTAGCGGAGCGTGGGTCTGAGATTCGATGCATAGCGCGAGCACGAAGGAAAGCGCCAGTACACGCCGGGAAGCACCATTGATTTCGATTGGGGGCATTGAGCGACCTCGGCTGTTGAGCGCGTAGATTTCAAATTCGCCCGGTTTGGTTTCGACTGGACGGATACCGACTTCAGCGATCATTTTGAGTGTTGCTTTGTCGGTTTGGATCTGTTCCAACTCTTCGTCCGAAACGTTGGCGGCCATTTGTGCGAATAACCGGTTCATTCGTGATGAGAGTTCGTTGACTTGTTCGTTTTGGATGGTGGCGTAGGCTCGTTTGAGTATTCCCGAAATGAGGTATGCCAAGTTCTCCGCAGCCCGTTTGTCTGCAGCTACGCGTTCACCTCTTTGGCGTTGATGAATTTTCTTTTCGTGTGAGTCGATATCGCTGAGCAGGGGTGGGAGCGTATTCTCGTCGCTAGCGAGGGAGCGGTTGAGGTTATCCACCTGCTTTTCGAGTGCTGCTATTTCGTCGCGGATGGTTTGAATCTTGACTTCGTCTAATGCACTTAGCTTTTTGTCAATATCGTCTCTTTCTAGTCTGAGTTCAGAGAGTGCATTGTCGAGATTTGCGAAATCGGCGGCGTAGTGGTTGCTGCGGTCGTCCCAAGCGGTTTCTTCAGAAATGTTTGCAAGTGACTTGGCAGCATCGTGGAGTTGCCCGAGGTAGTTGGCGCGGTTCTCTTGTTCAGCGGATTGTGTGATTAGTTCTTCAACGTGGCGGCGGTGTGTCCCTTGCATGGTGAGGTCTTGGCCGCATACGCACATGCCCGTTTCAAGAAGGCTGCGTACATAGTGGATGTGTTTTAATGGTATGCGGCCTTGTTCGTGGAGCGGACGCAATGTTTCGTAGGCAGCGGCGACCTTACGTTTGGAGAGCGAGGCGAGGAGTTCTGTGGACTCAAGTTGGCCCGCAAGTAGTCCGAGAGCAGTTGCTCTTTGGGTGGTGGTTTTGTCGGTTAGTTGCCGGTTTTGTTGCAGGCGTTCTCTGAGTTCTCCGGCGGCACCAACGTTTTTGAGTTCGTCTTCTAGGTCGTCTCGGCGGCTGCGCAGCCGATCTTCTAGTTCTGCCTTTTGGGTGCGTTGATCCGAAATTTTCTGGTTTAGTTCTTCTTGATCTTCTCTTAGTTGGTTCAGTTCCGTTTGAAGTTCGTCAAGGTTGGTGTCTCCGATGACTTTGGTGGCTTGGGCACCGAATCCTTGCGCGATTTTGTCTACTCGCTTGGATGCTTCTTGGAAAACGTCTATGCCTAAGAGGCTGTGTACTGCCGAGGTTGTCTTTCTGATCACTGCTTGGCGACTCATGGTCTTGTTTTCGCTGCCACCAACGAAGTCCGCGGCTTCGTCGGCATCCATCACGAAGAAGTCGCGCAAGTCCGATGGTAGTAGTTGCCCAATGACCCAGTCAGCGCCTTTTTCGTGAGGTTCCCAAGGTCCGTTGCCATTTTTGGACATCAGCTGTGTCCGTTCGTGTACACGCCGAAAATCTGGTTCGTCGGCTCTTGCTGTTGGTTTGCCGATTGTTGTGACAGATCTAACGAGATGATATACTATTGCGTTGGAACTGCCTCTAGTGTCGTGACGTGTTGAGCCGTCGGTTTCGAATTCGATAATAACTTGTGTCTTTATGCCTTTATCGTCGGGGTGCCACCACGCCGGGTGAACAGAGAACTTCGCTCCGTCGCCGGGAAGCCCTTGTTCTCCATACATCCCCCAGCGCAGAGCGCGCAGGAAGGTGGTTTTGCCTGACCCGTTCTCGGCTCTCAGTACGGTTAGGGGGCGTTCGGGATCGGTGGATGGTTCAATCTCGATGTGCTCAAAACACGCAAAATTGTTGATTTCGATGTAGCGGATTTTTAGCATTAGTCGGACTCCTTGTTCTTCATCAGATTCACCGATGTGGTAAGGATCTTGTTTTCGGTTTCTTGGTTGATGTTGTGGATGCGTTGAACGCGGTGCTCGTCTTCAACGGCGACAATCTCCATCGCCAGCGTTACGAGGGCTTCTGGGTCTACATCGTCGGGTGCTAGACGTTCAGATTCTTTGGTGATTTCCTCGAAAATTCGGTCGAAGTTGCTTACCATGGTTTTCCTTTCGGTGTTGAGGGGTCGATGACGCTGTCGCCAGCGCTTTGTAGGATTAGTGGCTGTTCGTGTTCTGGCCAATAGGCGGTTCTGATCCGCTCCAAGTTGTGCATCACTCCGCTATCGCCCGCTGCGTTCTGAGCGTGAGCAGCGAACGCGTATGCCCGGCCGAACTCCGCGCTGATAATCTTTTTGATGGTTGCCGTTTCACCGGAGTCGAGTATTTGGGCTGGGGGAAGAGCCAGAAAGTCGTGTACCAGCGCCCAGGGTTTTTCTGGGTGCAACCGTAGAACACGCCCACGCCGCTGTATCCACTCTCGTTCAACTGTGGAAGATGCCACGATGAACGCCTCGCGAATGCTGGGGATGTCAACCCCTTCGTCAAGGACTTTTTTGGCCAAAAGAACTTGGTATCCACCGCTTTCGAACGTGGTTAAGGTGTTGGCGAGAAGTGATTTCTTGGCTGTGGTTTCTTGTGTGACGGGTGCCCAACGAATGTTGAGTTCGCTGAGCGTCTCGGCGATTTTGTTGAACTGGTCGGGGTTCTTGGCGGAGGCGTAAATTAACGCATGTTTTAGCGAGCGCGGTCCTCGGCGTTCAAGAACTTGGCGTAGGAGGTCGATTTTCGCTTGAGCAGTCTCCACGATCTTGCGCCGCCTGATCAGCAGGCTGGTCAGGTTTTCTTCGTCTTCTTCGGTTTGTTGTTGAGCTAAAGCAACCCCGATGCGCCTAGTTAGAGCCTCAAACTCTTCAAGTTCGTCGCCGTCTAGCGTGGCCGCATGCACGTGGTAGTTGTATGGCGATAAACAGAATCCGATTGCCCGGTCGAGCCCGAACTCATACACCGGCAGCCCGAAGAAGTCGAAAATCTCTTCGGTGCCGTCGGGGTCGTATTGACGTACGGGTGTTGCCGACAATGCGAGGCGGCGCTCAAAGAAGTCTGGCTTGTTGGCGATGAAACCTTTTGCGCCGAGTGTGTGAGCTTCGTCAGCAATCAATAGTGTCGGGATTGCGGAGTTCTCGTCTCCGACCTTTTGTGCAATCGTGGATTGAAATGTAGAAGAACAGAGCAGGTTGTTTGAAACAACCAAGACGTGAGTTCCACCCCCGGCTAACCCTCTGAAGAGTTTGGTGAGAGCGAGGTTTGAGTCGGCTTCGCGACTTGGTGCCACCGGGGTAATCCCGAAGTTTTGCACTTCTTGGCACCATTGATCGATGAGCGGGATAGAAGGAGCCGAAATGACTATCAAGAAAGGCATGTTTACGAGGCGGTCTTGTGCACGGGCAGCGCAAATCAAAGCGGTGATGGTTTTGCCTGCGCCGGTGGCCATGGAAATCGTGCCTCGTTCAGGAGTCGGCACTCTCTCCCATGCGGTTACGGCTTCGCCTTGGTGTGCGTATGGCCCGTTTTGCCATTTCAGATCGGCGGGTATCGAGAGGCGTTGGCAAGTCGGCCGGTCGCGCAAACCCGCTGAAACGCCCACCGCCCATTTCGGATTTGAGTCTGCGGCCACGGCGGCGGCATAGTCAGCGGGACTCGGAGCAACATCAGGTGCGACTTCGATTATGTTTTGCCTTAGTGCCTCGGGAAGATCGACAACGCACTTGATCCCGTTGCTACGTCCACAAGCCCAGTCGTTGAGAATGTCGGCAGCAACCCTGACTCGAGCGCGGCTGTGGTCAATCCAGGAGACATCCACATCAAGATGTTCCACGCCGCTGTAAACACCACGCTCGGTGGCGTTTCCCGAACCGCGCGCCAGAACCTGGTCGACCCCATCGTCAAACAACCAGACCTTAGGGTGGTAATTCGACTGCGCTTTCGGAACCGCGATACGCAGTTGCAGCATTCCGCTAGCGATCATCCACGCCATGCAGTCCAAGGCGTGATTCTCAAGCGCCGATGCTTGGGCGCGCCCGTCCACAAAGACAGCAGCGACCTTGTGTGCCGCTTCCTCTGCCGACATGTTGTAGGCCTGCTCAATAGACTCTCGTTCCCCAGAAAATAAGGTCGGCGCAACGGTGAATTGGATATTCCCGACATCGTCACGGTTGAGGTATTCGGCGAGCCCGGGAGCAAGTCTCGATATCCATCCCGCTGAAAACCAGCCGAAAGCGCCTCGAACTGTTTGAGCCGCTTTGAAGCCGGGGATCAACACTCGCGGGGCGACTGGGTCATCAGGCAGTCGATATAAACCGGGTTTGATCGTGGTTTCCTTTGCGAGCACGCTACACCACCCTCCGCCGGCTTTTCATTCGCTCTAGCAGCGACTTGCCCGATGTGGTCGCCCCTTCTTCGGGTGCCTGCAATGTGTGTGTTTTGTATAGCGCGACGACACCTGGAGCCTTGATCGTCACCCGTACTCGGTCGCCGGCCGTTGCGCCTAAACGCCGTAACGGTTCCCCGAGGTTCCCGAGGCTCGCGCCGGCCATTGACGTGAGCCGCCAGTTCACCGAAAGGTTGCGGCACCCCAGCGGATTCGCAACATACGCTGCGGCCTTCCCGTTGGGTTCGCAGCCGAGTTCTTTAGCTAGTTCAGGTGGAAACCCAGTCAGGCTGAACCCTTGAAAATAGCGATTTTCGATCTTGAATGTCCAATATGGGTTGTCTCTTGTGTCTCTGCCGTCAATGACATCGTCGAGGGCGCGCAACTTGATTGAGGAAATGTCGGCGAGGCTGACATGCCCGTCATCGAGTATGAATTGGGGGGTGGCGACGTAAGCCCGGACGCTGCTTTCGCTCACCTCAAACAACCTCGGCAGTTCCTCAATCAGTCGCTCGAACTTGGTTGTGCCACCGTCCTCGTTGATCCGTTGAATGATCTCCGCGGGGATGCCTTCGTACACGTCGTCAATCCATTCGACTAGACCCCAGCGGGTCTTGTCAGCGCGAGCTATAGAGTCAAGCCCAGACAGATAACTGCTCACTCGGTTGGGTTCCAAACCGACGATTTCAGCGATTTCTTCTTTAGTGGCAACACGTCCGAGGTGAACGAGCGCAGCCTTCGTTCGTGCCTTGCTAGTGTCGCGCCAAGCGAGTTGACCACTGACCCGTGTAAGCCCACAGCGAATCAGTAATTGCGGAAAGAACTCTGCCCATTCGTCACTCGGCAAACTCTCGCGCAATGCGTCTTCGTCGATCAATCCTGCATCGTCGGCAAGCTTGGAGGCGCTTGCACGGAGTTCTTTGGTTATGCCAACAGCGTCTGGGTTGAGGCAAATCCCGTCGACACAAGAATAGTTGAGCCTTGACTTGAGGACGAACTGAGCAAGACCAGCAGCGGGTCTATCGTCGGGAACAATGAGCGAAATGGTCTCCTCAAGATCAGAGGAAGTGGACACGGGGCCGAGACGTTCGGCAACTAGAGCGCTGACGGCACCAACCTCAAAACCAACGGCCTCGTCGATTAGAGTCGCCACTCGAAGTTGGTTTTTCCTAACGGCCTCTCTGCTGATACCTAGTTCTCTTGCTGCTTCCTCAATTGTTGGCGGATTGTTGGTAACCATCCGGTTTTCTAAGAGCCACAGGCGCAGTGGCGACATCGCAGCTAGTTTGGTTGCGAGTTGATCGCAAATGGTATCGACGATGCGGTGGCTATCGGTGATGTCTGAGATTGCTGTGGAGTTGAGGTCACCGATTGTGCCGATTGTGCGTGCTAGGTGGGCAAGGTTGGTTTGTAACGCATCACCCACGGTGACGGCACCGTAGAACTCAGCGGCAGCGTCTAGCAGGAGCAGCAGCGGTGTGAGTAAGGTATCACGTTGCCGGGGCAAAAGCGTGTCTCGTCTGTGCGCTGTCCATTCCAAGAACGAGATCAAGTCGTTGAAGTCTGGTGAGGATATTTGGCGCGGCTCGGTGAGTTCTGTCGGTGGTTGCGGCGGGGGGCGGTGCCGATGTGTTGTGCTGGTTTCCGTTTGGGTTAGAGGGCGCATACTGTGCATGGTGGGGTGTCGTCTTCTTCGTCTAAGGCTTCGCTGAGGGCTTCGATTAAAGGGACATTGACTCTGTTTCGTTTGACACGGGTTTTGGCGGCTTCGTGGCGTTCGAGTATTTCTTCACGGCGGGCTTTGAGTTCAACTAAGGTCTCGCCTCCCGACCAGGTGTATTGGCGACCTCGCATGGCGTGATCGCTAAAATCTGCATCACCGTCGGTGCCGGCATCTTGGAGCACTTTCGCTTCGATGGCCACGGCACGGTCGAAAAGCTCTGGGTGACGTTCGGAAAGGCCGATCCATTCCGCCTTGCGTTGGTAGAAGCAGAAATAGCAGCCCGAACGGGTGCGCCATTCGTAGTACGCGGGGAGCCCGATACCGGCGTCTTCAAGAATGCGCATCACCCCGTCGTGGTCGATGTTGTCTACGATGAACGGGAATCGGGTTTCGATGTTTTGCTTGGTGGAGATGTAGCCTTTGCGGTTCGATTCGTCGGCTCGGATTGCCACGTAAGAGATCGCTGGTGCTTCACCAATCCATTCCTCGATGGGCT
>JAHQYM010000110.1 GCA_024421095.1 Acidimicrobiia bacterium
CCTAGCTCGTTTCGCGAAGAAACTCACAATCCTCGGCTCACTACGTTTCTTTGTGACAAGCTTCGACTCGTAATCCAGCGACTTAGCTGGAGAAACAACAATTAACACACCATAGTTTCTATCTCAAAACTCACCAAACGCCACCGTGATTGCAGACGGCGGCAACCCGCAGGCGATCTTCTGGCTAACTCTCCAACGGAACGCCCGCTAACTCGTCCCGTTGGGAACCAATCGGCGATAGTAGACGGCACGCACCGCGAGCGCCGTACGGATCTCATTGGTCATCTCCTCTGCGAACTCGGAACGATATGCGCTGTCGGTCACAACCTGCACCGCGAACTGCAAACCCGACATCAACCCAATGAAAACCGACACCAAAAGCAACTGACGGCTAAAGACGAGTTCCGCGCCCCACAACGACCAACGAGAAGCCCAATCAGAACTGCTGGTCAACTCTGCGGCCGTAGTCCACTGCAACAATGTGTCCTCCCGAACCGTCAGCAAACCGAACAACACATAAAATGCGGTAATCACCAACGCCACCAACACGATCTGAATAGCTTGAGACGCGAACAGCAAAAGCGAAACGTTGTACTCCGCACTGCGATGCAACCTCGGTGCGTCTGGAGCGGGTTCCTCATCGCTCGGCACTAGCAGTTCGACAGGAGTGTCGCTGGTTCGCTCGCCCACATCAGACCAACGTTCGAAACGAGCCAAGTCAACGGTGAGCCGCCGCACCGACAACATCACAAAACCCGAACCGATCAACACGACTAGCACCACTACCCCCGCAAAAAGGGGCAACGTGAAATCATGCGCCACCTGCCACATCTCCGCATTCAAAAAAATGAAAGCCGAGAAAACCAACAAAATCGGCAACGACCTCATAGTCAGATTCACAACGTCACCGATCTGTGTCTTCAAGTGCGAGATCGACCAACCGATCATCGGCAAAATCCCCCACGATGTCATCACGAAAGCCACCATAAGCACCAACACGTTGAAGACCGTAACGACAAGCACATCCACAAGCACCGCGTTCTCAGCACCGATCGCGGTTGGGACAGCAGGCAAGACCAAATACAGCGCTATCTCCAACACGCCCACCCGGTCGGGCAGTTGCACCGGCCTACGCCCACGCACCCGATTCAACAGCACAAAAGCAGCAAACCCCAAGGCAACACAACCAACAAACACTACGGCCTGCCCCCAACCAGTCCAACGATCACCAAAAGCCAAAAACAGTTCTAGTAAAACCACGAAGGCTAGGAACGGGAACATTCGGGTCAACACGTCTTCACGAGCTGAATAGCGATCGATCAGATGCGGCAATCCGCGGCGAATGAACCAACGTTCGGTTCGGTACCGATTCCACTCAAGCTCAGTGCCGCTCAACTACCACCACACGAACCGCTCCCGTGGCGATAACGCCTCGGTAACACTTGCCCAAGATAACAACAACACGGATATTTCCCATTGCCCATTGCCCATTGCCGGTTGCCCATTGCCGGTTGCCGATTTCCGGTTACCCAATCTTTCATACTGCTTCTAGCCGTGCTGTCGCTTCGGCCACCCGACGGGCAGACAACGCAATGTACTCCTCCGATATGTCAATCCCGAACCATTGCCGCCCGTTCAAGGCGGCCATCTTCAGCGTTGTTCCCGCTCCGCACATCGGGTCAAGAACGATGTCCCCTAGGTTTGACCAAGAGAGGATATGGTCTGCCGCGAGCTTCTCAGGAAACAGAGCCTTGTGCTCAAACGCATAGCGGTCTCTAGTAGTGCCGCCCAAGCCCACAGCATACTGCCAAATGTTGATCAGAGTCTTCTCCTTGCGGAGCGTAACCGCCCGCCTTTTGGAGTTGTCGCCGTCAGGTCCTTTGCCATACACCGCGGTTTCTTTGCCGTTGCGAATGGTCGGGCAGGTGAGCGGGTTGAAAGTCTTAGGTGCGCCCTTACTGAGCACGAGCATTAATTCGTAGGCGTTGGTGTAGGCGTTGGAGCGCATAAAAGGGGTGTTCTTCTTCTGGTAGATCATCACATCGTGAACTCGGAAGCCCAAGTCACGGAACATGATCGCGTGCTCAAAACTAGTAAGGGAACGACCGCCGTCGATCCTGTCGCCAACCACCCACACAGCTACACCACCTTGTTTCAAGACATGCATAATCCCTAGACCCACGGATTCGGCATCAAAACTATAGCCGTTATAGTCACGCAGGTTGTCATACGGCGGCGAGGTAACAACCAAGTCCACACAATGTTCGGGCATCTCGTGTTGCATGTAGGCGGCGCTTTCGGCGACCACCAAGTTGTTCGGTTGCCAAATCATGACAAAACTCCCTTTCCCAAACCAAATAGTACAACGCAGCAGCCATTCCAAACACGGATAGGCGCGCCAAACCTAAGAGGCATCGACCTCCCGCTCGACCTTCGCACCTAGTACAGCAGGCTGACTCGCCTTTTCTCAACCCAGATCACTTCCAAATTCAAACGGAGTGGCAACGTATAAACGGAACAAGACCTGCTAACGGAGTGCGATCTGCTAAGCTCGCACTTATAAACAAATTCCGAGAATCCAACACCAGCACTCGGGAGCGACCGGTGCCCACATATCACAAATCCACAAACACGCCCTTGCACCTTCCCAGCCTTTCCATCGGCAACTTCCGAGGCATTGAAAATCTTGAAATCCCCCGATTGGGTCGCGTCACCCTTATCGCTGGACAAAACGGAGTTGGCAAAACAACAGTGCTTGAGGCCGTGCGCGTCTACGCGGCAAGGGGACACTTAAGGGTTCTCGAAGAGTTGCTGCACCAGCGTGAGGAGTTCATTGACGTTTTCAACGAAGACGACGGCCCGGAACTCATACCCGATCTCACTGCTCTGTTTCATGAGCGGGATCCCACGCAGGTATTGACAATCTCAATCGGACCCTCAGACGACTACGCTATGCTCGCAATTGAACTGCTCTCTCCATCAACCTGGACCAAAGAGCAGCCCGAACTATTTCCGAACCTTAACATCGATGACGGTGTCTGGATGCTGAAGATTAGGTTTCGAAACAAGGAACTTGCTCTGCCGTGGGTCGGCATTGATCAATTCCAAAACGCCCAAGCGAGGCATCGAAATCCCCAGCGAACATGGTCACGGTGGTTGACTGAAGATTGGCCAGAACCAATCCGGTGTCAGACTTTCGGACCAGGGCTGTCGAGCACTCAAGATCTGACTGGTCTCTGGAGTAACGTAGCCTTGACCGACGACGAAGACCGCACCACAGAAGCTCTACGACTCCTGCACAACGGAATTGAGCGTGTTGCAATCGTTGCGCCTACCCAACGGACGAGACGAAATCAGCGGGTGCTCGTCAAAGTAGTGGGCCGAGAGCGGCCGGTGCCATTGAAAAGCCTTGGCGACGGAGTTGTCCGGGTTTTTGCTGTTGCGCTGGCACTAGCCAATAGCAAAAACGGATTCTTGGTGATCGATGAAGCTGAGAACGGGATACACCACTCTGCCCAAAGAAACTTCTGGAACATGGTATTGCGGACGGCACAACGAAATAATGTGCAGGTCCTAGCGACCACCCATAGTTGGGATTGCGTTACGGGTTTCGCGCAGGCATCCTCCGCCCTCAACGATGTTGAGGGCATTCTTGTCCGCCTTGAAGACCACCCAGACGGTATCAGGGCCGTCGAATACAGCGAAGCCGACCTAATGGTCGCAGCCGAGCAAAGAATCGAAGTGCGGTAGTCCCTTGACCGACAATGATTGAGGCCACCGAACACCCACGGGTTACGTAACTTGTTCTAAAGCGGCAATGCGTTTTTCAGCAGATGCCAAATCTGCGCTGTTGGTGACACCAATCCAGGTACCTTCGCTCGGGATCATCTCAACGCTCAACCGGTTATCGCTGAGCAGGTCGTTTATAACGACTGGAAGCATGAACTCAGCACTCGAATGGTCACCAACACGACGCAGAAAACGCGCAAAAGCATCCTCGAGAAACGCAAAAATCCCTTGAGAGAAAGCCCAAAAATTCATAGAAACCAAAGCCTCCGATGCCACCGCACCAAACGGTTCAGTAGCAGCAATAGACCCATCTGTATGCCGCCGTATGCCATGAGTTTCCACAATTGAAACAACCGCGGAACCATCGAGTCGACAAATCCCCCGACTGACCGTTCCCGTATCCGCAAGGGTCGCAGCTAAACGAAACCCCACAAGCAACGCTTGACTATTACCGAGCGCACTCGCCTTAGCCACGCCCTTAACAAAAGTCGACCGACCGTAATAATCGTCGGCATTACACACCACGAACGGGCCCGGCACCTCATCAGCAGTCGCCAAAACCGCATGCGCAGTACCCCACGGTTTGAGGCGCTTAGGACCGTGCTCATCTTGACAAACATAGCTAATTTCTAAATCGCCATAACGATCGCCGATATGGGTCCGCACCGCGTCTTCAATCTCGCTGCGCACGATCAAAACGACCTTGCTTACGCCAGCAGTTACCGCGTCGGCAATCGCGAAATCCAAAAAAGCTTCACCATTAATTCCGACCTTCGCTAACTGCTTGCAGCCACCAAAACGCGAACCAAGGCCAGCAGCCATCACCACCAAAGAAACGCAGTTACTCACCCCAAGATATTAGCCCAGATCGTTGCAGATGCCTAACCGTGAGGTGACACCATACACACTCGGGGAGCAACTCCAAGCCCCACACCAGACGGCACACACAACCTAGAACCTTCAACCACAAAGTTCGGAGCCACGTCATCAGCCAACAACACCGAGGTGTGCAACCCGTGAATCTCGTCTGGCAACGCAGCCACAGCAAGATGCGCCGCATGTGCAACCCCAACAACGCTGTCGATCATCGTGGAAACCACCCCACGCACCCCGAAAGACTCAAGCTGCGCCAACACCCCAAAAGCCACATCGGACCCTCCGAGAGTTTGAGGTTTCAGTATCACCACGGCGATCTTTTTGGTCTGTAACGCTGCGAAAATGTCGGCACACGTCTTCGCCGACTCATCCACGCCAACCGGCACCACACTCTTTTCACCCACCGCGGCAATCCCAGCAATACCAGCAGTGGGCTCCTCACAAAACGCCACATCGCATTGAGCCATTTTCCGCAAAGTCGTAATCGCAACATCCACATTCCAAGCACCATTGGCGTCAAGCCGTAACTCAATAGTGTCGCCGATGGCACGACGCGTGGCCACCACCCGCGCGATGTCAACTTGGGGGGCAACTGCACCGACTTTTAATTTGATTGCTGAGATACCGTCAGCAACCAAGTTGGCCGCCGCCGCAGCTGCGGATTGGGGGTCGGGATCGGTGACCAAACCATTGACACGAACCGAGGTAGGTACCTCCGCAACGGGCGGCAACGCACCACGATAGGGGGGGCAAAACGCCTCAAAGTGACTGTGCAAAAACACGCTTCGAGCACTCCGATCATCGGCATCAGCCCCGTCGGCCCGCAACGCCTCAAAACGACTTTGTAAAAACACGCCCAATGTCACGCCCTGCGCTTGTGCTAGCAAATCCAAGATCGCCCCGCTCACCGCCGCACGCGCATACGGAAACGCCTCAAGGTCACTCAAAAGCGTGGTTGCCGTTAGCTGTGCAGCATCTTCAAACTGTGGCACACGCTGAGCAACGCCACGCAACACCGAACGGCAATCGTCAAGCGTGGTGTCTGACCAACCGGGCAGCGGGGCAGCCTCACCCCAACCACAGTGCGTCCCATTACTAATGGCAAACAAGATGCCCTGGCGCTGCTCAACAACACCAAAAGCAGTTACCAAAGGGGTCTTTAACGCAAGTCGATACTCGTGCATTTGCGCCCGCAGACCCATCTCAACACACAGCCATCTCAACACACAGCCATCTCAGCACAAACCCATCTCAGCACAGACCCAACTGTGCTCGAATCGCCGCAGCGACCGCACCAGGCTGCTCAAGATGTGCAGCATGACCCGCATCTTCGATCCTATTGAGCTTCGCCCGGGGCATCAGCGGAACCAACTCGCTAGCAATCCGCAAAAATTTTGGGTCTTGTGCACCCACCACCAACACGGTCGGCACGACACACTCAGCGAGACCCGCGTGTAACGGAGCCATCGCACCGCTACCAGCCGCACGCAAACTGCAAGCCAAAGCTCTCACCGAGTTCCCTAACCGCTGTGCCCTAGCGTGCTCCAAAAATTCAGCACCAAGACGGGCTTGAGTAGCAAACAGCGGATTTGCCATCCACGTATCCACGAAACGTGCCAGACCTTCACGTTCAATACGTGCCGCCAAATCATGGTCGGCTGCACGCCTCGCGGCACGCTCGGATTCGTTAGCCAAACCCGCCGATGCGCCAATCACCGTGAGTGACCGCAACAACTCAGGGTGTCGACAAGCCAAGGTCAAAGCCACCCGACCACCCATCGAATAACCCACAAGATGAAACGAATCGCCAACCAACTGCTCACCAATCGCCACAACATGCGAAACCATGTGATCAACGGAGTAGTCCGCTTCGTTGGCTGGTGCCGAACTCAGACCATGCCCAACCAAATCGGGCACAACCAACGTAGCATCATCTCGCAACTGCACAGCAAGGTCGGCCAGGGTGCTGCTGTCCCCAGTGAAACCATGCAACAAAATAAGCGGCGGCCCACTACCAAATTGGCGCACATTCAGTTCGACCTCAGGCGCTACCCGCAGACGCAACAAACCGTTCTCCGCCATCACGTGACAGCAACCTTTACCGCATCAGCAATCTCACGAAGCTGCACAAGATCAGCAACCGGGTCAACTTCAATGAGTAGCAAGTCCACTCCCGGTTCACCGTTTTGGCAAGCCAGACGCAACGCATCAACAAACTCTGCGGCAGTGCCAATCGTGGTGACACGCACACCGGCAACACCGTTGAACTCCGCCAAGCTAAGCCCATGCGGTGTCCGAAACAAGGTCTCAAAGGTGGCATCGTCAACACAATCCGCAATCGGTAGAGCCCTGAAAATACCCCCGCCGTTGTTGTCCACGCAAACAATGGTTAACGACAAGTTACTTCTCGCCGCACCGAACAAAGCACCCAAATCGTGCAGCAACGCCAAATCGCCGATAAACAGCACCACCGGGCCGTCATGTTGTGACGACAAACCCAGCGCAGTAGAGGTCACTCCGTCAATACCACTAGCCCCTCGGTTACCCGCAAACATAATGCGAGGACCAGAGGAACCCACAAACGAATCCAGCATCCGCACCGGCAACGAATTGGAAGCCATCAGCAAAGCCCCATCCGGCAACGCATCAACCAAAACCGAAGCCACCCGAGCACTCAGCAAAGGGCCTCGCTCAAGTTCGCCAGCAATCGCGGTTCCTGCCACCCGATCTAGATGTCGCCACCTTTCGCACCAAACCGATTGCTGCCGAGTGACCCGCCCAGCAGCCGAGTTGAGCACAGCAAGCGGGTCGGCAGCAATATGGTCGGTTACACAAAATGAAGAGTCGCGCCAACGATTGGCTGGATCAATCAGCACCAGATGACGCGGAGGTTGCGCTTGGAGCCACAACCCCAACGGT
>JAHQYM010000111.1 GCA_024421095.1 Acidimicrobiia bacterium
ACCTCTGGCAACCACGAGGAAATATCTGCACCATCAAATAGAACCGTGCCAGCATCAGCGCGCAGATAACCGCTAAACAACTCAAACAAGGTGGTCTTCCCCGCCCCATTTGGGCCGATCAAACCCAAAGTCTCGTTGCCGCGAACCTGCAAAGACACATTGTCGACCGCCACAAGGCCCCCGAAGCTCTTGGTTAAACCGCGCACCTCCAACAGCACATCTTCGTTCGTTGCAGCAGCAACCATCGGTGCCGATTGCAATGTTGGCGCGTCGGCTTCAAAAACGTTTTGCGTGCGGCGCGCCTGGTTAGGGTCAATCCCATGCCAACGTGCTAGTTGATCAATCAAATTGCTTCGAGTGGATGCCAACAAACCATGAATACCTCGAGGTTGCTCCAAGATCAGAATCAACCAGACCGCGTTCAAGCCGGCGAGAGCGGAAAGTTCAAGGTTGAAAAACTCGCGAATGCCAATCAAGTAAGCGGCACCCAATAGCGGGCCAGTCAACTCAGAAAGACCACCAATAACCGCCAAAGAAACCACGTTGATGCTGTCGCTCGGCGTAAAAATGCTGCGCGTGACGAAAGTGTTGCTCATCGCCAAAGTAACCCCACCAACCCCAGCAACGAACCCAGAAAACCCGTAGGCAGTCAACAACAACCGCCGCGGCGCGATCTGCAACATGCGCGCAGCCGCCTCATTGTCGCGAACCGCTACCAAAGACCGCCCAAAAGACGATCGCCGCAACACGCTTGCAACCGCCAAGATCACCACAAAAACCGTCAACGCCACCAGATAAAACTGGCGTGATGTGTTGAGTTCAACACCAACGACACTGATCGGCCGAGACGACAAACCCGAGCCAAAAGCCCAATCTTGACGCAACAACCAACTAAAAGTAGCAAGCGCGAACGCCAGAGTAGCAATCGCCAAAAGCAAACCCTGCACCCGCAAAGCCGGCAACCCCACCGCCGCCGAAACCACCGCAGCGGTCGCCCCTCCCGCCAGCAAACCAAAAACTAAACTGCCAGTTTCAACCGCTACACGCACACCCACCACCGCACCAATCGCCGCAAACGCCACTTGACCTAACGACAGTTGCCCCGCCACACCCGTCAAAAAACTCACCGAAATACCAACAATGGCGAAGGCCAAGATCGTCGTCAACACAAACGCCGACTGGTTACTAATAGCCAAAGGCACCACCAGCGCCGCCACCACCCCTACCGCACCGCTAACCCAACCCAAATTGCGGATAATCCACACCTCGTTGTAAGCATCGGGCAGACGCAGGTTCGGTGCCAAACTCGACCAACGTTCTGACGGTTCACGCCCCGAAACCGCCCTCAAAGCAACCCCGATAAGCACCAACACAAACAACAGCAACTCAAACCAACCAGTAGCTTGCGGGTTCGATGCCAAAATCTGCTCGGTAACGCCGATACCCAAACCCGCAAATAAGGCAATCGGTAAGTTAGCGAAACCCGCCAAAGCAGCAACCGCCAATCCCCGAACAATAAAATCTGGCCCCAAAGCATCTGGAGTGACCGTTGACTGATTGCCGATGATCAACATCGCAGCAAACGCAGAAATCGCACCAGCAAGCGCCCATGCCAACATCGCCATCTGTTGCGGGTCGGCACCCGCCAAAGTCGCCGAATCTGGATTGGCTGCCGCAGCACGAATCGCTAAACCGTAACGACTGCGCTGCAAAAACACATATAAACCAACCACCACCAACGGCGACAAAACCAGCAAAGCCGTAGACGAAGGCGACACATAAACCGTTAAATCAATAGCAGGAAACCATGGCGGTTGCGGAAACTTGCCTCCACCCAAACCACCCTTAGAAAAAGACAACGCCAGCAACAAAAGCGCTTGAGCCGCACCCAAAGTTGCGACCATTGACAACACCTTGGGTGCTCCCGCCAACTTGGCCACCACAAACGCTTCAATCGCCGCAGCCAAAAGCGCCGCCACAACCAGCGCACCAACAAAACCCAACCAATACGGCACCCCATAATCGTTCACCACAACCGACATCATCGAAGCGGCAACAAGCCCTACCGCGCCGTGAGCAAAGTTGATAAACCCGCTCGAACGATAGGCCAAAACCAAACCAATACCCAACAGCGCGTAGCCAATACCAAAGATCGACCCGAGCAACAACAAAGGTGCCGATACATCAAACGACCCCACGACCTAACGCTCCACCTATTGATCCACGCTAAGCGCGTGAGCTAGACCTTCAAGGTAAGCAGCCCGCAACAAATCCGGTTTGGCTCGCAACTCCTCAGCCGTACCCGAATAACCAATTGCTCCCTTTTCGACAACATATGCATAATCAGCGATAGCTAAAGCAATGTTGACTGACTGCTCAACAATCAAAACCGCCGCTCCCTGCGCTGCGATAGTGCGCACCACCGGCAACAAATCGGCTATCACCGTAGGTGCCAGACCCAAAGAAAATTCGTCAATCAACAACAACCGTGGCGGCACGATAATCGCTTTAGCTAACGACAGCATCTGCTTCTCTCCGCCTGACAAAGTGTCGGCTCGCTGGTTTGAACGTTCGGCTAACCGAGGAAACAGTTCATACACAGCGTCAAGAGCGTTAGCCTCACGACTGTTCACCACAGCGTTGGTTGGGCGGATTGCGTTATATCCAAAAAGACGCAGGTTCTCGGCCACGGTCAATGGACCAATAACCGTTTCCCCACCAACGATTTGTTGCAAGCCCATAGCTGCGCGCCAAGTCGGCCGAGTCTTGGTGATGTCGAGCCCGGCGTAGATTATTCGGCCGCCGATAGTCGGCTCAAGCCCAGAAATCGCTCGCAACAAAGTAGTTTTGCCAGCACCGTTGGTACCAAGCAACGCCACGACCGCACCCTCGTTCACCACCACATCCACATCAAAAAGAACCTGCACCGAACCATACGCGACCGACACTTGCTCCACCGCCAAAAGTGGCCTGTTCGCCAGGTTGAGATCGTGAACGCGGCGTGGCATCGTGACCGCCCGAGCCCGCCGCACATCGCTAGCGATCTCACGAGCCGAAGGGGCAAAACGCCGGATTTGCCAACCCACTCCCGCCAAAATCAACCCCACCCAAGCGACCTTGAACTGATCGGAAACACCACCGACCACCAACGCATTCACCAACGCAACCAAAGCCGCACCAACCCCGGCCCAAAGCACCTGCCGAGCCGCCACCCTACGGCGGACATGCGGTGCCAAAGAAGCAAAAAGCGAAGCATCCAAAACCGCAACAGCCAACAGCAACGCACCCCCAGCAACCAGCCAACAAGCAATCAAACCAATGTAAGTAAACGACAACGCCCCGAGCGACACCAACAAACCCGCAACCACCAGGTTGGTACCAACCGCATCAGCTCTACGCCCGCCACTCAAACGATGCAACCGATGATAAGCGGGCCCGAACGCTCCAATCAGCACTGCAGCAACCGCCCCACCAGCAAGCACCGCAGCCGTTTGGGTAGTGTTGCGTTGCCACTCACCAACCAACAACCCCTGCGCCGCGTCCGCTCCCCCAACCACGACCGAACCCGCAGCAAAAGCCAACCCATACGCTCGGCGCACCCAGGGCACACCACCGCGAGAAACGACAGGTTCCACCTCAACATCTTCATCGTGAACCAACAAATAGCGACCCAACAACAACGTGCCAACAAAAGTCAACAAAGCACCAACCCACAAATGGGCAACAAAGCTATTGACGCTAAACACCACCAACACCAACGGCAACGAAACCCCCAAAGACACCGCGGCCCAATACCAACAAAGAGCACGGAAACGGTCTGCGAAACGCGCCTCAGATGCCAACAAAACACGATGCACCAGCAAACCCGGCGCACAACCCAAGGCAACGAGCACGCCACCAACCACAAAAGTCACTAATTGCGTGGTGTTCGCCATCACACCCAGACCCACCGAAGCCATCAAACCACCCAAAAAACAAAGCATCACTGCGGGTAACTTGTCACGCGCCCGAGCCACCAACAATGAACTCGCGATCAGCACCCCCAACAGCAAACTGGCTTCGCCGACGATCGCGCCCAGAACATTGAGGTGTTCGGCTAGCTCAGATCGTCGGAACAAAAACACCGCCAAAGGCGACACCAACCCAGCACTTTGAAGACAGATAGCCGTCAGCAACCAAGGATCGCCGGAACCAACTCGGCGCTCTTGTTCCATGTGCAGCGCCGCAGTTCGCTCAGCCGTCAAAATCAGACGGATCGTCTAACAACACCATGCATTCGCAGTCCGTATCAAACATAAAGCTGCGGTAAACATCGCCGCCGGCGTAACTGCCTTCGTTGAACTCCACACCATAAACCGCAGCCGGCTCAAACGTGTCTCCAAGTTGCCAGACAGCTTCACTCACTCCCTGCGCGCTCACCTCACTAAGATGCGGTTCCGCTGCCCGCAG
Source organism: Acidimicrobiia bacterium (assembly GCA_024421095.1). GTDB lineage: Bacteria > Actinomycetota > Acidimicrobiia > Acidimicrobiales > Aldehydirespiratoraceae > VXYK01. The sequence continues at coordinate 4,450 of JAHQYM010000111.1, forward strand.
CAATCGCAAGACATCACAAAAAATCAGGCCAGTGCGCACATTGGCCCGAACTTCAAACTCTAAACCAGCGTTAGTGAAAATGTCTGTGCATTCTTGTTCCGCGGCAGTCGCCGGAAACTGGTGCTGTTCATCGCCCACATCAAAACCCGGTAACACACTTATCCCACTAGCACCCGGCATCGATTCTGGGAAGTTGAAAACGGTAAACTCCGTGTTGTCGTAGCTAGTAACGGCATAAGCCGCGGTGAATTTCCGGGCGATACTAGTCTCGATAAACCACGGAACTAACCTCGAACCACCAATCGCAACGACTTTGTCTACCCCCGCTTCTTTGAAATTGATAATCGCCTGCAACTGATCGTTGTTGAACGAAGTGCCGTCCGTTGGGTCGATGGTGTTGTAAGAAACCACTTCCACCCCAGCGGCATCCAACCGAGGCAGGAACTGTTCCTCATAGACCCGTTGCGACAATTCAGATTCAATAGCAATAACACCTAAAGTCGCTCCATCAAACCAACCTTCAGAAAGCAACCGAGTAGCTAAACCAGCCACCAAATCATCATAAGTAGGCAGCAAGGGTGACCAATAGTAGGGTGCGAGCTCCTCAAAACCAGTGTTGTCGACTGGATAGAGCGTTGCTTCAAACATCAACGTGTTGGCGTTGCGATAACACGGCCGAGCGTTTTCTTGAAGTTGCCCGGTCAAGACCACAGCGAAGGCTTCATCGTCCTGGGTGATGGCATTGCAAAGCGCTTCCTCTGCTACCGGGCCATCCGTAATAGCGTTGAACACTCTGACCTTGGCATCTATCTGTCGCCCCGCAAACCCCCCTTGCGCGTTGAAATGGTCGACAAGAGCCGCGAGTTGGGCTTCACGGTCGCCCTCATCAGGCGGTTCCCAACCGAAACCAGCAGCAACCATCGAAGTGTCGGTTATGATGAACGACAAGGTTACGTTCTCGTCACTAACCCCGGGTGTATCTGCACCCGCCGGCGGGGGGCCCACTATCCCCAAACTAGTTGACGAAGAGGAATCTGCTAGCGATGATACGGATGCGGTTGCGGTTGTGGGCGTGGTTGTGGTTGTGGTCGTCGAGTCATCGTCGGTTTGCACCTCATTGGCTGACTGCGAACATGCTGCCGCGAGCAAGGTCACGGTTAACAGCGCAATCAACACAGCGAAAATATTTTTCATGACACACCTTCCATTGGTTGGGCTGCAGCGGCAACAGCCGAACGGAACGCAGAGCGCCGCCGATTGAGCGCAGCAACTGTAAAATAAGCAGCCAAAGCAAGTAACACCAACACCACAATCGTCTGACCCCAACGCCCGAAGTCGAGCCACCAACCACCGACAACATGCAAAAACATGTCGTTCATTCCGCTTAGATACAAGAAAGCTCCCATTGACGGAAAGAACCAGGGTCGCTTACGAAGTTGGTTCATGGTTGTTTCCGAGCCGCGTTAACTGTTCCAAACTGTTGACCCTCACGGCCATGCACAAAATATGCGGCAGCTTCCAAACGGCCCTTTTCGGCCGGAAAACCCTGCACAAGACCCATCGACAAGTCTCGCAAAGCCCGTGAGATCGGCCCATCCATTGCGGTGTTGCCAGTTCCGCAGGCTTTGAGCGCACATACCGCCACTTGGAAACAATTATCAGCAATCTCGCCTTTAGCGATCCGCCAATTGGCGACCACATCGGGTTTGGGAATAATCTCTGGTTCCGCTGTCTCCAAACGAATCTGCCGCCGAGCCCAAAGGTAAGCACTGTCTAGGTGAGCACGCATTTTGCCGATAAGTTGACGGTGCAGATCGCTACCACCGATGGGTTCATCAGAGCCATGGTAGGTAGTGGTCGTTAGAAAGTGCAAGGCATAGTCGTACACGGCTTGGGCTGCACCGACGTACACCGACGACAAAGCTACCTGATTTCCAACGAAGCTACCTCGGCTCACCTCAGTCATCTTTACAAAAGTTGAGGGAACGGTCAAAGCATTTTCGTTCGGCACAAAAACGTTTTCCAAAACGATCCCGTGGGTGGCGGTAGCACGCATCCCGATGGCATCCCATTTGCTGCGTTCACTAACTCCAGCCGTGTCTCGGGGGATCAAAAACACGGCCAAGTTCTCGGCGGTATCGCCACCAGCGCGTTTGGCGGTGACTAGGTAATCGTCAGCCACGCCAGTTGCACAACCGAACGATTTCACGCCGTTGATGAGCCAACCGCCAGCGGTGGGGGTGGCTTCAGTAGCAATGCTGATGGCGGCATCCTTGGTACGCACCGATTCGCTTGCGAAGTTGGCCACCCAGCGGCCTTCTGCCCCCATGCGCCGCAAGACCTTCTCACCGAAACGTTTGACCTGAGGCACTTCGTCTTCGGAAAACAACCCCGCTTCAACCGCAGCCAAAGGCAGCAACCCCCGCGATGACCCGCTGCATTGAAAGAAATAGGCTAGCGAGGTTGATGCACATTCGGTTGCCATAGCGAACGTGGCTGCCGCCAAGTCTCGCAGCCCCCCGCCTAATCCTCCGTATCTGCGCGGCACGGTTAGTCCGAGTAGCCCTGCGTCGGAGATGCTGCGCACATGTTCTAATGGGAACTCCCCGACTCTGTCCGCTCGCTCTGCACAAGCCGCCAAAGCAGGCAGCACTTTATCGACTCGACTGGCTCGCTCCCGTTCAGCATCAGTCATGTCTTCGATTAGTAGTTCTCCTCTGCTGAGGTTGCTGAGAGCGTTCACTGGGTCGTCACCTTTCTTTATGACAGGGCGGACACACGGTTTCGATGACGTTAATGGCGTGACGGCGGCGACGCAGCATCACTTTGCGTTGCGGGTCGACGGCGGGCACGGTGACCGCGACGGTGGGGTGACAGTGACGACGCAGCACAACGTCGCGTTGCGGGTCAAACACAGCCGACCGTTCGCACCCAGCGTGGCAGTGACAGTGACGGCGCAGCACCACGTCGCGTTGCGGGTTGACGCGTTCGCCGAACGCGCGTGTTAGTTTCTGGTGACAGTGACGACGCAGCACCACGTCGCGTTGCGGGGGTTGCTTCGGGTGCTTTGACGGGTTCAGTTTCAGGCGA
>JAHQYM010000010.1 GCA_024421095.1 Acidimicrobiia bacterium
TGCTTGCGTTCATGATGGCTGACTCGCCTACCGATGTCGCCAACAAAATCGATGCCTTTCACTCGAATCGCCGATCCGCCAATGTCTACACCGAATGCCGTCAATAAACCACAAGGACACAACCCACGAGGACACAAACCACGAGGACACAAACCACAAGGACACAAACCACAAGGACATAATGTGCTCAACCAAGCAACCAACACAAACCACAACTATTACGTTCCAGGGATGTCTAGCGAATACGTGGCACAACGCTATGGAATCGCAGTAGCCGACATTGCAAAACTAGGATCGGCAGAGAACCCGCATGGCGCTTCACCGAAAGCGCGCGCCGCGGTAAGCGCAACAATCGACCGATTACACCTTTACCCCTCATGGACCGCCGAACCATTACGCGAGAAAATAGCGGCAACCTACAACTACCAACCTGAACAGATAATCTGTGGAGCAGGTGAAACCGAACTCATCTCATTGATCATTCGTGCTTTCAGCGAACCAGGCGGAAAAATACTAATGCCTGGCCCGTGCTTCCCGATCTACCACCTGTTCGCTGAAGCGGAAGGGCGAGTGGCGGTTCTAGCGCACGAAGCGACCGATCGCGCCTCAATGGCCCTTGACGTAGACACCTATATCGCGGCGATTGACGACAACACACGTATCGTGTTTGTAACAAATCCGCACAGCCCATCAGGCACTTGGCTCAACGAATCCGATTTGCGCCGTATAACCGAGGCGGCACCGCATGCGTTGGTGGTGTTGGACGAGGCTTATGTTCACTATTCCAACACTGTTGGATACCTTCATCTACCCCAAGAATACCCGCACCTAATGGTGCTCAGAACCTTTTCTAAAGCATTTGGATTGGCCGGGTTACGTATCGGATTTGGCGTTGCTGAACGCACTGTCATCAATGCGCTTTTGGCGGTGAAACCGACTTGGAACCTCGGACAAATGCAGATTGCTGGAGGTGTCGCAGCCCTTGACGACCACGAACATGTGGCTTGGACTGTATCCACGATTCTTGATTCCAAACAGTACGTGTCTACCCGTTTTCGCGAGTTGGACAGGTTTCGCATGGTTCCCGAAAGCCGTTCCAACTTTTTCTTAGTTGAGATCCTTGATCCAGACACAAACTCGACAGAAGTGTTCAACGGCCTGCTTGAGCGGGGTGTGATCGTGAAGGATGGGATGGATTCTTGGCGAGGGCTCAGCGACCGATTCCTACGTTGCGACGTGAACCATAGGCATTTGATGGATCAACTTGTTGACGCTCTAGCAGACTTGGAATAACCCAGTGCAGAATTTTCCACACCGACGCAGACCACCAAACCAACAAGAAAGGTGACTATGGCAGCGACCAACCATAGGGCGCTAGATGCCCAGTATTATACTGACCCAGAAATTTTCGCACTTGAACTTGAACGTATCTTCGCACGCACTTGGCAACTTGTTGGACACGTATCCCAAGTGTCGGAACCGGGGTGCTTACTAACCGCCCAAGTCGGCGACGAGAATGTAATCGTGGTCAACGATAATGGATTACTACGAGGCTTTTTCAACGTTTGTCAACATCGAGGGCATCAATTGGTCGATGCCGATGGTGCCAAAGTGTCACGCATCACATGCCCCTACCACGCTTGGGCATACAGCCTCGGTGGCACTTTATTGAATGCGCGCGGCCAAGATGTCGGCGAACTGTGTGTGCCAAGGGTGCAAGTTGAATCGATGGCTGGTTTCTTGTATGTCAACCTTGATTCGGATGCTCCCTCGTTGTTAAACACCGTGCCGGGGATTGATGCGGAACTAGCCGCGATCGCGCCCGACGCAACCAAACGTGTGCTGACTTGGCGGCGCAAACACCTCATCAAGGCCAACTGGAAAATAGCAGTCGAAAACTACAACGAGTGCTATCACTGTCCGAACGTGCATAAGACCTTTACCGCAGGTATCATCGCTCCCGCAAGTTATCGCATCACCCCTAGGGGATACACGATCCACCACACCGCAACAGCCGCGCCGGCAGAACGGTCAGCCTACGCTCGCCAAATCGACAGCAACGAATATGGTGCCTTCTACACCTGGCCAGTCTCCTCAATTCAATGTTACCCCGGACAGGTGCTCAACACTTTTCGTTGGGTTCCATTGACCGTTAACGAAACACTGCTGATCCGTGAGTGGTGGTTCGACCGGCCGGAACCCACAACAGAACAACTCCAGGTGATTGAACTCGACTGGAACACCACCGTATGCGAAGACTTCGACATCATGGACTCGGTTCAAAGGGGTGTGGCTAGCCGCGGATATCAACCCGGTCCCTTGATTGTCGACCCAAGTGGAACCGCCGACGTGCATGCCGAAAACGCCGTGGCTCACCTAAACAACCTGCTACTCACAACGCTAAGCAAAGACGCGTGAGCAACGCCGCATCGCCATCTCGAGAACTTGCGGAGCATCTTGTCGGCTGGCAAGGAAACGTTGAAGAACGCCTACTTCACAAGTCAACCAACGTCCTCATCGACACCTTAGGATGCATCACCTTTGGCGCAACCCTACCATGGTCAAAAGCCGCCGCCGCTTATGCACTAGCGACGGGAGGTACCGGCGCAGCCACAATAATCGGGCAAGCCACCACAACCACGGCACCAATGGCCGCCTTCGCAAACGGGGCCGCAGCCCACGCTTTCGAATTAGATGATGTGCATGAAGAAGCGATCAGTCATCCCGGTGCGGTGGTCATTCCCGTAGCCATAGCGCTCGCCGAGCAAACCCAAGCAACCGTACTTGACCTCCAAGAAGCCGTGGTCATCGGCTATGAAGCCATGGGGCGTGCCGGATTAGCGGTGGGGCCAACGAGCCATATGCTTGCGGGATTTCATCCAACTTCAATGTCGGGAGTTTTCGGGTCGGTGGCGGCTGCCGCACGACTTTTTGGGTTTACTGGGGAACGCTTGAACCACGCCTTCGGGGTGGCGGTGTCGTTGGCTTCAGGAACCATGGAGTTCGCTTCTTCAGGTGGAATGGCCAAACGTATACACGCCGGGCGCGCCGCCGAAGCCGGGATAATGGCCGTACAACTAGTAGCTCACGGGTTTGAAGGGGCCTCCGACGGATTAGCCGGTAGGTACGGTTTTTGTCACGTATTTGGCACTAACCCCGAAATCGACCTGTTAACCGCAAAACTCGGCAGTCGCTGGATGATAGACGAAATCACCGTCAAACCCTACGCCGCTTGCAGCGACATACACCCGCTAATCCAAGCCGCAACCGAGCTACGAACCGAGCATCAACTTCGTCCAGAACAGATTACACACATCGAAGCAGAAGCTCCCACAAAAGCCGTCACCCAAAACAACCTGGATGGAACATCATCGGTAATGGCCGCGCAGTATTCAGCGCCGTTCAACATCGCAGCCGCAATCCTCGCCAACCCCAGTGACCCGACAACCTATGCACCTGAACGAATCGCGAGCCAGACACTTGCTGATCTGCAAGCCAAGGTGCTGCTACGCGTTGCGAAACGATTTGACGCTACTTACGCTCACAAAATCGGTGGGACCGTAAGGATTTGCCTCGAAAGTGGAGAAGTTCTTGAACGCACAGTGCATGGCCAAAAAGGTTCAATGCACAACCCCCTCAACCAACACGAAATCGATGCCAAATTCGCATCACTAGTAACTCATCGCGCGCCACACGAGCTATCGCTGAACCTACGTAGCTACCTACAAAACCCAACAAACCCAGCAACAGGCCTGACGCAGCTACTGGTCCCCCAATAAAACCACTAGGTCTGCCTCGGTCGCTGTCACACACCTTCGCTAAAGTGAATCTCGCTTAACTCAACGGGAGGCAAACGATGAAGATCGACCACACACGAGCGCCAAGCTACGTCGTGACCGATATTGGCCATTGCTTACAAATTGTGGCTGAACTCGCCGAATCTAAGGAGCGGTAATGAACTCATTGTTCGACATCAACACTGCGCTCGGACGGCGGATTGAAGGGGCATTGTCCGCGCTTGTGGTGCTCGCGGTGAGCACCTTGATTGCCGAAACGCTCGTTGACGAAGGAAGCCTCGCCACCTGGATAATCAGGCTTGAGATCGTCTTTGGCGCAATCTTCGGCCTTGAGTATCTTTTGCGAATCGTTACCAGCGATAAACGCAGGCGCTACATATTTTCGTTCTACGGTGTTGTTGACTTGCTCGCAGCGCTTTCGTCGCTAGTGCTCTTGCCTGGCTTAGGAGCTGCCAAAATCTTGCGAGTGTTTCGAGCGTTCCGAATTTTCAAACTCGTTCGCTACAGCGATGCTCTCGGCCGATTCTCCAGAGCCTTTGATGACATCAAAGACGAATTAGCGATATATCTTTGCGCAACCGGGATACTGACCTTCATCGCATCATACGGCATCTACGTATTTGAACACGAAGAAAACGAACACTACAACAACCTTTTTGAATGCGTTTATTGGTCAATCGCCTCATTAACCGCGGGCGCTGAGGGGATAGCACCGGTGACGGTAGCAGGGAAATTATTGACGATCGTGCTAGTGATGATCGGTCTGGGGGTGGTCGCCGTGCCTTCGGGGCTTTTGGCTTCAGCGCTTTCAAGGCAAGACCACGAATAACCTGACGAACCGAGAAAATCGCAAAACAACCGACCACACCGATGTCACAGTCGGCTTGTAGCATCTTTGTACGGAGGGTCGACAATGACATTCAATGAATACCGCCAAAGCATTGGTGCCGCGCACAGCACTGGTCAAGCAACAGAGCATAGTTATCGTGCTGCTCTTGCTACCCTGCTCGTTGGTGTTGGCAGCGATGCTGTAGATGCGCTCAACGAGCCAAGCCAACAATCCTACGGTGCACCAGATTTTGTTTTGCAACGCCGAGGGGTGCCTATCGGTCACATCGAGTGCAAAGATGTTGGCACCAACCTTGATGCCGTTGAGAGGAGCGAACAACTTGCGCGTTATCTTGCAGCGCTTCCGAATTTGCTGCTCACCGATTATCTGGAGTTCCGCTGGTTTGTGCGGGGTGAACGGCGCGGCGTGGCGCGATTGGGGCAACTCAATAATGCCGGCCAACTGGATTTTAGTCCCAAATATGATTCCGACCTGCACCAACTGCTAAGCAGTTTTTTTGCCGCCGAAGAGCCATCGGTGGGGCAGGCCGGTGAACTCGCCGAACGAATGGCAGCCATGGCAAAGATGTTGCGTGTGGCTATTGAAAAAATCCTAGACGAAGATGGCGAAAACGCCCCTGCGCTTACGGGGTTACTCGAGAGCTATCGCAAAGTGCTAATCAACGATCTCAGTGTTGCCGATTTCGCCGATCTGCAAGCGCAAACAGCGGCGTACGGTCTTTTTGCGGCGAGGTGTCTGCACTCGGGGCCACCCGCCGAGTTCAGCAGGCAATCGGCGGTGTTCGCCGACACCACGCCGTTTCTGCGTGACGTTTTCGGTCATATCGCTGGGCCAAGCGCCGATAGTCGCATCGTTTGGATCATTGATGACTTGGCCTTGCTACTCGCTAACGCAGACATGGCTTCGGTGTTAGAAGGGTTCGGAAGTGCGACACGCAAAGAAGATCCGATAGTCCACTTTTACGAAGATTTCCTCGCCGCTTACGACCCCAAACTGCGTGAGCTTCGAGGCGTGTATTACACGCCTGAGCCCGTGGTGTCCTACATCGTGCGTAGCGTTGATTTGCTGTTGCGAGACAGGTTTGCGGTGCGCGATGGCCTCGCCGATAGAACTACTGTGAATGTTGTCGACAAAGACGGTTCGGAGCGTGCGCTGCCGCGAGTGGTGATTCTTGATCCAGCGGCAGGTACGGGCACATTTTTGCGTGAAGTGATGGCCCAAGTTCGCCGTGACTTAGCCAAACGAGGCGTAGGTGGTTCGTGGGGAGTGTATGCGCCGAAATATTTGCTTCCCCAATTGTTTGGTTTTGAACTTTTGATGGCCGCCTACACGATTTGTCACCTGAAACTCACTTTGGAACTCGGTGAAGCGGGTGAGAAGTACACTCTGAGCGAGGGGACGCGTTTGGGTGTTTTTCTAACAAACACGCTTAGTGATGCCCACGAAGCAACGGGCGGTCCGATGTTTGCCCCTGAGATTGTGCGGGAAGCTCGCGAGGCTGATGCAGTCAAGCGTGAGCATCCGGTAATGGTGGTGATTGGCAACCCTCCCTATTCGGGGCATTCGGCTAACAAAGGGAAATGGATTACCGATTTGATGCGGGGGCGGATCCTTGACGATCCGCAGAGCTATTTCAGCGTGGATGGCGAACCCTTAGATGAACGCAATCCAAAGTGGATAAATGACGATTATGTGAAGTTCATCCGTTTCGCGCAATGGCGGATCAGCCAGACCGGTGAGGGTATTGTGGGTTTCGTAACTAATCACAGTTATCTGGATAACCCTACTTTCAGAGGGATGCGGCGGTCCTTGATGGAAACCTTTGATGAGATTTGGTTGCTTGATTTGCATGGCAGTGCGAAGAAGCAGGAGAAAGCACCAGGTGGTGGTCGAGACCAGAATGTGTTTGATATTCAGCAGGGCGTGGCGATCAGTATTTTTGTTAAGGACGGGTCTTCTGGCGAGGGCTTAGCGAAGGTGTATCACGCCGACCTTTGGGGTGAACGAGACGATACTGAGTCAGGGAAATATGCTTGGCTTGCCGAACACGATGTAAAATCCACACGATGGTATGAGCTTGCGGCTAAAGCACCCGATTATTTTTTCGTGCCACGCGATGATGCACTGCAAGTTGAATACGAATCTGGCTGGAAGCTGACCGACATCGCGCCGATTCATTCAGTGGGAATGGTCACGGCACGAGACAAACTTGCCATCCAGTTCTCTGATGAAGAGATGAGGCGGGTTGCCAATGAATTCGTGGGTCTTTCTGAAACTGATGCCCGTGAGAAGTATGGTCTTGGAGAGGATTCTTCGGATTGGACGGTTGCTGCCGCTCAAGACGATCTCCGCACGCACCCGGACGCGAAAGCACACATCAAAACAGTCCTCTATCGACCTTTCGACAAACGCACCACGTATTTCACGGGTATGGCAGGTGGGTTTATCTGCCGGCCACGAGCCGAGGTCATGCACCATATGCTTGCCGGCCCCAATATTGGTTTGATTAGCTGCCGACAACAATCTCAGCAAGGAGTTTGGAACCTAACGGGTATTACAGACGGCATGATCGAATCGGCTGCGATCTCAAACAAGACTAAACAAATCAATTACCTCTTCCCGTTATACCTCTACCCTTCTGGGGATGATGCCTTGAATTTGGGTGTTGCCAGTCGGGTGCCGAATCTCGCCCCAGAATTCATTGCGGCTATCTCAGCAGCATCTGGGCTCGAGTTTGTGGTCAATGGGGCGGGAGACCTAGTATTGACTTTCGGCCCTGAAGATGTGTTGCATTACATCTACGCGATGCTCCACAGTTCTTGGTTTCGGTTCAGATTCGCAGATTTCTTACGGTCGGATTTTCCGCGAATTCCGTTGCCGGCATACCCTGCCCAGTTCTCGATCCTCGCGCAACACGGGTCTCGGCTTGCTGCGCTGCATCTTCTAACAGCCGATGGTGAAGAAATGCCTGTGTTCGGCGTGGGAGGGTCAGGCGTAGTGGAAACAGTTCGCTATGTTGAACCGTCTAGCGACACTCGGGGTCGCGTCTGGTTCAATCAAGACCAGCATTTTGATGGTGTGTCACCGGAGGCGTGGCAGTTCGTCATCGGCGGATACCAACCAGCTAAGAAATGGCTTGAAGACCGCACAGGCCGAACGCTCAGTTTCGACGATATTTTGGCTTACCAGCAGATTTGCGCTGCGCTAGGGGAAACGCCACAGGTGGTGGCCAAGATTGATGCCGCGGTTGAAACTTCAGCCGTCTAAGCGCTGCGTGCTGGTTACACCGTTGAGCTTGTTTGGTGGCGTGTGGTTAGTCGTAGGTGAGGTTATCGGCGAGGCTTGTGGCGGCGTTGATGACTAGGTTGCCGAGATCGTGGGTGCGTTCGGGATTTGGGAAACGGTATGCCGGGCCGTGAATATGCAGCGCGGACTGCACTGTACCGTCTGCTTCAACGATGGGCGCGGCGATTGAGTTGATCCCTTCGGCAAATTCTTCGTATACCCAGGCGTACCCCAAACTGCGAATGGTGCTTAGCCGTTCACGAATTTCGTCGGGGTCGGTAACTGTCCAAGGAGTAGAAGCGGTGAGCGGGCCTTGCAGATAATTCTCAAGTTCGGTTTCGCCGAAGTGAGCCAGTAGAACCAATCCAGATGGCACCGCGTGAAGCGGAGCGAGTTCGCCAGTCCAACTCCTCACTTGCACGTCGCTCTCTGCTTCTACATGGTCTAGGTAATAGACCGAGCGTCCGTTGAGAATTGAGACACCGGCGGCTTCGCTAGCTTCGTTGCAAAGCTCTATCAGGTAAGGACGGGCGGTGGCTACTAACCCGCTGCCTGGTTGGGTAGCGCCGGCGATGTCTAACAGCCCGTCACCAAGACGGTATTCTCCGCCGATACCGGCTTGGGCGACGGCACCTTCGTTTTCTAGTGCCGCCAAGAGGCGGGCCACGGTCGACTTGGGGAGTTCCACACGCTCCGCCAATTCGGTAACGCCAACTGGCCCAACCGCCAAAGCTCGTAGCAACGCGAAGGCTCGCTCAATCGATTGCACAGACATAACCTAGTTGACTATAGGCGCGTTCTGATTATCCGTGCGGAAAAAGATTTGGCGTTGTTCGTTAGACCTTGATTACGAGAGTGCCGGCTAGTTTGTCGTGCCAACCCTGCCGAGTTGAATCCCACAAAAACGAAATATAAACGATTAGCGACAATATTGGCCCGATAGTCGGAATCAAAGATAACACGGCGGGGACAATCCAACGCGCGATAGATTTCGACCACCCAACAATCTCGCCGTTGTCTGCTCGCACTACCTTTATCCCCGCGGCCATCTTACCTAGCGTTTGACCTTTCAGTGCGATCATGGTCACCTCGTAGGCAAGGCCAAAGATTATGATCAGTATTGCGACGAAGAGAATAAACACGAGACCGCCACTGCCCGAACTGCTAACGATTACAGCGAAAGCGATTAACAGAAAAACCACCGAAGCCCCAAAAACAATGAAAAAATCCAATACCCTTGCGCCGAACCGTTGGAGAGTGCTCGCGAGTTCTACTACATGACCGTTGCCGAGGCTTGCCCAACCGGTTGCACTTGATGGCGGAACGTAGCCTTCATGTGCTTGCGGGTGCGGATCGCTAGGTGGCGGCGGTGGCGGCGGTGTGTCTGACATGGCGTGCTCCTTTAGGTAGTTACATGTGCCACTTGACACGATAGCACAACGGTCAACGTTTCTGTTTGTTGACTATCTCGTTAAGGTGCTCCACCACCAACCCGATAGGGCAACGTAAGGTTTCGTTCGTTGATCTAGTGGTGATTTCCACTTCCCCTTCAGCTAACGCTCTAGGGCCAATCGTGACCCGATAGGGCACACCAATCAACTCTGCGTCAGCGAATTTCACACCAGCGCGCACACCACGGTCGTCCAACAACACATCAATACCTTGATTGAGCAGGTCTTGATAAAGCGTTTCGCTAGCGCGCCTAGAAACTGCGTCCTTGAGGTTCAGAATCGTTATCACCACATCAAAGGGGGCAACGGCCAACGGCCAGACAAGGCCCTTGTCATCATGGTACACCTCGGCAACGGCAGCCAAATTGCGACCGATGCCGATTCCGTAACTCCCCATCACCAAGGGCGTTTGCTTACCGTTCCGGTCGAGCACGAACGCACCAAGCGCACTAGAGTACTTGGTCCCCAACTTGAAAATGTGGCCCGCTTCGATGCAACGAAGCACCTCGAGTGGCATACCGCAAACAACGCACGGCTCAGCCGCTTTCACCCTCCGCAAATCGGCCCAATCATCAACGGCGATGTCACGCGCGACATCCACGCCTGAGAAGTGCCAATCGTCTTCGTTGGCACCTGTGGTCAAACCTCGCCGTCCCCTAAGAGCCGGATCGCAAATGATTCGTAAATCTTCAACATGCACCGCGCCGAGCGAACCGGGATGCGCCCCCAACCATTTCAACGCCTCGTCTGGCGTAGCTGGCCGAACATCTGCGGCCCCCGTGTAATCGGCGAGTTTTTGCAACTCGAGTTCATGGTCACCACGCAGCAATGCCAATGTCACCTCGCCGTCAAGCACCATCACCATGGTCTTGATTTGATGTACCGCAGTCGCACCCCCCGCGACCGTTTCCAAAGCAGCAATCGTACGCACACCGGGGGTAGGGAAGCGCATCAAATCGGGCAGGTCACGATCCACGAGTTCCGCTATTTGAGCTTGAGCGCGTTCAAGATTGGATGCATAACCGCACTCGCGACAAAGCGCAATGTCGTCCTCGCCAGCGGGTGACGGAACCATAAACTCGGTAGACCCGGAACCACCCATCGCGCCAGAAGATGCTTGCACAGCGATAGTCGGCAGACCCAAAGCAGCAAAAATGCGTTCATACGCACGCCGATGTGCGTCGAAACTGCTGTCAAGCCCGGCCTCGTCTACATCAAAAGAATAGGAATCCTTCATGGCGAACTCTCGAACGCGCAACAGCCCACCCTTGGGGCGAGGTTCATCACGGAACTTCCATTGAATCTGAAACCAGATTTGTGGCAACGCCTTGTAAGAAGTGATCTCTTTGGCGACCTCAGCAAAAACCTCTTCATGGGTCATCCCCAAGACGTTGTCGGCACCCTTGCGATCCACTAACCGAAACAATTCTTCACCAACGGCCTGCCAACGCCCGGACTTCTTCCAAATCTCAGCCGGATGCATCGCCGGCAACAGAAACTCCTGCGCGCCTATTGCCTCCATCTCGCGCCGCACGATCGCGGCGACCTTCTCATGAACGCGTAACCCAAGAGGCAGCAAAGAATAATGCCCCGAGTGCAGTTGACGAATGAAACCGCCACGAATCAGCAGGGTGTGGTTCGTTGCTTGAGCATCGGCGGGAGCTTCACGCAACGTAGGAATGAACAATTGTGACCAACGCATGGCGTGACCATACCCGACAAACCGCCAACTAGAAGCATCGATGGCAAGGTTGCGAGTGAAACGCATGGAAAAGTTGCGCTAAACGCGTGACGCGGCGGTATGGTGACGGCGTGGACAATGTTGGCGTAAATGCACGCGACAACAAAACCCAACATGAGGCCAAAGGGCCGACCCGTCAAGGGTTAAATCGTGGCAACCGTCGTCACCGCTACATGAAACCTCTGGAGCGCATCACCACGCCGATGGTCAGAGAAAACGGCGAGTTGCGTGCTGCTACTTGGGACGAAGCATTGAACCGCGCGGCCGAGGGTTTCGCTCGTATCCGAGACCAATACGGCGGTGAAGCTTTCGGCATGTTTAGTTGTTCCAAGTCAACCAACGAGATGAACTACGCAGCACAAAAGTTCATCCGCACCGCCATGGGGTCGAACAACATCGATTCCTGTAATCGAACTTGACACGCACCTTCGGTCGTCGGTCTGGCGACAGTATTCGGAGCAGGCGGCGGTACGTCCTCATACAAAGAAGTTGAGAGCACCGATGTGGTCTTGTTGTGGGGTTCCAACGCCCGTGAAGCGCATCCGATTTACTTCCATCATGTACTCAAGGGCCTAGACAATGGCACCAAAATGTATGCGGTAGACCCACGGCGCACCAGTTCAACAAAGTTCGCTGATGCTTGGCTCGGCCTTAATGTGGGCACCGACATCGCTCTAGCCAACGCAGTCGGGCGCGAAATCATCGCTGCCGACCTGCACAACAAAGAGTTCATTGCTCACGCCACGCAAGGCTTCGAGCAATACCAAGCTGCCGTGGAAGAATACACTTTGGAAAACACCGAAACGATAACTGGGGTACCCGCTGAAGCGATTCGTGAAATGGCTCACGTCTATGCCGCCGCCGGAACCGCACAGATACTCTGGACATTAGGCATCACGGAACACCACAACGCCGTGGAAAACGTGTTGTCGTTGTGCAACTTGGCTTTGTTGACTGGCCATGTAGGGCGCTGGGGCTCTGGATTGGTGCCCCTGCGAGGCCAAAACAATGTGCAAGGCGGCGGAGATATGGGTTCGCTGCCCAACAAGTTCCCCGGCTTCCAAGACATCGGCGACCCAACAGCTCAAGCAAAGTTTGAGGCCACCTACGGCATGCGCCTGCCAGCCAAACCGGGATTGCACCTAACTCTGATGTTTGAAGCGATGGAACGAGGGGAGATCAAAGGTCTATATGTCATCGGCGAAAACCCAGCAGATTCAGAAGCCGATGTCGCTCATGCCCGCAAAGTGCTCAGCGGCCTAGACATCTTGGTAGTGCAAGACATCTTGATGACCCGCACCGCGCGGTCCGCCGATGTGGTTCTGCCAGCGGCTGTTGGTTGGGCTGAATCGGAAGGAACGGTTACGTCGTCGGAACGGAGGGTACAACGGGTACGCCCGGCGGTGTCGCCCCCTGGCCTAGCCCGTCAAGACACAGACATCATCGGCGATTTGGCCAACCGCCTCGGCGTGGATTGGGGCAACCCCACTCCACAAGAGTTGTGGGACGAACTCCGCTCGCTGTCACCAATGCATGCCGGCATGAGTTGGGAACGTTTGGAATCCGCAGGCGGGCTGCAATGGCCCTGCCGAGACTTGGAAGACCCAGGCAGCCCGTTTCTTCACGGTTGGCTGTGGGCCGAAGACCTTGAAGGCCGCGAACCCGCGCCTTTTAGTGTCTGCCAACATGAAGGCCCCAAAGAAAAACTCAGCGCAGAGTTCCCACTGCGGTTAACCACCGGACGGGCGCTAGACAGCTACAACACCGGTGTGCAATCAGGGGGGTTCGCGTCGCCTATCCGCTACGGAGATAGCATTGACATAAACCCTACTGATGCACACGCTTTGGGTCTCGCGGATGGCCAACGGGTAAGGGTTTGTTCGCCTCGTGGTTCTATTGAAACGAAAGTGCGTATCCAACCCGACATTCCCGTGGGGCTAACGTTCACCACATTCCACTTTCCAGAGTTGATAGATGTCAACCAACTCACCAACCCCGAATGGGATCGGCGCTCAGGAACCGCAGAGTTCAAAGCAGCGGCGATTCGGATAGAACATCTTCACTCAAACGGTGCGAAACCGATGACAGACGACCCGGCACTTGACCTGGAGCGGACAACCGAACCCGCTAATGGCTGACCTCTTTATCGGCGATGACTTAGCCGACGACATAGAAATCGCGGCCGTGGCTGCTGCGGTAGGGGCAACCAATACCGTTGTGCATGCGGGTGAGCGCCTCGTTTATGGTGGCACTCAACGGCGGCGCGACCATCGCCACCTTTTGCTTCCCGCCCTGCATGCGCTGCAAAACGCTAAAGGCTGGATTAGCCCGGGCGGGTTGAACCATGTATGCACGCTTTTGCAGGTGCCGCCGGCGGAAGCGTACGGGGTGGCAACCTTTTACGAAATGTTTCGCCTTGACGAACCCGACTACGGGCCAGGCGTGAGCCATGTTACCCACGTTTGTGTGGACGCGGCTTGCCAGATCGCCGGCAGCCGCGAACTGATCGCCGAACTTGAGGCAAGTGGAGCCCAGGTGCATCGTTCTCCTTGCCTCGGGCAATGTGAGCGGCCACCCGCGCAGTTCCATCAGGGTATTGGCCGACCCGATCTGGTACCAGCAGACTTTGCTGCGGGCGGTGCTGGTTTGGGGGGCTCGCCTACTGAAAAAATCCCTCAGCAAGGCGACCCATCGTTGCGCCTACTTCGCAATGTCGGTGTGGTCGATCCCACCTCGCTTGAGGCATATCGAGCCAACGGCGGTTACCAAGCCTTGGATCGTGCGATCGCCATGGGAGCAGACGCCGTGTGCAGCGCGGTAGCCGGCTCGGGGCTCTCCGGCCGTGGCGGTGCGGCGTTCCCGACTGGTATCAAATGGCGGGCTGTTGCTGCCGAACAAGGACGACCTAAGCATGTGGTAGCCAACTGCGATGAATCCGAACCAGGTACTTTCAAGGATCGTGTGGTGATGGAAAACGATCCTTTCGCGGTGATTGAATCGCTGACCCTCGCGGGGTTCGCCACGGGTGCCGAAAACGGATGGATATATATTCGAGGTGAGTACCCGCTAGCCACCGCACGTCTCCAAAATGCTGTCAACCAAGCTCAAGACGCCGGTTTGCTCGGTTCCAACGCGGCGGGCTCAGGCCAGCGTTTCGATATCGAAATCAGGCGCGGCGCGGGTGCTTATATTTGCGGTGAAGAAACCGCCCTTTTTGCTTCTCTTGAAGGTTTTCGAGGCGAACCTCGCAGCAAACCTCCTTTCCCCACGACGCACGGTTTGTTCTCTGAGCCTACGGCTATCAACAATCCTGAAACACTGATCAACACGCTGGATATTGTGTTGTACGGTGCCGAACAATATCGCCGCCGAGGTACCGAACGATCGCCGGGCACGAAACTGCTGTGCGTTAGTGGCCGGGTTACCAAACCTGGTGTGTATGAAGTGGAGTTCGGTGTCAGTTTAGGCGAAGTGCTGGCACTTGCTGGCCCGTTGACGGGTAGCGGTCGTTTGGCCGCGGTGCTGATGGGAGGGGCAGCTGGCTCTTTCGTGGGCCCCGATGCGCTGGATCTACCGTTGACCCTTGAAGACACTCGGGAGCGGGGCACTACCCTTGGTTCGGGCGTGATTATGGCTTTTACCGATGAGATTGATATGACCGCGGTGGCGCTGCGGATTGCCGAGTTTTTCCGCAACGAATCTTGTGGGCAGTGCGTGCCGTGCCGGGTGGGGACTGTGCGTCAGCACGAAACGATGCTTCAACTGCAAACCGCAGGTGGTTTAGGTGCAAAGCGCCGTAAGTTGATTGAAGACATCTCGCAGGTGATGGTTGATGCGTCCATTTGTGGGCTCGGTCATACCGCCGCATCGGCGATTAATTCCGCGTTTGATCTAGGTTTGTTGCCCGGGGGACGTAATGACGATAACTGAAGTGAGCGTTAGTCTAACTATCAATGGCCGAGCGGTGTCAGTGCCGCAAGGCACTTCGCTCCTTGCGGCTTGCGAGTCGATTGGTATCGAAACGCCGACCTTGTGTTGGGCTGAGAACCTTACCCCGGTGAATGTTTGTCGGGTGTGTGTGGTGGAAGTTGAGGGTTCAAGGGCTTTGGTTCCCTCGTGTGCGAGGGCCGCCGAGGAAAACATGGTGGTGCATACCGAATCCCCTCGGGTGCGCCATAGCCGTAAGATGGTGCTCGAGTTTCTCGGTTCTAGCACCGATTTGAGCCAGGCATCTGATTTGGCCGTTTGGATGCGTCATTATCAGGCCGACCCGAACCGTTATGGCCAAACCGATGTGCCAGCCGAACGTATTGTTGAGGAACCAAAAGTTCAAGACGACTTGTATGTGCGTGACTACGACAAGTGCGTGTTGTGTTACAAGTGCGTGGAAGCTTGCGGTGATGATGCACAACACACTTATGCCATCGCGGTGAGTGGACGTGGTTTCAACTCGCGGATTTCTACCGAGTTCGACACTGTGCTACCCGACTCCGCTTGCGTGTATTGCGGTAACTGTATTGGTGTGTGCCCAACGGGTGCTATCCAGTTCAAAACGGAGTTTGATATGCGCGCCGTGGGGGATTGGCGGCCTGAATCACAAGACGTTACCACCACGGTGTGTTCGTTTTGCGGTGTCGGTTGCAACTTAGAACTGCATACGCAAGACAACAAAATCGTGAAGGTTACCTCACCCGCAGATCATTCGGTAACCCATGGGCACCTGTGCATCAAAGGCCGTTTCGGTTGGCAATATGTGCAACCCCCAACCGTTTCGCCTCGTGACTGATACCTGCGCGAGAAGTCGTTTCGGTTGAGTGCCACGACTGCGGTTGAACATTCGTATTTCTATCTTGTTGTTCTAGTAGAGTGACGCTTGATATGAACGTAGCGTCTTCTGTGCGTCGGCGTGGTCGTCGAGCGCGGCCAACTGGCCCGATACCGCCGTCGCAACCGCCGTGGCATTTGCATGAACGCAGGTTTGCGCCCACAGCAGTGATTTCTGATGACGAACTTGAGGCTATCCACCAGTCTTCGCTGTTGGTGTTGCGAGATATTGGTATGGACTTCTTGCACCCGCGAGCCACGAAAATGCTCGCTGCTGCGGGTGCGGAAGTGCATGGCGAGAGGGTACGTTTCGACCCGGCGATGGTTACTGAGTTGGTTAGTGCAGCACCCCCTAAGTTTGTTTTGCATGCTCCCAATCCGGCACATGATTTAGTTGTTGGTGGCGACAGTGTGGTGTTTGGTTCGGTTGCGAGTGCGCCTAATGTGGTGGATCGTAAACGTGGTCGCCGCACTGGGAACCGCACAGATTTCCGTAATCTCGTGCGTTTGGCGCAGTGTTTGAATTCGGTTCAAACGCATGGTGGTTACCCGGTTGAACCAACCGATATTCACCCTTCGGTGCGTCACCTTGAAGCGTTTCGTGATTTGTTGACGCTGTCTGATAAGGTAGTGAACGCCTATTCACTTGGGGCGCAACGCAACCGAGATTGTTTGGAGATGGTGCGAATCGTGCGAGGTGTGAGTGCGAACGAACTTGATGCACAACCGTCTATCCACTCGGTGATTAATGTTAGTTCACCGCTGCGTCTTGATGCACCGATGATTGAAGGGATTTTTGAGTTTTCGTCACGTAATCAAGTGATTATCGTGACACCGTTCACGCTTGCGGGTGCTATGGCACCGGTGACGGTGGCTGGTGCGGTGGTGCAACAAAACGCTGAAGCGTTAGCGGGTATTGCGTTCACGCAGTTGGTTCGCCCCGGTGCGCCGGTGATGTATGGGGGGTTCACATCCAATGTTGATATGCAATCGGGTGCGCCGGCTTTTGGCACCCCGGAATATATGCAATCGGCGATGCTTGGGGGGCAACTTGCGCGCCGTTACAAACTTCCTTACCGTTCTTCGGGTGTGTGTGCAGCTAATGCGGTGGATGCTCAAGCTGGTTATGAGTCGGTGTTTTCTTTGTGGGGTGCGATTATGGGTGGTGCCAATCTTGTGTACCACGGAGCGGGGTGGATGGAAGGCGGTTTGCACGCAAGTTTTGAAAAGATGGTGATTGATAACGACTTGTTGCAAAGCGTTGCGGCTTTCTTGTCGCCCGTTGTGGTTGATGTTGCTTCTATGGCGCTTGAAGCTATCGCTGATGTTGGCCCGGGTGGGCATTTTTTTGGTACTCAACACACTCAAGATCGGTATCGCGACGCTTTTTTTAAACCAGCGGTTTCAGATTGGCGCAATTATGAATCGTGGGAAGAGGCAGGGTCGCCGACTTCGCTTGACCATGCCGAGCGTTTAGTTGCACAACACCTTGAGGCATATCAACCTCCTCAACTTGATGAAACGAGAATAGAGGAATTGAATGCGTTCGCCGATCGCCGTGTCGCAGAAGGTGGCGTAGCAACGGATTATTAGGTAGACAAATGGGCCTTTGGGGTCGGCGAGCTATATCGGGGGTTGCGCGGTGGCTTTGCTTTAAGGCTTGAACAGATGTTTGCGGTTACGCTACGCCGATGGGATGTAAACTCAACACGTGACTGGACAAGACTGGTTCGCCACCGCTCAGAGGCCGTCATCGGGCGCGCATTTTTACAAGTGCGCGCTCCAAGTGAACCCCCATCACTACTCCGGGACGTTCCGGGGGCAGGCGAGTGGAGGCAGTTCGCTCGAGTACGCGCAGGCAATCATCGCTGAAGCCGTAGCGCTCGAAGTGTCGGTACTTGCCATCACCGACCACAACAGCGTCAGTTCGATCCACGAGTTCCGAGCCGCCGCGGAAGGTCACCAAATCACGATCTTTCCCGGATTCGAGATCGCCTCGTCTGAAGGTATCCACATTCTCTGCTTCTACCCGCCGGACACCGCCGCGGAGACACTCGAACGATTTCTCGGCGAGTTGGGGATACGCAGTACCGAACCCTCCTCCGATCTGTCCAGCGACCCGTTCGCGCAGATTCTCCAGAAAGTAAGAGCACAAGGTGGTGTCACTGTCGCTGCACACGTAACCGGCAGCAAGGGATTGTTTGAGGTACTTGAGGGCCAGGCCTGCATTCGCGCTTGGCGCAACGAGGATCTGCTTGCGATCCAGATCCCAGGACCAGTCAGCGCCCTGCCAGACAAGGTGCGCCAAATCGTGAATAACAAGAATCACGATTACCGTCGCTCCCATGCGGTTGGCGTAGAGCGAGCTGTGGCTACAGTCAATGCCAAGGACATCAGGAAACCCGAGGACTTGCACGACCCGTCCGCAACGTCTTGGATCAAGATGTCTGAAGTCAGCATTGAGGGCTTGCGCCAGGCATTCCTGGACCCAGACTCGAGAATAAGGCTCAACAGCGACCCTGAACCCGAAGAGCACGCAGAACTGGTGACCCTCGAATGGAATGGAGGATTCCTCGACGGGGCCGCCGTCCACTTCAACCCGAACCTGAACGTGCTCATCGGTGGACGCGGTGCCGGTAAATCCACGGTCATTGAGAGTCTGCGGCATGTGCTCAACCTCGAACCCACCGGCGAAGATGCCCTCAAGGCACACACGGGAATGGTGCGTCAAGTAATTCGCAGTGGCACAAAGATCACCCTCCGCACGCGGGTCTTCCGCCCCGCGGAACGTGAATACCTGATCGAACGGACCGTCCCGAATCCGGCGATAGTGCGCGAATCGAACGGGCAGATCTCCAATCTGTCCCCTCGCGACATTCTTCCTAACGTTGACATCTACGGACAGCATGAAATATCGGAGCTTGCGAAGAGCCCCGAGAAGCGCACCGTGTTGATCGACAGATTCGTCCCGCGCGATGAGTCGTTGAATCGGCAGAAGACGAGCGTGATTCGCAGTTTGCAACAGACCAGAAAGTCAATCGTCGATGCGCGCGCCGAGATCGAGCAGATTGACGAACAATTGGCCAAGCTGCCCGGCCTGGAAGAAACCTTGGAAAGGTACAAGGAAGCCGGACTCGAAAATCGACTGCGCGAACGGAGCCTTCTGGTTCGCGAAGAACGCCTGCTCGACTCGATTCCCGAGCGAATCTCGGTTTTTCGCGAGTGCTTGGACGCGCTCCGACAGGAGTTGCCGATCGATCGAGCCTTCCTGTCCGAGAAGGCACTCGAAGAACTTCCTGGAAAGGAGATCCTCGCAAGTGCCGATCCCGTCCTCGAACAACTGAGCCGCGAAATCGAAGCGTCGGCAACGCTGATTGAGAAAGCGCTCGAGCAGGCGCACGACGGCGTGACCGGTGTCATTCGCCGCTGGTCCGTCAGAAAGGGCGAAGTCGAGTCCGAGTATCAGCAGATACTCCGTGAACTCCAGAAATCAGCTGTGGACGGGGCCGAGTTCATCCGCCTCCAACGCGAGATCGAGGCTCTCCGCCCCTTACGGGATCGCAGGACCTCACTGGATCGGCTCGAGACGGACTGCTCCGAGCAGAGACGTGCGCTGCTGGCCGAATGGGAGGATCTCAAGGCTCGTGAGTTCCGCGGCCTGGACCGGGCGGCCAAGAGCGTGAGCAGTGACTTGCGGGACCGAGTGCAGGTCAGCGTGACCGCCTCAGGCAATCGGGAGCCTCTGTCCAGACTGCTCAGAGAGGAGATCGGCGGGCGCCTCTCCGAAGCAATCGACAAACTCGAACAGGCCCCAGATTTCTCATTGACCAATTTCGTCAAGTGTTGCAGGGACGGCTCGGACGCGCTGCAACGCGCTTACTCGATCCCTGCGGCACAAGCAATAAGCCTGACAGAGGCTACGGCGGACACCTTGATGCGGGTAGAAGAGTTGGAACTCCCGCCCACAACAGACCTAGAGTTGAACACGGCTGCGGCCGACGACCCCCCGTACTGGCAGGCTCTTGAAGACCTCTCTACAGGGCAGAAGGCGACGGCCGTGCTTTTGCTTCTGCTTTTGGAGTCTGACGCGCCATTGATTGTTGACCAGCCTGAGGACGACCTTGACAACCGTTTCATCACTGAAGTCGTAGTACCACGAATGCGCGAGGAAAAGCGGCGTAGACAATTTCTTTTCTCCACTCATAACGCCAACATACCGGTGCTCGGGGATGCTGAGCTGATTCTTGGACTGACCGCATCTGGTGATGCCGACAACAAAGGCAAAGCGGTTATCAGACCCGAGCACACGGGTTCCATTGATGTCTCGGGAGTGCGCGAACTGGTCGAAGAAATACTCGAAGGGGGCAAGAATGCCTTTGAGACGAGAAGGCTGAAGTATGGTTTCTAGGTGGCCAGTATGAACCGCTTAGAACTCTCGCAGTTGCTACTTCACGGTGAGAACTCCGGGTTGGAATTCAAACGCGACGACACGCAACCCCGGAAACTCGCTGGAGAGATCGCCGCGTTACTCAACCTGCAAGGTGGACACATACTGCTCGGCGTCGAAGAAGACGGAACCGTTTCTGGTCTGACGCGAGACCCGAAACAAGCCGAAGAATGGGTCATGCAGACTGCAAGAGACAACGTCCAGCCAGCGGTGATCCCGTACTGGGAAACCCTTGAGGTGGACGACGGCGCAGTTGTCGGGGTTGTCACGCTTTCCGCGGATGCCCCAGACAAACCATACAAGGTCAAGTGCGGCAGTTCGTGGGTAACCCGAATCCGTGTGGGCACGACGACTCGGGATGCAACCAGAGAAGAGGAAGAGCGTCTTTACCAGCAGTCAGGCAGGTTGAGGTATGGGATGAAACCCGTGCCGGGAACGAGCACACAGGATCTGGACCTTCGGCGTCTTCGTGACTATTTCGTTCGAGTCCTAGGCACGAAGAGCTTTCCTGAAGACGACTCAGACGAACTCAAACAGTTGCTAATCAACCTAGAATTGGCAACGGTGGCGACCTTAGACGGACACACTTCGGCAACTGTGGACGGGTTGTTGCTCTTTGGCAAGAAACCTGAGCGTTTCCTGCCCCAATCAGGTGTGAGGGCAGTTTGCTATCAGGGAACCGAACCAGGTTATGCGGTTCGCGAAGACCAGGTCATAAAGGGTCCGCTGACTCCATTGGGTGCCGGTGGCGAGCCAGGTTTCGAACCTGGGATCGTGGACAGAGCGTGGGATTTCGTGCGGCGCAACACAGTCTCTACAGCACGGCTGGAGGGAGCGCGGCGGCAAGAACGCTGGGAGTATCCGCAGGAGGTGCTCCGCGAGGTTCTGGTGAACGCACTGGCCCACCGCGACTACAGCATCGCGGGGACCGACGTGATGCTGTCCATATTCTCTGACCGTTTAGAGGTACAGAGCCCGGGCCGCTTACCGAACACTGTGACCGTCGACGGCTTACGGTCAGGAATGCGCTATGCCCGGAACCAGACGCTCGTCAACATTCTGCGAGACTACGGTTACGTCGACGCCCGAGGCATGGGGATCCGCAACAAGGTCATTCCGCTGATGAATGAACACAACGGAACAGATCCGGAGTTCATTGAGGAAGAACATCGATTCACCGTGCGCCTTTTGAAACAAGCCTCCAACTCGCCCTCATGAGGCGCTGGGTTTTTCTTGGGCGGTATAGGGTTCTAGTTTTTTGCCGCAGATTGATCGTAATTCTTGGCTTTGCGTTTGCGTGCTAGATACCAGAACAATCCTGTTGCCAGCGCCGCGAACGGTACAAACGGTAAGGCGGTGCCGATGATGATCAACAATGCTGAACCTAACCTAGTGATTGCAGACCAACCCGATGACACCGAATCGAAGAAGCCGGGTAGCGGTTCGGTAACGCTGGCTTCTAAATACACGAAA
The DNA here is from genome assembly GCA_024421095.1 of Acidimicrobiia bacterium. Taxonomy (GTDB): domain Bacteria; phylum Actinomycetota; class Acidimicrobiia; order Acidimicrobiales; family Aldehydirespiratoraceae; genus VXYK01. Next base: position 21,869 of record JAHQYM010000010.1, read on the forward strand.
CCAGAGACCCTTAGTTCCTGCTCATCGTTGTGTGGCAACAACGATGCGGCAGGCACAGCCGTGGCGTTCACCTCGATTTGTTCCACTTGGTTAACGTTGACGCGACGCACGAACCCGTCGACCGATTCGAGTTCAGCCACTGCAACCACAACCCCGCCCGGTTCTAAAGCGTTGAGATTGCCACTTCGCAGCGTGAGGTCGTCAACCCGCATCCGCAGCGTCGGCACATTAATGTCAATACTGGTTAACACATCATCCCCAGTGTTACGCACCTCAACACACAAGACCGCATTGTCGTTGGCTTCGATAGTCAAATCTGTCAAACCAGGGCAGGCATCTTCTTCGTTATCACCAAGCCACACAACCATGTTGATGGACGCGTCTGGGTCTTCTTCACGCAACTCGTTGATGGTCACGGTTATGGTGGCCAGGCTCACCTGATTTTGGAGCGTTCTGAGGCGGCCTTTGAGTTGTTCCAAAAGGGTTTCACGCTCAAGTAGTTGTTGTTCTAGCTCAACCAAGCCTTCGATTTCTGTGGCGTTTGCTATGAGCGTCCGCACGCGCTCAACGCTCAATTCCGCAGTCGTGATACGGCTCTGCAGGTCAACAACACGTTCGGTTACGTCATCGGTTTGGGTGGTTTGGCGCTGCAACTCACCCACACCCTCTAGAGCACGCATCGCCTGATCAAAGACGCTTGGGTCAACTTTGTAGGTAAGGACGGTGCGTGGTCGCACATTCATACGGGTGTCTTGGCCGAACAAAAAACCTCCCAGCTCAGCGATCGCTTGGTTCGCTGCGAGGGTGGCTGCTGGCACATCAATCACCTGGATAACTATCTCCGCGGTGTAAATTATCTGGCGTCCGACATCGATTGGGGTTGTCTCAGGAAGCGACGTTTCCTGTGCAGCACTCGTTGCGGACAGCACCAGCGCGGAATCTTCACTCATCGAATCGTCACTCATCGAATCGTCACTCATCGAATCGTCACTCGTGGGTGCGATAGTCGCGGACGAAAAAGCCACGACATTGCCCATCTCGGTATCTGCACTGGCATCCGACACGAATTCTTCACTGGAGTCCGACATTGTTTCCGCATACCCATCAGCAGGTTCGTCTGCGCTCAAGACGGTGGAATTCGCTGTGGTGTCATCATTGCTGCAAGCGCCTAAAAGCAGTAAACCCCCAAGCAACGCAACCACCACCCAAACAAAGCATCTCACAAAAGCAGTCATTTCAATAGAACTCCTCAACTAGTTAGCCAACTCGCTAACCGACCTGACTAGCAACTTAGACGACATAACGCTCCGGTTAGTTCCCACATCACGATATCTATTTAGGCTGGTGGGGGTGGCGGAAGGTATGGGATTTGAACCCATGGTGACCCGTAGGCCACAACGGCTTTCGAGGCCGCCCCATTCGTCCGCTCTGGCAACCTTCCAAGGTTGAGGTTATCGCCTTGGTGTCTGCCAACCACTAATCCACTCAAGACATCTGCAATAAATCAATACATGCTTGTGGAGGCATCGGTTGATGTTGAACTGCGAGCTAAAGCCAGTTCAGCATCGATGCCTTTGCGTGTTGCTCGCAAGTCGCTGGTCACGGTGACCATGCGGAAACCCGCAGCGATTCTCTTGGGGGTCAAAGCACCAGTTGATTGGATGCCGGCGATCACATTGTGCGCCGCGCAACGTTCCAAAATAAAGTTCAGTGCTTCGTCGAAGGCGGGTTCGCCATCATTGTTCCCAGGTGGTAATCCTAAGGTGATCGACAAATCAGCAGGTCCGACATAGATCGCATCGATATCGGGGACTTCTAAAATTGCGTCAAGGTTGGCTAACGCTTCGGCAGTTTCGATCATCGGGATGCAAGCCACGTTGCCGGGTTCCCAAGCGAAATAGTCGTGGCGCAGACTAGCAACTATCGGCCCCCAACTGCGGGTGCCACGAGGTGCGTAACGGCAAGCGCTAGCAGCTGCTTCGGCCTCTGCGGCGGTGTTGACCATCGGAATAATCACGCCGTGAGCACCGGCATCGAATGATTTACCGATGATGCCTACTTCGTTGCGTGGTACTCGCACAATCGGGCTGACCCCGGCAAGCAAAATAGCCCCGATCATCCCTACCGAGTGGGTGTAGTCAAGTGGCCCATGTTGCGTATCAACACAGGCGTAATCGAAGCCGCAGCGTGCCGTGGCTTCAGCGGTGACCGTGCTAGGTATCGTCAACCAAGCACCAAGAGTTGTGCGGTCTTGTCGCCATTTTTCGCATATTGTGGTAACGGTCATCGGTAGGTTCTATCAGCCGTCTCAGGTTTTTGTTCACTTGGTGTGACGAATAAAGGGTCGGGCTAGCCCTGCGGGTGCGCGAACGCGTTTGGCGAATACGGCCATCACCACAATAGTGAGTAGGAAAGGTAGTGACTGTAATAGTTCGCTGTTGAGGTTGTATCCAAGCCCTTGAATCGAAAGTCTGAAGGACAGCGCAGCAGCAAAAATTGTGCAGCCGAGGATGCTGCCCCGTAACGTCCACCCCCCGAAAATGACCGCGGCAAGAGCGATAAAACCTCGTCCGCCAATGATCGTGTTTTCGAACCTGCCGACGTGTGCAAAGAGAATAAACGCGCCTCCTAATCCGCAGGTAAACCCAGCGTAATATATTGATTGGCGCCGACGTTTGTTCACGTTGATCCCTGTGAGGTCTGCGGCGTGCGGGTTTTCGCCCACAGAACGCGCTTCTAAACCCCATCGTGAACGGTGCACCAGCCACCAAGAAAATGGGATTAGCGGATACAAAAGATAAAAGGGCCATCGTTGTGCAAATAAGGCTGTGCCAACTAGTGGTATCTCGCTCAACAATGGAACGTCCCAGCGTCCCGCCAATGTCGCTCTTGGTGATATTTGGTTGTTGAGAAATCCGCTGAGGCCGAGCACCAAAATGTTTAGCGTCAAACCGACTACGAACTGATCAGCGAATAGCCGATGGCTCATCTCGGCTTGGATACCTGCAACCAACATTGCGCCTAGTACCGCGGTTATCAAGCCAATGATTATTGATCCACTGTAGTTGTATCCTAGTAGTGCTGCGAACGCGCCGTTTAACAGCATTGCTTCTATCGAAATGTTGATCGTGCCGGCGCGTTCGGCTACCCATTCACCGGTTGCTGCAAAAGCCAAAAATGCCGCGAATAATGCTCCGTTTAGGTAAGTGGTTTCGCTAGTAAGGATGTCTGCGATTGGGTTTAGCAAGTTAGACATCAGTTACACGCGTTCAGACATATTGGTGCGAAAACGCCTTTGGTCTCGAAGTAGCATTAGCGCCGTTGGAATCAGTAAAGACAATACTAATAGACCTGCAATAACATCGGTGATGCGTGATTCAACTCCGGTGCTGCTAACGAAGCCTGAGCCTGTGCGTAAACCGGCAAATAACACAGCCACTGGAACGGCTGCTAACGGTTTTTCGTTCGCTACAAGTGCAACCAACAATCCAGTCCAGCCGATGTTCGCAGCAAACCCCGGAACAAACTGATAATTGCCGAAAGTGTACCCTCCACCAGTCAGCATAAATGCACCAGCCAATCCAGCGAACGCGCCGCTTAGAAGCAGAGCTGTGGCACCGTATTTTCCTTCAGCGACCCCGACGCGTTGGGCGGTTCGTTTGTTGCGGCCGAGGATCTTGAGACGAAATCCCCAAATGGTCCGCGTCAGGACAAGAGTAACACCTAGCGTGATCACAACCGAAATGGGGACAGTCAAGGGTATTTCGTTGCCGAAGATATTAGGTCGGGGAAGGCGGTTGTCAAGAGGGAGTTGTTCGCTTACTTGGTTACGGTTGCCACGGTCGGCTTCGGGGGCCAATAGCAACCAATCCCAACGAAATCCGTAGGCAACGGCGTGGCTTGCAACACTCACCAAAAGTAGCGTTGATAATACCTCTGGCACACCTCGCCAGTATTTTAGCGCTGCTGCGAACCCCGCCCAGATACCTCCGCCAAGAGCTCCGCAACCGAGTATCAAGACCACATTGAGAGCGCCTGGTCCACCAACGAGAAAACCGATAAAGGTTCCTACCGCAGCGCCGATATAGAGTTGGCCTTCTTGGCCGATGTTGACTAATCCGGCTCTAGTGGCGATCACCGTCCCTAGCGCTACTAGCAATATTGGGGCAGCGGTAGAGATGGTTTCACCCCAACGCCCGGGTTTGCGAATACTGCCGTCTAGTAACGCGTTTAGCACAGCACGCCAATCACCTCCAGTCGCTTCAACCAACAAAGTTGATAACAGCAAAGCAGTGAACAAGCTCAAGGAATACAGGACTAGCCACTCGCCTAATCGTGAACTGACGCGTGTGTTCATGTTGGTGACCCACCCATGAGCAAACCGAGCGACTCTAAATTGGTTTCCTCTCGTGGTGTTTCGGTGATGATTCGTCCACTGTGGATGACTGCAATCCGCTGTGATATGTCGAATATTTCTTCAAGTGCGCTTGAGATAAACAAAACCGCAGCGCCGTTAGAAGCTGCATCAATCAAGTGGTTCTTGATGTATTCGGCGGCGCTAATGTCTAACCCGCTTAGCGGATGAGCGGCAACCAGAATCTTGGGTTGCGAAGCCAGTTCACGGGCTAAGACTACACGCTGTTGGTTGCCACCTGATATCGTCCAGAGCAAGGCATTAGGTCCGGAACACACGATGTTGTATTTTGCGATTATCTGTTGGGCGAGCGAAGAGCGTTGCTTGCGGTTGATTACTCCCCATTTTGTGACACCGAGTGGATTGTTGAGCATGAGGTTTTCAGCCACGGTCATGTCGGTCACTAAGCCACTGCCTTGGCGGTCTTCGGGGATCACGTGTATGCCCGCTTGAGCCATCGCACCGGCTTTGCCTGTTGGTATCACAGTGTCGTTGACGGTCACAGTTCCCGACACGAGCGTCAATAAACTGCTGAGCAGGTCGACAAGCGCTGTTTGTCCGTTACCTTCGGCCCCAGCAACACCTACGATTTCGTGTGAATATAATTTGAGTGAGAATCCGTTGAGTGAGGGAGCGTTTGCGGTACCTGAAGCAAGCGCATCTTTAATGCATAACACCGGTGAGTTTTCGCTTGAAACCGAACCCGTTGGAGAAGAAGATGACGTGAGATTATCGCTATTTTTTGCACTCTCCTTGTCGGGAATGCGAATCCTGAGCGCGCCACCCCCGCTAGGCATTTCAACGTCGCGGCCAACCATCGCTCTAGCTAAGGTGGGCGTATCGGCTGTAGCTGAAGTAAACCGATCAACGAATTTCCCTTGACGCATAACAGTAATTTCATCGGACGCCCGCAACACTTCATCAAGTTTGTGGCTCACCAGAATCACTGTCCGATTTTCCGTAACTATCATTTGCCGTAACGCGCCGAATAACTGCTCAGACTCTTCGGGTGAAAGTATCGCAGTTGGTTCGTCCAGAATGATAATGTGCGGGTCTCGGCGCAAGCACTTGATGATCTCAACACGCTGCCGAAGGCCCACACTGAGTTCACCTACACGCAGATCCGGGTCAATCTCCAAACCGTAACGTTCAGCGATCCCAGCGATGCGTGCGCGGGTCGCGTTGGCATCAAGTCGGCCAGTTTCACCGAGGGTGACGTTCTCCCAAACGGTTAGTGCATCAACCAGGCTGAAATGTTGATGCACCATCCCGATGCCGAGCAACGCGGCCTTTGCGGGATCCAATATCTGCACTCGGTGACCGTCTATCTTGATTGTGCCCCGCTCGGGCTGCACCAACCCGAACAGGATCTTCATCAAGGTTGACTTGCCAGCTCCATTTTCACCGAGAAGGGCATGGATCTGGCCAGGCCAAAGCTCCAAATCAACGCTTTCGCAAGCCACAACGTTGCCAAAACGTTTAGTGATCCCATTGAGTGCAACCGCTGGGACAGGCGGATTGGCTGGTGCGCCGATCCCGGTGTCGCGTGAGTCGAGGTTGCTCACCCTCCCGAGTAGGCCTCGCCTGTAATCGCTCCAAGATCATCGAGTAACGCCGCATCAGACGTGATGGCAGCGAACGCTTGATCAACTAGCTTTTGGGCTTGCGTTGATCCGTCACATAGCAGTGCCCCGTTGACACTGGGTTCGGTTGGGAATTGAAAAGTTGCCCCTTCGGCTAAATCGCCAGCAATGATCAAGCGAAGCACTTGTCTGGCGTATACGCCACCGTCGAACACCACGCTTCCAGTCCAGTCGATGCCGTCGTTGCGTTCGCATAGGTCGGCCGGCCCCGCAGCGAACACAGCTATCTTTTCCGCGGTCGCGAGTTCGCCAACCGGTTCAAGTGCATCGCTCAGATAGGCGTAAGCTAAAGTCACGCCATCAGCGATCGCATTATTGAGTGCCGCGGTGGCGTTCGCGGAATTGTCGAAGTCGAATGGGAAATCGCCCGTGCTCACGTATTGCATAGTGAAACTCGGGTCCACAGAGCGTAGACCGTAGACGGTTGCTGCGAACGCTTCGCGTTCAAAATTGATGTCGCAACATCCGAGAAACACGGCTTTGTTCCCGCCTTGTTCTTGCAGTATTGCACCCATTGCTACGCCAGCCGTGTAGTGGATAGGTGAGCCCCAGTCGGTTGCTTGAGCCAAGCCTGGCAACTCCGCGAACCCTGCGCCGCAGTTGCAGTACCAGAAAATATTGGGGTATTGTTCGGTCAGGTCGGTGAGCGGTTCGGCAATCTCAGAGGCACCGACCATGATGATGTCCACACCTTGTTGTGCCAAATCGGCAAGTGCTTGTGCCGCGCCGGCTGCGTCAATATTGTCTGCCACGATCGGTGGTGCGAAACCGTTGTCGGCCGAGAACTCTTCGGCGAATTTTACTAGCGACTGGTAGTAGCCGTTGTCGTCTCGTGGGCCCGCTGCTGCGACACCGATAGTGATGGTGTTGTCGTTGTTGCTGTCAAAGGTCTGCACGATTTCGCTGGTTTCGGTGTTGCTGCTGGTGGACGGGTTGCTTGAGTCGTTACTGGCGCAACCGACAGCAAGAAGCGTCAACACCAATAGCAGCGTTGCTTGGTGAAGTGGCTTCCCGACATTAGGTTTGTCGATGGTCATTAGTTGATCGCTCCCGTCGGCTGATTCAGTATGCTGCACCTGCTGAACTGTATTCGCTAGGATACGATGGCCGACTAAATCTGGTGACTAAATCTCCTGACAAATTTCGCCACGCTCTGCGAATTTGGAGCAGCTAGCGCGAATGTCGCTATGCGCGGCAACCGTATACCCGCTAGGTTGGGGCGCATGGATTATCAGAACCTTGTTTATGCACGTGAGAATGGCTATGTAACGCTCACCTTGAACCGCCCCGAACGGCGCAATTGTCTGTCTACTGAGATGTTGGCTGAGTTGGCTGATGCCTTCCGAGCTATTGCTTCGGACGGTGAGGTTGCTGGTGTTGTGCTTGCGGCTGCGGGGCCGGTTTTTTCGTCGGGTCATGACCTAGCCGAAATGGCACGTATGAACGAAAATGAACTCAGGGAGTTGTTTGAGTTGTGTACCTCGGTGATGACCGCAATCGGGGAGATGCCACAGGTGGTGGTTGCTCAAGTGCATGCGTTAGCAACGGCAGCGGGCGCACAATTGGCAGCGAGTGCCGATCTAGTTGTGGCTAGTGAGCAGGCCGCGTTTGCCACACCGGGCGGTAAGGGCGGGCTGTTTTGTCACACTCCGATGGTGGCGGTGAGCCGTGCGTTGGGTCAGAAACGAGCTTTGGAAATGGCGCTAACTGGAGACTCGATCAACGCGGCCACAGCGTTGCAATGGGGTCTCGTGAACCGTGTGGTGCCAACCGATGAACTCGAGTCGGCGACTTTAGATCTGCTCACGAAGGCCACCCGTGGCAGCCGTTACTCCAAAGGTATTGGCAAGCAAACACTTTATGCACAGATGGAGATGCCTACCGCCGATGCCTACGAGTTGGCTATTCGGGTTATGGCTACGGCTGCCGCTAGCGGTGACGGCGCCGAATGGCCCAGAGCTTTTATAGAGAAACGCCACCCCAATTGGATACACACGGTTTAAAGCAACTGTTATGCTGGTAGCCTTGCACGACCATCACACTATTGAATCGGAGGATTCTACATGACACACACCATCACACCCCCCCCCGAGAAGAATTTGCTAGCTCGGTCTGGCCTCGGTTTTCGCTGCGGGTGCTCTGTGCCGCGGTCGTAACGCTGGCGGTGACGATGGCGTTGGTTGGCCCGGCCAGACCCTCCGAAGCCCAAACGGTACCCAACTGCGGTCTCAACGCGGTCACAGTTGATGGCACCGCGGCGGTGTTGGCAGGTGATACATACACAGGATCTGTGAGTGCCGATTCTTTCACGGTGAACGTGTCGTTCACCGACAGCGAAGTTCGTTACGTAAACGCGAATCTGGACACCGGGAACTATCGCGAATACCTGGGCAGGCTCGACAACTCGGGGAGTTTCACGTTCGATATCGCTGCCTCCACCGCGAAAATGCGGGAGATTCCGCTATTCCTTCAGATACCTTCAGGAGGCGACAACGAGTTGGTGAAGCATTACAACCATGTGAACCAGACGGTCCGTTACATGTCGAAGGAGGTCTGGTATGCAACAAAGCAAGGCAAAGGTTTTACGACCCGTGCAGCCACGGCCGCTGAGATAACCGAGGGTCAAGCGGCGGTGGAACGCGCAACAAATGCGCGGGCCAACCTGAGTATAGCCTTCCCTGTCACGTTCTCGATAAAGGTCTCCAACAATCGGTGGGTCGACTCACCCGAAGCCTCGTGGACCGACGACAACGGCAACTCGAGGCGTTGTCCATTGGACGTGACGCAATACGTGACAGTGCAAGATGCGCGAACCACAGTGATAGATGTGCAGCCTCTGGAGCCCAATGAGTTTGTCGGCGAACCGTTGAAGCAACAACCGCAGCAGCAACAACCGCAAACGAAATCGCCTACAACAACCACGACACCTACAACAACCACGACACCAACAACGACAGCCACGTATTATCCCACGTATTATCCGCCTCAACAAAGTGATACCACTACACAAGCCGAACCCGCTGACAATGAAGTAGAAACCGGAGATGACGGTGTCACCCTCACCGAAGTTCTGCAAGCTGCTAAAGCCTACAAGGAAGGCAACCTCAGCCGAGAAGAACTGCAAAAGATCATCCGCGCCTACCTTACCAACTAGACAAAAGGGGCTCGTCGCGTTTCGGGTCGGAGTGATTCACCACACCAACTCCCCCCGACGGGAAGTTTGTGTTGGCGAGCCCTCACGGTGACTGTGCTGGTGACGCATCTGAGACTGTCAGGTGTCGGTTAGGTGAGTGACTATCGCTACTAGAGCGCCACCGACTATTGCTGCGAGCGCAACCACGAGCCAGGCTGCGTTTGGCGGAAGATGCAGTTGGAAATACGTGCGAGAAAACGACCAAATCATGGTCAGCAAATAGACACCCGTCATTGCTAGCACCAATCCCAATTTGACCAGATTGAGCGGTCGGCTAACCAACAACAGAATCACCAGCACTATCGCCAACAATGTTGCCGTGGAAACTGTGCGAGCCTCAGCTAGTGATACGCCGTCTAAACGCCTCACAATCTCATACGCAGCGTAAGTAACGGCACCGGCGATGAACCCGGCGGGCAAGGAAAAGCGCAGTACCCGCCGCAAAAACCCCGGTCGCACCAGCGCGTCATTAGAGCCAAGAGCCAAGAAAAACCCTGGAACACCGATCGAAAAGGTTCCTATTAAGGTGAGTTGGCGAGGCAGAAACGGGAAAGGCGCTCCGACCAGGCTCGCTAACGCTGTCAACAAAACCGCATAAGCAGCCTTAGAAATAAACAGGTTGGCTACCCGCTCAATGTTATTGATAACGCGCCGGCCCTCGGCAAGCACCCGCGGCAAGGTGGAAAATTTGTTGTCCAATAAAACCAACTGAGCCACTGCGCGTGTTGACGAGGCCCCCGCACCCATGGCGATACCCATGTCGGCATCTTTGAGTGCCAATACATCGTTAACCCCATCGCCGGTCATCGCCACCGTGCGACCGCGGTCTTGCAGCGCATGCACCATGGCTCTTTTTTGATGCGGAGTCACCCGACCAAACACCGTCCCCATCTCTAAAGCATCAGCGAATGCCTCAGGGTCAGACGGCAAGGTTCGAGCATCAACGTAAGCTTCAGCGCCGTCAATACCAGCACGGCGAGCGACCGCGGCCACGGTTGCAGGGTTGTCGCCCGAAATGACCTTTAGGGTCACGCCCTGGTCACGAAAAAAGGCCAGAATCTCGGGGGCGTCGCTGCGCACAGTGTCGCCGAGTTGCAGCAAAGCTACCGCTTCCATTGATGTTGGCAAGTGTTCGTCGTCCCACGAGTCGGCGCTGTGAACAACCCCAAGCACCCGCGATCCACCCGCCGCCAACCGCGCGGCCTCGGCTAGAACCGCAGTGTGACCAGTGCCAAAAATGATCTCCGGTGCCCCCAAAAAATAACTTCCACGGCCCCGAAAAGAAGCCGCAGCCCACTTGCGTGCTGACGAAAATGGCAGGCTTGAAAGCAAATCCCAATCTGCGGGTACAGGGTGGTGTGCGGCGATGGCGGCTAGTGTGGCGTTTGGCGCGGGGTCGGCAGCGGCGAGTGCTCCGAGGGCTTCGGCCACTTCAGCCTCACTAAAAGAACCACACGGGTCAACTGACTCCAAAGAAATCTCACCAGTGGTTATGGTGCCGGTCTTGTCGAGGCAAAGTGTGTCTACTCGTGCCAATAGCTCAACCGAAGCGAGTTCTTTAGCGAGGGCTTTGCGGCGTGCCAAAGCGATCACACCAGCAACGAAACTCAAAGAGGTGAGCAACACCAAACCATCGGGAACCATGGCCACAGCTGCAGCTACTGTGGCTTGTAAGGCATCCCGCCAAGCATCAAGCTCAGCCAACTGACGGAGCAGCAACAAAAAAGCTGTAGGAGGAATTATGAACGACAACCACCGCAAAATGATGTTGACCCCACGCCGCAGTTCGCTATGTGCAAGCTGGAAACGGCGGGCATCTTCAGCCAACTTGGCAGCGTAGGCCTCAGCACCCACACGCGTTGCTCGGTATAGTCCCGAACCCGCAGACACGAAAGAACCCGATAGGACTTCACTACCAATGCCTTTTTCGACTGGATCAGATTCTCCGGTAAGCAGCGATTCGTCTATTTCGAGCCCTAAGGCAGTCAACACCTCACCATCAACCACCACTTGGTCTCCTGGTGCTAGCTCTAAAACGTCATCAGCCACCACGCCACTAACGGGAAGTTCGATCGTTGCCCCGTCGCGGCGCACATGCGCTTTGGGAGCCGAAAGCAAAGCTAGTGCATTCAGCGTGCGTCGAGCTTGCAACTCTTGGGCGATCCCGATAACGCTGTTGCTCACGACCACACCCGCGAAGAGAGCATCGGCTGGATAACCAGCGATCAGAATCAGGGCAAAGAGTGTGGCGATGATGCCGTTAACGGGTGTCAAGACGTTGGCTTTGATGATTTGTGTCATGGAACGCACCGGCGCATTGGGTACATCGTTGATGCGTCCCTGCGCGACCCGTTCTGCAACTTGAGCTGTGTTGAGTCCGCTAATCACTTTGAGATGGTTGGTTGAGAGTGTCTAAATAACGGTATCCACCGCTAAACATTTCCAAACGATGCCGCGCGCCACTTGCTGCAGCGTCTTTGTTTTCGTAACCGGCATCGCCCGACCATAAAGCAATCGGGCCCCGCTCGGAGTACACCAATCGTGTAACGTGGTAGCGAGGTGGACTGGATTTTAGGTATTGCAACGCCTCTTGGGCGCTTCGGTGACCGCCTAGTCGCGCCAAAGTCACCCAGGTCGGCGCAGCGAGTTCAATAGCGCCGTCTTTGTGACGTTGCAGGCAGTCTTGAGGGGTCATCCATTCGCCTTCAACTATCTCGCCTTGATCTATTTGGACTGCACTGTTGCGAGTGCTTCGGTCTTGAACTTGTGCGGCGAAAAACCAGGTGGAATAACGTTTCGTTAGCATTTCTGGGGGATACCAGTAGGCGAACAAGATCATCGATTGCGGGTCGACGGTGATTGCGGCTTCTTCGAGAGCTTCGCGGGCTGCGGCGTGGCGAGCCGCGGTAACCTCGTCGAGGTGCGTACCGTTGCTATCTTGGCGGTCGGGATGGTCAACCCGTCCGCCGGGAAATACCCACATTCCCCCGAAAGAGATTTTTGAATTCTTGCGCAACATCAAGGTTTCTAAACCGTGTACGGAGTTTCGCAACACCACCACCGTAGCGGCATCGATTGCGGAGCTAAGGTGTGTCGCAGGAGACAAGGGTTTGTGCAACGTTTAGCAGGCGCTTACGAGTATTCGGGCTGAGGCGAAGCCTCCGACTTTGACGGGGTTGCCGTTGATAATCACCGTGGATGTGCCGTCTGGCGCTTTGGCGCTCAATTGACCTGTTGACCCAGGGATTATTGAAGCTTCTTCTAAAAAGTCAAGCATTCCCTCGGTGAATTCGAGTTCTTCGGTGATTCGATGAATGGTTAGTTGTTCGCCTACTTCAATCGCGTTGAGTGCAACTAGGTCTGGGGTTTCGTAAGCGGAGCCGGGGATGGGGTTACCGTGTGGGCAGGTGGTTGGTTCGTCAAGCAACGCCATCATCGCTTTCTCAACGATCGGTGAGATAATGTGTTCCCACTTGCCGGCTTCTTGATGAGCTTGCGCCCAGTTCAAACCAAGCATGTCGGTAAGGAACCGTTCTGCTAAGCGATGACGGCGCACTACGGTTTCAGCCAAATGTAGACCTTTGGGGGTGAGCGTGATCTGGTCGGTGATTTCAATGAGGTTTTCGGCTTGTAGGCGTTTGACCATTTCCGATACCGATGGCCGTGACACCTCAAGGCGGTCTGCGATTCGTGCTTGGATCACGTCAAGGTCGTCTTCGTCTAGTTCGTATATTGTTTCGCAGTATTCTTCGAATGCGGGATGCCATTCAGGAGACTCGTATTCTTCCATTCTCACACTATAGAACAATCCATCTGTCTATGCCAGTCCAATCGCGAAGAAGTAGGATTTGTGGTCTTCATTGGTTGGTTGACGGAGCGAATTCAAAAACTATGTTGTTCCTGCTGGCTTCAATGTCGGTGTGATCTAGGTGATGAATGACGGTTATCTTTTGTACGCCGCAATCACCGAAATCGTCACAGTTGATAGCTCCGATCAGCCCTTGATAATCGCGCAGATTATTCAAGTATTCACGTATCGCGGCGCGGTCAATCACTAATTCTGTGTCTTGAACCGTTGAGGCGGCACGGACGGCTTCAAGCAGCAACGTGGTGGCATCATATGCATGTGCCCAGTATGCGCCACTTGGGAGTTCCCCGTAGATGTGTTGGTAGTCTCCTAAAACTTCCGCAGCGGTTTTCTGGGTGCTTTGGTTGGCTTCAACGCCGAACCTCGTGTCGGGGCCTGAGATATAGATGCCTTCGGATTGGGGTAGTGACATAAAGCCATCAATGAGTAAACCGGCATCGGTCAACAAGGTGGTGTTTTCGAGACCCACGACCCAACTCGTTTGGTCGGCTATGAAGTCGCCCACGGGTTGGAAAACGGGGAAGAACAGGGCATCAGGATTGCCTGCTGCGAGTTCGGTTAGCACCGGAACCATATCTGTGTCTTCTTTGTTGACGGCACTGAATCCGCTGACTTCTCCGCCGAGGTTCGTGAAACTGTCTGCGAAGGCTTGGGCTATGGACTGGGAGTACGGGTCTCCGTCGTGTATGGCCGCAGCCGATCGTAACCCGAGTTGGTGGTAGACCATTTGCGCCATCGCTTCGCCTACGTAGAGCCCATTGTTTGAGGTGCGGTAGTAGCCGGGGTTGTGGTCGGGGCCGGGGTTGCCGGCGAGGTCTGAGGTGAGTAGTGGGGATGTGTTGGATGGGGCGATCATGGTGATGCCGGCTTGGGTGATTAGCGGGGCTGCGGCGGTGGCGGCTGCTGAACAGCTTGTGCCAATCACACCGACCACGTCTTCGTCTGCGGCGATCACCTGCGCGGCTGCTTGTCCGCCGTCGGCCGAACAGAACTCATCAAGTCCAGCTCCTAGGTTGACATCAAACCCATGAATTTGGCCGAAGTCGGCGATTGCTAACTCAACGCCGCGTTGATTAGGTATTCCCAAGTAGGCAACGTCGCCAGTGATAGTGTTCAGTGACCTGATTTGTATGGCATCATCAGGGTCTACCGTCACTGTACCCAACGATGTGTCGCTAGCTGACGGGGAGGTCCCGCTACTAGCATTGTTGTTGTTTGTGCAGGCGACGCTCGCGGCTAACAACAGTGTCACTGCAACGCCGAGCAAGGTTCGGCGGTTGGGTGCTGTAATCGTAGCTGCGGCCATATAGGTAGGGGTTGATCTTAGCGGATACGGGGGTGCGTGTGTGGTGTGTTGTTGCGGTGTCTATGGTTAGGTAATGAACGAAGATGTTTTTGCGGGTCACGAGGCGCTCACCTTTGACGACTTGTTGGTCGTGCCCGATTGGAGCGAAGTGTTGCCGGCTGATGTGGATTTGTCTACTGACTTAGCTGGGATTGAGCTGCAAACGCCGCTGATGTCGGCAGCTATGGACACGGTAACGGAAGCCCCGCTAGCAATTGCGATCGCTCGAGTTGGCGGAATCGGTGTGTTGCATCGAAACCTTAGCATCGTTGATCAAACCGCTGAGGTTGAACGAGTCAAGCTCGCTCAAGCGGGGATGATCGCGGCACCAATTAGTTTGTCACCGCAAGCCTCGCTCAGCGAAGCCGAAGTGTTGATGGCGACACACAAGATTAGTGGCGTTCCAATTTGTGAAAGCGATGGTCGTTTGGTGGGCATTTTGACTAATCGAGACGTGCGCTTTTGCACCCTTGATGAGTATGCGAAACCAGTGACCGATTTTATGACGTCTGAGCCTTTGGTGACTGCCCCGCTCGGTACTGACCTAGATGAGGCGATAGCGATTTTGCATCGTCATCGCATTGAGAAATTGCCGTTGGTTGACGAGCACGGGGTGTTAGCGGGTTTGATAACGGTTAAAGACATCGCTAAACGAATCGAATACCCAAATAGTACTGTTGATGATGCCGGGAGGCTGCGAGTGGCAGCCGCGATCGGCGTGACCGACACTATTGAACGGGCCGAAGCTTTGGTAGCCGCTGGAGTTGACATGTTAGTTGTCGACACTGCTCATGGGCACAGCGCCGGTGTGGTTAGCGCGCTTGAGGCCATCAAGATGCGATTCCCTGAACCAGTGCTGATTGCCGGTAATGTGGTAACCGCCGATGGTGTTGAGATGTTGGTTTCTGCTGGTGCGGATGTGGTGAAGGTCGGTGTGGGTGCCGGGAGTATTTGCACGACGCGTGTTGTGGCCGGTGCCGGGATGCCGCAGATGACTGCCATTTTTGACTGTGCTCGGGCGGCTCGGGAATTGGGTGTACCGCTTATTGCTGACGGTGGGATTGTGGCTTCGGGCGATATTGTGAAGGCGTTTGTGGCCGGGGCGGCGGCTGTGATGCTTGGCAACCTTTTGGCTGGGGTGGATGAAGCCCCAGGGGAACTCGAACTTGTTGAAGGTGCCATGTGGAAGACCTATCGTGGCATGGGTTCGGCTGGCGCTATGCGTGGGCGGGCGAGCGATAGATACGGCAGCGGGCAAAGCTCAGGTAAGCATGTGGCTGAAGGGGTGGAAGCACGGGTGCGTTACTCTGGGTCGCTAGCTGAGTTTGTGGGTCAGTTAACGGGTGGTTTGCGTTCGGGGATGGGTTACGCGGGTGCTGCAACTCTAGCTGATCTTCAACACCGCGCTCGGTTAGTTCGTGTGACTGGTGCGGGGTTGAGAGAAAGTCATCCCCATGATGTGGCTGTGGTGCGCGACGACTGGGCCACTTAGTTGGACTGGGCCACTTAGTTGCGTTAGCCTTGCGCGATGGCTTCCAACACGTTGAGGCGGGCGGCGCGTCTTGCCGGGATGATTGCTGCGGCGATACCGGCGATGGCGGCTGCCACGAGGTAAGTCAATAGATCATTGAGCGGAATATCAAGTGCAGAAATAAATGCGTCGGGAACCACTGTGACGGTCGCTGCCCCAAACGCGGTTCCTAGCAAGATGCCGAGCACACCACCAAACACCGCGATGATCGCGCCCTCAAATAGCACCATGCGCAGCATTTGTTGGGATGTCATGCCAACCGCGCGCACCAACCCGAGTTCGCGGGTGCGCTCAAAAATAGACAACGCCAAAGTTATGGCAATGCCCAACAATGCGATGGCGATCGAGACACCTAGTAGCACGTTGATCACGAGAAGGAACTGATCTATCTGGTTGGATTGACGGGTTTGAAACTCAGCTTGGGTTTCGAGGTTGACTGTGGGGTAGTTGGTGGTAACCGTTTGCAACGCAGTTCGAGCCTGCTCAACTTCAACACCATCGATGATGTTGACCGAAACAAATTGGTCTTGGGCGGAGGGAAACTTATCGTTCCACAATTCCAGAGAAATGACCCGATTACCAAAAATACTCGAATCGGTGTATATGCCCGCGATGGTAACGGTTTCAGTACTCAAATCAGGAAACTCAATATCAAATGCGGAACCCAAACCAAACCCGTTGTCGTTAGCCATGTCTTGATGTATCCAGATGCTGTTGCGGTTTGATTGCGTTTCATCGAGGGTCACAAAGTTGGGGTCGATGTGTTGAGCCGCGATCTCCAGGTCGGTGGCTGTGGAGTCACGCACTAGGTCATCGCCATTGAAGCGGGTGCGGTATGCTTCGGTTGCGAAACGTATGCGCAGCACCGTTTCTACTTGACTGATGCGTTCCAGATCATCAGCTAGAGCTGGACTAAATCTTGAATCCGGTCCGCCACCGTTACTCGGAGAAACAAACCAATCAGAAGTAACAGATTGTCGCAGCACATCGGCAACCGTGGCTTTGAAACTCGCTGCAACCACTGAAGCGGTGCTAACTAAAGCCAAACCGATCATTAACGCAGCCGCAGCTGAAGCGGTGCGTTTGGGGTTGCGTCCTGCGTTTTCTCGAGCCATACGCGCGTTGGACTTCAGCGTTTTGGGTAGCCAGCGGCGTACAAATGTCGCCAAACCCAAAATCAGAACACCGATTGGCGCTGCCGCAACCGCGGGCCAGTCTGCGGTGATTAACCCGACTAAGCCGCTCAAGAGGAACACTGCACCTAATGCACCCACAAGAAACAATGCGACCCCAGCAACCACCCAACGCAACTTCCAACCCATGATGAACGCGGCATCAATCCCTCGCACTCCCACCAGAACGATCAACAGTGCGAGCGGTATTAGCGCTAACGAACCGAGTAGTTGAGCGATTGCTGCACCGTTGAAATCAGTGACAAGATTAAACGCTGACCATCCAAACAGAAATATCGTTCCCAAGGTTGCCAAAACGCCAACCACGGCTGTGGCGAAACCAACAATGCCCAACAAAATCGCTAACGGCCAACGGCCAATGAAACTACTGAGCGGGCGGGCTAACACCGGGCTGGTGGCATTTACGCCCAAAAATATGGTGATTGCGGCTAACCCAACTAGCGCTAACACATCAGTGGTTGCTAAGTTCGAAACCAACGCGATCAGCAACGCCAATAAGCCAAAACCGAGTGTGCCATAGCGCCCGAACTTTGGAACGAGCCGGCGCAAGCCGAATGCGTTACCGACCGCCGCTAGAGCCCCCAACCCTAAAATGTTTTGCCAACCACCGCGTCCGATAGCAAAGAAAAACAAACCCCAAGAGGTCAGCACCAGAACCGCGCCAAGAAGAGCTTGAGCTTCGGGAACATGGCGTGACAAGCGGGCATCTTCACGCAATGCCGCCATGGGGCTAACCCGGCGGGCACGCCACGCGGGTGCGATCGCACTAGCCATGGTAACTCCAATGCCCACGGCGATAGCCCAAACGTATGTCCAAGGCCCGACCAGCAATTCGTTGCCACTAGGCCCAAAGTTGATTTGAGCAAGCACCCAACGCAAACCCCAACCGAATCCGACACCAAGCACGGTGCCCACTACGGTTGCGAACAAACCGACCATCAGAGCTTCGCCGAGCAATGCACTCGTCACTTGGGAACCACTCGCGCCGACCGCGCGCAACAATCCCAGTTCACGAATGCGTTGCCCTATAAGAATCGTGAACACGTTGAAAATCACGAAAGCGGAAACAGCCAAGATCACGAAGGCAAATACCAACAAAAAGGTTTGGAAATCGCCGATAAAGTCGTTGAACTCGGCGGATTGTTCTTCAACAAGTGCTTCGCCAGTGAGAAGTTCAAACCCGGCAGGTATCGCAGCAGCTACCGCCGCGGCAATGGCTGCTGCATCTTGAGTATCTCTAGCAGTCGTTTCAAAAGTGACAGTATCGTAACCAGCTCCGCGATTAATCACTTCAAGAGCGGTAGCCGTATCAAAAGCGACAAGCTTTGCGCCAACGAGTGCATTCTCATCAGGAGAAGCAAAAAAGAACGTACCAACAAGTTCAAAATCGCTAGGACCCGCTGGGTTGACAACCCGGTAAGTCTCGCCGAGCACAAAATTGCCGGCCGCGAATGTGTCGGCATCTACTGTGAACTCGTTGGGCCCTTGCGGTGGCCGGCCTTGTTGGACATATAACTGCGAAATCGCACTCTGGCTTTGATCAGGCCAGTTGATCCCAAAGTTGGGCGCTGGATTAGCGCTTTGTTGGTTGCCGTCTCCATCAATCGGGATTGACCCGAACTTGAATATCTGCGGTTGCACGCCCGTCACGCCGTCCACGCTGCTGATCGCTTCAACTACATCTTCACCAAGCGGAGTGCCAACCAGGGTTCTTTCACCGAAATCCACTTCGGCGCGAACGAGATATTCTGTGTTGCCACCTATGTCTTGGGCGAGGTCACCAAAAGTCGCTTTGAGCCCATCAGTCAGTACGAAAACACCAACGGTAAACATAACCCCAAGCGTTACCGCGGAGCATGTCAACAGGAAACGAAAGGGTTTCCCGGAAATATTGCGGCGGATTAATTTGAGAATCATCAGTGCAACTTCTTCATCTCGTCAAGTACCCGCTCGGCGGTGGGGTCAAGGAGTTCGTCTACTACTTTGCCGTCGGCCAAAAAGATAACCCGGTCGGCGAAAGCAGCGGCGACTGGATCATGGGTAACCATCACGATGGTCTGGTGGTGCTTGTCGACAGCATCGCGCATGAATTGTAAGATCTCTGTTCCAGAAGTGGAATCTAGGTTGCCGGTGGGTTCGTCAGCAAAAATAATCTCTGGCCGACTCGCTAAGGCTCGACTAACGGCCACACGCTGCTGTTGGCCACCAGAAAGTTCGCTTGGGAGGTGGGTCATACGGTCGGCCATTCCTACGGTGTTGATCACCTCATCAAGCCAGCGTTGGTCGGGTTCGGAACCAGCGAGGTCGGTGGGCAAGGTGATGTTTTCTAAAGCGGTAAGCGTTGGCACTAGGTTGAACGCTTGAAATATGAACCCTACTTTGTCGCGGCGCAGCAAAGTGAGTTGTCGTTCGCTAAGGGTGGAAAGATCAGTTTCTCCAATGAATACTTGGCCACTGCTCAATGTGTCGAGGCCGGCCAAGCAATGCATTAGGGTGGACTTCCCTGAACCCGAAGGCCCCATAATTGCTGTGAAGCGACCTTGGGCGAACGCCGCGTCGATGCCGTCGAGTGCTCGAACTGCGGTGTCTCCTGCACCGTAAATCTTGGTGGCACCAACGGCTATAGCCGCGGTTTCGATGCTTGTAGTATTTGCAGCCATTATCGCTCCAGGGATCTTCGGGGTTCTTGATACGTAAGGCTTGCAACGATACTAGACAAATCGCGAAATGAACACTAAAGGGATTGCAGCGGATTGCAGCCGACGCGGCGTACCGCACTGAGATTCGCAATGGCGGAGTTTACGTGGCTTTGCCAGACTCTTTGCCTCGTGTTGTATCCGAACGTGACGTTAACGTGATTTGGCTCATTTGGTGGTGCCCGATGAGGTGCAGGTGTTGCGCGTTTCGGCTTCTGCGGTTGCGGGTTCTCCACGAGGCCGCAGTGGGTCGCGGGAGATTGCTCCAGCACTGGATTCTTTGCATGCGGGGGTTGCTGCGATTGCTGCGGCCGAACGACCTTTGGTGGTTGTGGGTGGCGGCGCACGCGCAGGTATTGAAGAAATTGTTGCTTTCGCTGAGGTTATTGATGCGCCGCTTGCCTCTACTTTCAAGGCGAAGGGTTTGGTCTCCGATCAGCATCGCTTGGCCGCTGGGGTTTTGGGTCGGTCGGGAGCGCCAGTGGCGAGTTGGTTCATTAACGAGTCGGATTTGAAGATTTACCTGAGGTGTTGGCAACGGCTTTGGCTTACGCTGGTCCGGCGCTAGTTGAAGTGATCACCGACCCGTTATTGGTCTGACGAGGGTGGCGTTGAGTATTGGTCTGACGAGGGTGGCGTTGAGCGAAACGTGATTTGTTTGTTATAGTGCAACGGCTATGAGCGTTATCGCTACCTCAAATTTGACGATGCAGTTTGGTGAGCAGCGTGCTCTAGATTCGCTGACTGTTGATGTGCCAAGTGGGGTGACTGGGCTGGTCGGGGCTAATGGTGCCGGCAAAACGACTTTCATGAGTTTGTTGTTGGGTTTACGGTCACCTACTTCTGGGCAGGTTTTGGTGTTTGGGTTTGATCCGCAGGTTCGTGGCGCGGAGTTGCGCGCGCTTATTGGTTATGGCCCCGAACGGAATATTTTGCCGGCGGATATGCCCGCGGTGGATTTCGTGAAGCATATGTCTGAGTTGCGGGGGATGCCTCGTAGTGAAGCTAAGGGTCGTGCTAGCGATGCTTTGTGGTTAGTGGGTTTGGGTGAGGAGCGTGCGCGTGCGCTTGGCACGATGTCTACGGGTCAACGTCAGCGGGTGAAACTTGCTCAGGCGATGGCTTCTGACCCTTCGATGTTGCTTTTGGATGAACCAACTGATGGCCTTGACCCGGTGCAACGTGATGAGATGTTGTCGCTTATCCGCAAGATCAATCGCGAGTTTGGTATTGATGTGCTGCTTTCGTCTCATTTGCTTGAAGAGGTGGAAAGGATTTGTGACCATATTGTGGCTTTGGATTCGGGCAGCTTGGTGGCACAAGGTAGGCTTGTTGATCTCATCGGTGATCAGCAGGGAGTGGTGGTGGAGTTGGCTGAGATTGCTGATTATCCGCACGCTTTTGCTGATGTGGTGAGCCAGTTGCGCGATTCTGGCCTCACAGTTTCTCATGGTGATGCTGCACCGCGGATGGAGGTGGTTGGTGCCGATGTTGGTATGGTCGCCGATGTGGTACGAGACGCGATTGTGGATGCTAACGCTCGGGTTGTGCGTATTGAAACTCGTAGACGCCGTCTTGAAGATGTGTTTTCGGTTGGTGGACAATGAACGTTGAGATGAACTCCGAGATGCTGGAGCAAGACACTTTGAGCGCCAGCGCGAGTGACGATGGTGCAGAAATCCATGATCTGGGTTATCGCAAATTCGAAGGCGAACGTTCTGGGTTGGTTGGTGCGGTACGTTCGCTTTCTTGGCAGACGATTCGTAGTATATTGGGTTTGGGTCGTAAAGGTCGTCATAAGGTTTTTCCGATCATTGTGGGGGTGGTTGCGGCTTTGCCGGCGGTGGTGTTTTTGGGAGTGGCTATTGTGTTGGGCAACTTTGGAGAAGGAGCGACGCTGACTTATTCTGAATTGTTTGCTTTCTCGTTCACGGCTGCCGTTTTGTTTGCGGCGATGGTTGCGCCCGAGGCGTTGGTTCGTGACCGCCGTGATGCCATGTTTACGATGTATCTGTCTACGCCGCTGACACGCGTTTCTTATCTCAGTGCCAAAGTATCTGCTGTGCTTATTGTGATGATGACGATTGTTTTCGGGCCGGTGTTGCTTGCGTTGCTTGGTTGGACGTTTGTGGGTTCGGGTCCTGATGGTTTTTTCAACTGGATGTTAGCATTTGTCAGGTTGTTTTTTGGGAGTTTGATTATTTCTGCGGTTTTGTCTTCTATTGCTTTGGCTTGTTCTAGTTTGACTAATCGCCGGGCGTTTGCTAGTATTGCAGTGATATTAGCTATTTTTGGTGGTATTATATCAAGCAATGTTTTGGTGGGGGATGCGGATTTTTCTAATGTGTATGGATTGCTTGATCCAATAGGCACTGCAACACAAACAGCCACTTTGGTCCTTGGTGAATCGACGGAAAACTTAGACTCGCCGCCGTTGTTGGCCTCAGTTGATTCTCAGGTTGTGGTTCTTGGGACTTTGGCTTGGTTTGCTGTTGGAGCAGCCGTGGTGGTGTTTAAGTACCGTAAACTTGAGGCCATCTAGTGTCTGTGGTTGAGAGTTCTTTGCCGCCGCCAGCACCGCGCACGCCGGATGCGGCTAGTGCAGTGTTGCCATTCGTTCAAGTTGAGGATGTAACGAAGACGTTTGGCGATGTGGTAGCGGTTTCTAAAGTGACTTTTTCGGTTGGTTCGGGGGTGACGGCTTTGTTGGGCCCTAACGGTGCCGGCAAGTCAACTTTGTTTCGGATGTTGTGTGGATTGACTGCGCCGTCATTGGGTACGGTTCGGGTGCTTGGAGAAAACGCCCGAACTAATCGTGATGTGCGGGGACGTATTGGTCTTGCACCGCAACAGGATGCCTTGTTAGACCGCCTTACCGCTCTTGAGTTTGTTGCGCTGGCTGGCGAGTCTCATGGCATTGCTGAACCTTTGCTTCGGGCTTCTCAGTGTCTTGAATATGTGGGGCTTGATGCGCATGATTCGAAAAGAGTTGGGGCGTATTCTAAAGGGATGAGGCAGCGCGTCAAATTGGCTGCTGCTTTGGTTAATGATCCAGATTTGTTGATACTTGATGAACCGCTTACGGGTCTGGATCCGCTTCAACGAAACCGCATGATTCGCCTTTTTCATGATCTTGGTAACCGGGGAAAGTGTTTGTTGGTTTCGAGCCATGTGCTTGATGAGGTGGCACGGATGGGTTCCAAGGTTTTGGTGATCGCTCAGGGTCGTTTGGTTGCGTCGGGTGATTATCGGCGTTTGCGTGAATTAATGGATGATCGCCCGCACCGCGTTAGGGTTCTTGCAGATGACACGCGCCGGCTTGTTGCTGTGTTGGTTTCGCGGGCGCTTGTTGATGGTGTGTCGGTGCGGGGCGATACTGCTTTGATCGACACGCTTGATATTGATAGTTTCGGGCGCAACATCGCGGTTGTTGCGGCCGAGTTGGGCGTTCGTTTGCTTGAGGTGGTTCCCACAGATGACGATTTGGAAGCCGTGTTCAGATACTTAGTGGAGCGCCGATGAATACGGTTAGCAGGCACGTTTCGTGGTTTAAAGCTGTTCAGATCATGCATCGGTTGTTGGTGCGTCAGTTGTTGACGAAGGGTCGACTTGTTGCTTTGCTTGCGGTTGGTTTTGCCTATTTGGCCTTTGCGACTTTAGTTGTGCGCTCGAATGCGTCTACTAGCACCGATCAAGAATTGTTGAGGGTCGCCGTTGAATTGATGGCGAATTTGGGTTTCACTTTGGTCGTGCCGATTGTTTCGTTGGTATTTGCGTCTGCTGCTTTTGGTGACCTCAATGAGGATTCAACATTGGTGTATATTTGGTTGCGTCCTATGGATCGAATGCCCGTTGTCTTGGGTGCGTGGTTCGCGGCGGTTACAGTTAGTTTGCCTCTGATTTTGCTTCCTTTGCTTTTGTCTACGCTGTTTTCGTATGTGGATGGCTCTCTGGTGACGAGCACGCTTTTGGCGGTTTTGATTGTAAATCTTGCGTATTGTGCGGTGTTTTTGTTCTTGGGTCTTTTGACCAAAAACGCAGTTGTTTGGGGTATTGGTTACATTCTGATTTGGGAAGGTTTTGTGTCTCAAATAAGCGAATTGGGTGGACGTATCGCGATTCGTGGTTATGCCCGCTCAACAATGCAAGTTATAACCGATGTGAATTTGGTTAATGGTCAGCCCTCGCTTGTGATATCGATTCTAGTGCCGGCCTCAATGGTGCTGGTTGCGCTGGTTTTGTCTACTTTGAGGTTGCGTTCGTTGAATGTTGATTAACGCCCAGTGAATGTGGCTTTGCCTGGGCCGTTGGCGAGGAAACTTTGCACACCGATAGCGCTGTCTTCGGTGGCAGTTCCAATCCCACCGTTGACTCCGACCTCAAACGCGAAGAGCGCATAACCTGAGGTAGATTGACTAGTCAGTGAGTCATCAGGGAACTGCATGACGGGAGGCCAGCATGGAACAGTTAACGGTGTGGGGTTTCGGGGATGAGTTGGTAGCAGCAGTTCGCCAACTCGCTGCTCGAGAGAAGATCTCGCTCAATAGAGCTGCGCTGAAGTTGCTTCGGCGTGGCGCGGGTTTGAGCGACGACGTTGAGCAGTCTTGGACGGTCGGAACGTCGCTCGACGACCTGATCGGCAGTTGGACTGTGCAAGAAGCCAACGAGTTTGAATCCGCTATCGCAGCTCTCGAAACCATTGACGAGGATGCCTGGGCGTGAGGGCTCTATTGGACACCAACGCATACTCTTTGCTCATGCGGGGACACGATCAGGTCGCAGAGATCGTTCGAGGCGCAGAGGAATTGTTGTTCTCTGTTGTTGTCGTAGGGGAGCTGCTTTACGGTTTCCGCCATGGGACGCGCTTCGAGCGCAACGCCACCGATCTGCGCGCCGTGCTCAACAACCCTTATTCGACGCTTGTGGAAGTGACCTCGGTTACCGCCGACCGCTACTCCCTCATCGCAGCATCCCTCCGAACCAAGGGCCGTCCGCTTCCGACGAACGATGTTTGGATCGCAGCCCACGCCATGGAGACCGGTGCCGACCTCGTATCAGCCGACGGCCACTTTGAGCACATCGACGGAATCGCGTGGACTGCGTTGTCGGTAGCATGATAGGTGCCGGTTGGATGGCGGTGCGTTCCGTCCGAGCCGGGCATCTCCTGCAACAACATGCAGCCCCGACGACAACCCCAGGCAACGAAATCAAGCGCCAAACGGTTATACGCCAGACGAAAGTTCAAGTTGGTGCAGGCTCAAGCCGTTTGCGGTTGCGCTGGTTTTGTCTACTTTGAGGTTGCGTTCGTTGAATGTTGATTAACGCCCAGTGAATGTGGCTTTGCCTGGGCCGTTGGCGAGGAAACTTTGCACACCGATAGCGCTGTCTTCGGTGTCGAACGCCGCAGCAAACATTTCGGCTTCTATCGCCACGGCTTCCTCTAACGGTAGATGCAGACCTTTGAGTATTGCTTGTTTGGCTAGTTGCAGCGACGCTGGGCCAGAAGCGTAACCCTCGGCCATCTTCACAGCCTCAGTTTGCACTTCGGTTGGGTCAAAGATGGCTGAGATCAAGTTACAAGCCAATGCTTCTTTGGCATCTATGGTGCGTCCTGTGTAGATTAGGTCTTTTGCGATGGTCACCCCGGCGAGCCTAGTTAAGCGTTGGGTTGCTCCGCCGCCGGGGATGATGCCCAGCAACACTTCGGGGTTACCGAGTTTGGTGTCGTTGGCGGCGATGCGGAAGTCAGTTGCTAGAGCCAACTCTAGGCCGCCGCCGAGTGCGAAGCCGTTGATCGCGCTGATGGTTATTTGCGGGAGGTTTTCTATGGCGAGAGCTGTGTTGTTGAAGTTTTGAGAAAGGCTGAGTGCGCGGTTTTTGTCTAGGTCGGGGAATTCTGCAATGTCGGCACCGGCAGCAAAGTGCCGTGAACCGCCGGTCAACACCACCGCGCGGATTGCTTGGTCGCTTGCAACCTTTGTGCAGATATCTTGAATCTCTTTGAGCATTGTTGCGTTGACGGCGTTGACTTTGGGTCGGTCAAGCCGAATAACTGCAACTCCCGTCTCGGTATCGCGTTCTAGGTGGACAACGGTCCTGCCGCCGGAATCTGTCGTGGATTTCATGATTGCACGTTACCTGTAGCGAGGTCACTTTCAAATTGAGATCGACCCCGACTGGGGCATACCTGAAGACGAGTACGTGAAGGTGGCGAGCGACCTTGCAGACGAGACCGCACAACTCATTGGTGCCCTAACCTGATAGACCCCTCTTCAGTTCGGAACCTACACGCGCGCTGTGACTGCATCTTTCTGGACATCACACAGTCGGTGTCCTTGCATTTCTGCTGACCCTAGTTTTTCATTCTGGAGACGGTGCGTTCGGGTTCGTGGTGGGCGGGCATTCGTGCTCAGGGCCGATGACGGGATCGCCCCGGCAGCGGTATCAGGGATACGCGAGTTCGGCCAGTTCCTAGACCGGTACGCCGAACTCACTCGAATCCTTGGGGAAGAGATGAACGCCATCACGCAGACGACATCCCGCAGATTCGAAGAGTCGGTGAGACCGTTGAGTTTCGCCCGATCACTCGGCTACACCATTGATGCCGACGAGTTGAGGCAGGATCCTAAGCGGTGGCGTGCGCGCCGCTTCCCTCGGCCTTTCCTTAGAATGCTGCGCGCTGCGGTTCTCGACGGAGTGATGTCACCAATGACAGCTTCGTCGTTTTCGGGTCTGTCGCTCCCAGACATCACCGCATTGACGGGTCAAATGCCCCGCTCAGATGAAGAAGCGTGGCAACGTACGCGCGGCACCCTTTTGTTTTGTGGTGTTTGAGGGGATTGAACCCGCCGTACAGGGGTCGGCAAGCTCTGGTGGCCGTCCGGCTCGAAGATCGAGGCGTTCACGCCGATCACGCAGCAGGCGCCGGGGCGGGCAATACGCAGAAGTTCGGCAATGCCGTCGGGTCCGACATGGCCGTGGGTGAGCGGCAATCTCCCAGCGCTCAGCGGTGGCGGATCAGTGTGACTCCGTCGCCGATGGTGAGCAGCACGGTTTCGACTCGTTCGTCGGCGGCCACGTGGTCGTTGAAGGTTTGCAGAGCCGCGGTGTCGGGGTCTTCCGCCCCGGA
>JAHQYM010000112.1 GCA_024421095.1 Acidimicrobiia bacterium
TTTCCCGGGGCAGGGGTAGTTGGATAAAGATGTTTCCTCTTGGAGTTGCATCCATCGGGAAACGCCACCTGGGTAAGCGCATAAGGTTAGCGACACAATCAACGGATCACACCACGCCAACAAAAAATATTTCACCCAACCTATTGTGGAGGCTGCCCTATTGTGGAGGCTGCCCTATTGTGGAGGCTGCCCTATTGTGGAGGCTGCCATCCATGGTCGATCGAGATTGCTTGAGCCGCAACCGCAAGCACCGGTTCAAACCCAAGAAGCTCTTCGTAGGTGCAGAGCAAAGTGGTCGTGGTGATCGACACCGATCCTACCACCTCGCCAGAAGCACCCCGTATCGGCACACCCATACAATTCACGAAATCCTCATGCTCTAGATGATCTAGTGCGAACCCACGCTCAACCGTTGCCTCCAGTTCTGCCAAGAAACGGTCTGCACTCGTGATGGTGTTTTTCGTGAACCTTTCGTACGTAACCAACCCAGCCAACCGCTCCCGTGAAGCACGCGGCAGAAACGCAACAATCGCTTTCGCCACTGCAGTGCAATGCATGGGCGCAACGTTGCCGATACGCGACCACATCCGAACCGGATTCAAAGACTCGCGCTTGTCTACATAGATGACTTGATCGCCCTCAAGTATCGCAAGATGCACCGTATGGCCCACATCGCGGTTCAGTTGATTGAGATGCGGCTCTGCGGTTGAACGCAGATCGACCTTCTCCAGCGCTTCGTTAGCAAGAGCAAAAAGCCCGCTACCGAGACGGAAAACATGGCGAGCATCTCTAACCACAAAATGCCTAGCCTCAAGAACTTGAAGCGACCGAAGAGCTGTGGACGGATGAACACCCATCAGTTCTGCCACCTCTTCTATGGTGCGAGGCTCCTCCGCGATGCTTTCCAATACTCGTAGGGCGCGTTCAACTGTCTGACTCAACTCGGCTCGGTTCTTTCACGGATGCACATGCGGAAACTGATTGTAGACCAGTTTGCGCCAGCCTTCGTGATCCGCGTCCAACATAGACTCGATTTCCTCAGAATCAGGTAACCGACCAACATCGTGTCGGCTGCCTAAGGAACTCATCGCCGTCACATGACCAAGTCGCTGGGCACGCTGAATGTCGTGCGGACATGTCAGCCAAGAAAAAATGAAGCCGGCAGCGAACGCGTCACCAGCCCCCATCGGATCGACTACAAGACCACGCAGTGCGGGCTCAAAGTGCCGGGTCTCGGTAGGCTCGGCAGGCTCGGCAGGTTCGGCAGTAACGGTATACACACCACGTTCGCCGTCCTTCACAACAATGCAATCCGGATCCGGAAGCATCCGACGGATTTCAGACACTGTAGCCACGTTCCACACGGCGGCTGCCTCGTCGATTCCCACAAACACAATATCGGCACAGTTGGCCGCACCAGCCAACAAACTTGGTGCCTCCGTCGAAGACCAAAGCGTCGGACGCCAGTTCAGGTCGAAGGAACGCAAGCACTGCGAAGGCTCGCTCAGCAGCGTCTCCACGAGATCGCGGCAACCGTCAGACAACGCCATCGTGATCCCAGTGAGATGCAGCAGCCTCGAGTTCAAACAGCGTTCGACAAGCTGGCGGCTAGGCGACATCTCAGAGGCTGCCGACCCCGAACGGTAGTACTGAACACGCCGATTCTCAAAATCGGTTTCCTTCAGCATCAGCCCGGTCGGAGCAGTATCGGAGAACTCAACGCCCGAAGTGTCCACACCACTTGCCGAAATGGCATCGTGGACGAGCGACCCGGCAAGACCGACACCCAAACGGCTAATCCAACCCGTGTGCAGACCCAATCCAGCGCAGTAACGAGCCACGTTCGATTCGGCACCGCCCACATCCCAACTGAATCGATCTGAATTGTGGTCACGGTAGAGAGTGAGCATCGATTCACCGATAGTTAGAACATCGAAAGCGCCATCGTTTAGTTCAGAATTGGTGGACATATCACTCAGATCGTTTGTTGTGGGCCAAGCATCAAGAGCAAACGGCGTTGGAAAGAAACCACTGGTGTCGGCGGGGTGGACCAGGAGGGGCAGTAACACCCCGCCGACAACCGCGGACGATCACGCACGATCCCCCGAATTGTTGAGCTTTACGAACTGCTAAGAGCCCAATTGGATGTTCTCGACAATCAACATCGTGTCCACCGTCACCGCAGCGCCAGAAACGCTGTTGGACACCGCGCTCGTGTTCTGGTTGTAGGCGATGTTGATGACCCAAGACAGATCAAGAAGCACATCACGGAGGTTCGCGAACGCCGCGGCTTGCTCAGATTCCGAGAGCGCTGTCGACGCTTGGTTGATCGCATCCACATACTCCTGTGGGAGACCATCAGGCCAACCGCGATTGTCCTCAAGTCGGAAGGTCGAATTTCCAGTGATCCTAGTCGGATACTTCGCCAGATTGCCGTTGAAGTTGGTGATGAGGCCATAGTTCTTCGTCACGTAAAAGTCGGCAAAAGCAGCCCCGTCAAGGCTGTTGATCTGCATATCGAATCCGATCTTGGCCAGATCGGCCTGAAGGATTTGACCCATCAGAAGCATCTGTGGTGTTCCGCTATTAATGTTCAACACGGCCGAGGTTGGCGAGCCTTGGGCAACTCCGGCATCAAACAGTTCCTGTGCGCGATCAAGGTTGAATGCGTATTCGGCGTTCAACACATCGTCGTAGGCGGGTGAGGTCGGTGCCCACGGCAGCACGGTCGGGCGACTCTGACCGAACAAAGCGGCTTCCACCATCCCTTCACGATTCGTGGCGTACTGCAACATCTGACGCATATTCGGGTTGTCGAACGGTGGCCGATTGGCGTTCATTTGGAACGCATAAGTCAAAGAACCTGGATGACCGCGCAAAATATTGCTGTCCGAGAGGCCAGCCGCGTCCTTGAGCGGAATGTTCCAAGCGATATCAATCGCTCCAGAGTTGTACGCCGCGAGTTGTGCGTCGCTGTCGTCGAACACCGTGTAGACGATCTGATCGACATACGGCCCGTCTGAACCCCAGTAATTTTCGTTCGCGGTGAGCACAAGTTCAACGCCGGGTTGCCACGATTCAAACCTGAACGGCCCGGCACCGGCGGCACGAGTTGCGAGGTCATCGATGCCGGCAGGATCGATAATCGAAATGGCCTGCAGAATGTCGGTGATCGCCAACTCGGGTAGAGGATTCTTGAACTCAATGAGCACGGTGGAGTCGTCAACAGCCGAAACTGCTTCAATATCCACACTGAAACCCAGCATGTTGTTGCCCGTCTCTGGATCCATGGCACGCTCATAGGTTGTCACGACCGCCGCCGCATCGAGCGAGCCACCAGAATGGAAGCTGACACCTTCGCGCAAGGTGACGGTCACTGAACTGTTATCGGCCGCGATATCCCAGTTCGTGGCAAGGCTCGGTGAGACATTCAGTTCGGAGTCATACCGAACCAATGCGTCGTACATTGCCATGATGGTGGGGAAGTGTTCGAAGTTCAACGCGAACGGATCAAAGTTCAGAACATCCTGGTTGATACCGATTCGGAGCGTGCCACCACTCTCAGTCGGCGGTTCATCAACGGTGCTTTCGCTTTGTTGTTCCGGCGCTTCGGGCGCTTCGGGAGTGTCCGGTGTGTCAGGCGTTTCGGGTGTTTCAGGTGTTTCAGGTGTTTCGGCCGAGGAGTTGTCGACATTGTCTGGTGCCGTGGTTGAGACTACGGCGGGCTCTTCGGCTGCATCGTCACCACACGCCGCAACGGCGAGTGAGAATATGAGCAGGAGACTGACGAGCAGCCAACTGCGTTTACGGGTATTCATAATATTTCCTTTCAATTTATTGATTGAATTTCGTTTATCTAATGGTTCGTGTGTTTGATGCTTTGATCTGTGCAGAAATACCTTCCTTTCTTTGGTTCAGTTGCTACGAATTCGAGGGTTCAGAAGGCTGTAGAGAATGTCTGTAGCCAGATTCACGAGCGAGAAGATCACCACCACCACAAGAACCGCGCCCTGAACCACAACAAAGTCGCGTTGCAGAATTGAACTCAGGATCAAGCGGCCGATGCCGGGATAGTTGAATACCGATTCGGTAACAAGCGCCCCGCCGAGGAAGGTGCCGAACTGGATACCCACAACGGTGAGGGTCGGCAGAGAAGCGGCACGAAATGCATGCTTGCAAATGAGCTTCCACTCGCTAACTCCCTTTGCCCGAGCAGTACGGATATAGTCCAAACCGAGCACTTCAACCATTGATGCCCGCACAAAGCGAGCAATAATTCCAGAGACGAACAAACCGAGCGTGAACGCAGGACCGATCGTCAACTGAAACGCGGTGAATGGATCCTCCCAAAACGGCACATACCTTGATGCGGTGGGGAGCCAACCCAGCGTGATCCCGAAAAAGAGGATGAAGAGGATGCCAATCCAGAACGTGGGCACCGCCAGGCTGACCGCGGTGTAACCGGCAACAAACTTGTCTAGCCACGAACCCTCACGACTAGCAGCCAACAAACCGAGCGGTATACCGGCGAACAAGCCGATGGTCATTGTTGCCAGCGTCAACTGAATAGTGGCGGGCATACGGTCGGCGATGAGGCTCGTGGTTGGGGATTGGCTGACGATTGATGTGCCCAAGTCCCCGGTCAAAACGTGCCCCAACCAGACGATGTACTGAACCGGCAGCGGCTCATCAAAACCCAGTTCGGAGCGCACCCTCGCCATTTGTTCCGGGCTGGCATCAAGACCAGTGACAGTGACCACCGGGTCGCCGGGAACAAGATGGATCATCAAGAAAATGCCCACCGATGCCAAAAACAAAAGCGGGATCATGGTGACGAATCGAGCGGCGATGTAGCGATACATCATCCAGCTCGTCCCGAGGCCGCATCAACGTTGCCTGCACCCCAACGCCGTTGAAGAGCACGCCCAAGAATGTCGATGGCCAAAACGGTCGCAGTCAACACAATTCCAGGCAACACCGAATACCACGCGGACTGGTTCAAATAAGATTTTCCGGTACTCAACAACGAACCCCACGAAGCATCTGGAGGTTGAGTCCCAAGCCCAAGAAAACTCAAGGCCGCTTCCAGAAGAATCGCGTTAGCTGCGGCTACGCTGGCTTGAACGATGAGTGGACTCAAGGCGTTGGGAAAGATCGTGCGAAACATCAAATACAGGTGGCCCGCTCCCGCGCAGCGGGTGGACTGAACGAAGTCCTCCTCCTTCGTCGACAGGACGCTGGCGCGGGCCAGCCGTGCGAATGCCGGAATCGACACGATGGTCACAGCGATGGTTGCGGGACCAAATCCCGCGCCAAGCACGGCAGCAATCGTGATCGCCAAGAGGATTCCCGGCACGGCCAGCAAGAAATCCATGAGACGCATGATCACGGCCCCGACCGTTCCCTCAACGTATCCCGCAACCAGGCCGCAGAGCGCGCCAACCGCACCCGCAACGGTGACCGCAATCGCCGCGGTCGCCAAAGATATCCGACTGCCGTGGATGACACGACTCATCAAGTCCCGCCCGAGTTCGTCTGTACCGAACAGATGGCTTCGTGAGGGGCCTTTGAGTATTTGGGTGAGGTCCTGTTCAAGAGGATCAAAGGGAGCAACCCGGGAAGCTGCGATCGCAACTGCACCAAGGCCCAGCAAGTAGACGATGGAGCAAGCAGCAGCGCGCTCAGACCGCAACCACAACCGCAAAGCCTTAGTCGTCTGTAGTGCCCTTTGGCGTCGGTTGGGTAGGGCCGTGAACCCTGGGGTGGGTGCCGTGGCCAAGATTGTGTCGGGTCGGAGGTGGTGTGGCGGTGATGTCACGGGACGCTCACTTCCGCCGCGCTCGCCCTAAAATGGCAGGCAATCTTGTGGGGTGCCCCTTGGGGTGCCGCTTGGGGTGCCGCTTGGGGTGCCTCGGGTGAATCGTCTGTCGGTTCAAGCGAGGGACTCAGCGAGGAGCAAATATCTTCTCGGATCGGGCAGCGCAGGCGATACGGGCAGCCCTGATCGGCGATCTTGATGCCGACATCGGTGGAACCCTCGGCGGAACCCTCAGAAGACTCTCTCGGTTGTCGGGTCGGGTCGGCACCGGGAATCGCAGCCAACAGTGCTTTCGTATACGGGTGTTTCGCGCTTTCAAATATGTTGTCGGCAGTACCGATCTCAACGATGCGTCCGGCGAACATGACCGCGACGTGATCGGCGAGTTGTCGGACTACTGCAAGATCATGAGAAATGAAGAGGTAGGTCAAACCCAATTCGGTTTGAAGGTCTGCGAGCAAGTTGAGGATTTGCGCCTGAATCGACACGTCAAGAGCAGAGACCGCCTCGTCGAGCACAAGAAAATGCGAATCCAAAACCAGTGCCCTAGCAATTGCGATCCGCTGTCGCTGACCACCAGAAAGCGCTACCGGCCTACTGTTCCACTGGTTCGGACTGAGCCTCACACGATCAAGTAGACGATCCACGCGTTCACGTGACTCGTGGTTGAAACGCCTCTGGATCTTGAGCGGTTCGGCGACCAGTTCACGAGCGGTCAAACGCGGGTTGAGCGAACCGAACGGGTCTTGGAAGACCATCTGAAGTTTGCGCCGGGCTTCACGTAACTGCTTGCCTTTCGATTTCGCCAAGTCGATACCATCAAAAAGAATCTCCCCTGACGTAGGTTTGTGCAAACGCAAAATCATCTTCGCAGTAGTTGATTTTCCAGAACCGGACTCTCCTACCAAGGCCAAGGTCTTTGCGGCCATCACATCGAACGAAACACCATCGACGGCAACATGTTCACGTTGACTCGAGAAAAACCCCTTGCGAAGCGAGAACCGTTTCTCCAGGTTCCTTACCCGTAGCACCGCCAAAGGGTCGCCGGCTGCTTCTGTGTCGCTTGCGGGCTGTGCACGGCGCGCCGAGCGAACCTTGAAATCGGATTCAACCGCACAGGTAAGACCGTTGAAGTGGCAGGAAGACGCATGATGTTCGTTGATGCTCAGCAGGATCGGGCGGATCGTTCGACAGACCGTCTCTTCAGCACCGATGTGGCATCTCGGCTGGAAGGCACACCCCTCGGGTAGATCAGTTGGATCAGGGGGTGAGCCCTGGATTGAGACCTGTCGATCGGCGCGTTCGTGGAGCGCCGGCAGACTCCTCAGCAGCGCAGCAGTGTACGGGTGCTGCGGATTACGAAGCACCTCTGAAGCGGGACCGGATTCCACAACCGAACCGGCGTACATGACCGCCACCCGATCTGATATCTGTGCCACTACACGCAAGTCGTGGGTGATGAAGATAATCGCGGCTTGGGTTTCCCTTTTGATGATGTGGAGCAGGTCGAGGATTTCGGCTTGAATTGTGACATCAAGTGCCGTGGTAGGTTCGTCCGCGATGATCACGTCTGGCTGATTAGCGATAGCCATGGCAATCATGCAACGCTGCCTCATCCCACCAGAAAACTCGTGGGGATACTGCTTCATCCGTTCTTCTGCCGGGGAGATACCAA
>JAHQYM010000113.1 GCA_024421095.1 Acidimicrobiia bacterium
CTTAGTCGGCTCGGCACCCGGCGCGGCTGCGGGGAAAACCTCGGCAAACAATCTCATCCAGTTGAGCCCGAGAATGGCATCTCGTTCGCTTGGTGTGAAGCCAGTTTGTGCTAGGCCGGCGCTGAGTTTCGGGAAATCTGCCGGTCCCGAAAACCAACTCGGCCAATCGGGAAACTGCGGTGTTGCCGCTTGGCTGGGGCGGTCCCAACGTCCGCTGCGCATCCAAGCTAGAGCATCGGCTGGCCAACCGAGGACTGCATCAGACCCGATCGCCACATGGTTGACACCAACACGAGCGGCCAGGTCGCCCAACATTGAGCAGTACTGATCTAGCGACACAGAACTCCCGCCTATAAACATTGGATACAAGGTGCAACCGATTACTCCGCCGCGGCGTGCCACGGCATCAATGAGCCAATCAGGTTTGTTGCGCGGCGAGTCGCAAAATGACTGCGGATTGCCGTGGGTGATGGCGATTGGTTTGCTTGACGCATCAACGGCATGTGAACCGGTGAGGTTGCCTACGTGAGAGATGTCTATGAGCACGCCTGCTTGGTTGAGTGCGCTAACCATTCGTTGGCCGACGCGGGTGAGCCCAGCGTCGTTCGGTTCCCAACAGCTAGAACCCAAGTGATTGGCGATGTTGTAGGTGAGTTGCACTACCCGCACACCAACATCAGCGAAAATCTGTGCCATTTCGGGGTCGTCTCCGAGCATGGAGCTGTTCTGAAAGCCCAAGACTATGCCCAAGACACCAGCGTCTTTGGCTTCATGCAGTTCTTCGATAGAGGTTACGATGCGAACAAGATCAGCGTTGTCGCGACACAAACGACGAAACGCACCGATGCGCGTCATGGCAGCAGCTAAGTCTTCCCAAACACCGACAGTGGCGTGGACCGCGTCTACCTGACCGCGCCGAACCTCCCGAAAAATCTCACGCGACCAGTTGTTTATCTGCAGACCATCAATTATCACGATGTGTACCTCGGGCGTTTTGGGAAAACCCAGTCGTCCGTCATTGCTGAGCCAAGGTCATCGATTCGAGGTGCGCCTTGGAACAACGTGACTCTGAGCCAGTCGGTGGATTTGGGTTTGAAATTGTCCATACCGTACATAGCTAACTGAAAGCGTTGCAGTTGTAGCGGCAAGAAATCGGCTGCACAGGGATTATCTTGAGGTTCACCATAGAGTGTGTCGGTGGCGAACAACCTGCTGACCGCTAACCGATGAGACGGGTGTTGTGCCAATAGTTCAGCCACAGAAAGCTCATCGGGCAAGGTTTCGAGCGTGGCGCTCAACTTCCAGATTCTGGTGGCGAAGTCTATGGCCACATCACGCCCATTAGGTTCTAAAGCCGGGCGTGGCACTCGGCGCGGTTCCTCAGCGTTGTCGCTAATGACCCACCAGAAGTGGTCGGCTTTGTCGTCATCAAGGTCTACTTCGTTGAGCCAACCGTAACGTTCGTTGATGATCTGTCTAAGTTGCTTCACATTGCTGCCTAGGTCGATTGCGGCGTTTTCTTCGACGGTTAACATCTCGTCAACGAGGGAATCGTCTCCTTGGTGCAGTTCAATCAGCAGCGACACCAGCAACTCAGTGGTTTCAGGGTTTTGTGTCTCGGCCCAGCGGTAGAGCGTA
This sequence comes from Acidimicrobiia bacterium, assembly GCA_024421095.1. Classification (GTDB taxonomy): domain Bacteria; phylum Actinomycetota; class Acidimicrobiia; order Acidimicrobiales; family Aldehydirespiratoraceae; genus VXYK01. Next base: position 1,639 of record JAHQYM010000113.1, read on the forward strand.
TCGAAGGCCTCACGGTCGGTTCGGACGCGATTGACAACAGTTCTGATCTCGTCTAGCGCACGGACTAGAGTCGCCGCATTGGGGAACGGTTCGCAGTTGTCGGTGGTGCCGGTGGCGAAATGTTGATGAGCGCGCTCCACCCAACTGTCTAACTGGTCCACCAACGCAGGGGTTGCTTCTAGTGCCCGCACTTCGGCTAATGCCAGTTCACGGACTGATGCCCAAGCGTGCAGCACACGTGGGTGCTTAAAAGCGTAGGGGACTAGACCCAGACCGGTGGCGTTGCCGAGGCCGAAATAACGTCGCCATTGTTCGTCAAACACGGTTGCGCTGGTGCCACTCTTCGACTGAGCGCAATGCTCCACAAGATCGTAACCGAGTTCCCTAAAGAACCAGGCGGCAACGAACTGTGCTCGGTAAGGCACTGCGAGTTCATGGCCAGCCGGGTAGCCCTCAAAGGAGCGCATTCCGTATTTGCCGTTGGCGTAAAAGGCTGTGCTGCGCAAGATATAGCCGGCATCGGCCACGTCGGTTGGTTCGGGTTGTGTACCCGCGGCAAGGCAATCAACTAGATATTGAAAGAAACGCACGCTGCGGTTGCCTCGTGTCAACACCAAGACCCGCGCATCGAAACGTCCTTCCTCTTGGAGCGGCACTTGAGCGCGCAAGCGGCTCAGGTCTTGCTCCGAGGGTTGTCCCTCGAATAGCGCGGCGCTGATTTCCCACGCATCGGCGATTACTCGGTCTGTGTGTTGGTCTTCGTTGATGGTGGTGGTGAAGGCCACGAAACTGAACCTTTGAGACGCAGTTCTGAGTTCGTAAATTGCTTCGCCCCGCCCTTGGGCATCCATATTGAACGCAGTGCGGGTTGCTCGCCACGCGGCTTGTGTGGCACGGCGTAACATCATGCGGCTAAAGCTGTAGCGTGTGAGCCTCGCCGCGCCAAGGGTGTTGGGGCGCATCACTAAATCCGGCGATCGCAACGCGCCGTTGTGACGTTCCAATTCGGCTAAAAGTCTAGTGCGGGCCATCTTGGGATTTGGTATTTTAGGGGGCTGAGTTGGCATCTAGGCAGCGACCAGATTCTGCCTAGATGCCAACGGGACTGAACTTAGAGCAATCCGTGTTAGGCAGCCGCTCTCGCGGTTGCGAGGAGAGCGTCAACAACATCTCGGTTGTTGGCAATCCATTCGTCTGCAGCATTGTTGATGTCGTCTTGCGAGTTGGCACCAGTCTCAATGCCCACGGCTACCACTGCGACGGCGACCGGGTCCATAACGAAATTTTCCAGCAAGGCTCTGGCTGCTGGGTTATCGTCGAGCCAGTCGTTGTTGGCGGTCACCACGATGTCGGATGGTGTGAACATGGTCGTGCAAGGATCGTTAGTGCATGCGTCACCGAGATTGGAAACACCGTCTTGTCCTTCTAGCGCGCTACCCGGACCAACCGCTAGCCACAACACATCTCGTCCCGGAACTAGTTGGCCTACGAACGCAGTCGGGGTCCAGACGTATTGAAGAACGGGGTCACCTTGTTCAAAACTTGCTTGCGATTCGCCGAACAGTGCCGCGTGTGTGGCAGAAATCTGTTCAATGCGGTCGCCCCATCCATTTTGCGCGATTGTATCGTTGATTACCTTCTGGCACCCCCAACCATCGTCGCAGCCGTTAATATCGGCGCGGCCGTTGCCGTCCTTATCGAAATGGGCGACCGCTTCAGGGTTGTCAAGCAACTCATTTAACGTAGTGAAACCAAACTGTTCGACGCTGCTGATATCAACGAGCAAGCCTTGCAACGCCCCCGAACTCATCATCGTTCCGACCCTACTGATTTGGTCAGCGATGATCCCACCGCTAGGTAGCTCTCCTGTCGTGAGGGGATCATGATTCAAAGGCCAAGTCGAGGCCCACAAATCGAAGTCACCTTGTGCGAGCGCTGGAAAGAAAGTCGCCGGTGCAATCTCTTCTGGTGTCGAAACTTCATAGCCGAGTTCGATGAGCAGTTTTTGAACGACGGTGTTTTGGAAGTTGGTTTCCTTCCAGTTTCCCCGAGCCATCTGAACCGATTTGCCTTCGCCTGGCATACTCATTTCGTCTTCGGGCATTTCGTCTTCGGGCATTGCGTCGGCCATTGTGGTGGTCGTTTCTGGTTCGTCCATGGCCGTACCGGTGTCTGCGGTGGTCGTCGTCTGATCATCGCTAGACATGGCATCGGGTGCTGTCGTGGTGGTGGCAGTGGTGTCACTGGTTTCACTAGTGGTGTTGCTGTCGTCACCGCAAGCCGCTGCGAGCAGTGTGAACGCTAGGAACAAAGCGACCACTAATCGCCATTTGTTGGTTATCATTATATTCCCTCCATTGTTGGGTTTGTTTGTGTTTTGGAACAGTACAAAAAGGGCCCGCCTATTCAGCAACAAGCGCGCGCCATCCGCGCAAAGCTAGGATTAAACCTCCACAGATTGTCAAAAATGCACTCGCTCCGGGGGATATTTGTGGCGTATCTAAACGCACAAAACTGGCAATCCAAGCCGCCGCAACCACAGTGATACCGCAGCCTGCAGCAAATGTTGCTGCATCCGCAAGCCTTTGGGTTCTGGCATGGCGGGCAAGGCGGGCATGGCGGGCATGGCGGGCTCCACCCTTGGTTGGCCGTGTGAGGAGTGAGGCGATCAAACCGATAACAGTCAAGGCGACGATGATATAGCCGATTTGTGGCCCCCCAACGTCGAGCCCTTTAATTGTGGCACGGCGCGTACCCTGCATCGCCTCAGCCAACAAACTGGCCGCAACCCCTCCTTGATCTGCACCTCCAGCATTGGCGGCGAGTTCTCGAGCGATTTGTTGTGCGTCGCTGCGTTGATCCAACAACCATGACCCCGAAGCACCAGCGAAGATCAAAAATACGCCTAGCGCAGCGGTTCCAATCATGTTACGCCAATTCAAGCGTCTGGTTTCATGGTCGCCTTGAGTACTGGGAATCGTCAAAAATGCTGAGCAGGTGATCACGACTCCGGCACCCAAGGCGACCCAAACGCCGAGACCGTTAGAGTAGTTATCGCTTTGAACACGGATGGTCAAGTACCCTGCGGCTAATGCAACGATTCCGGTGCCGAAAGCCAGAAATACTGGAATTGGAACTCTCGCTGACCGCAATGCCTTGTGTGACACCAAAGACACCAAGCCGGCAGCGGCCGCAGCGATCCCGATAAGCGCAACAAATGCGCCGAAGAACGTACCCCCAGTGGCGCTGAGTCCTGAATGGGTACCTGGCAAATCTAGATCATCGAAACGAACGTAGCTGGAAATCCGGCCCGAACCTTCGCCCCACGGCATAAGTGTGGCTAGCGCCGCGACTGTTCCAGCAATGACCGAAATTATTGCTGTGATGCGGTGACCGCTCTGGATTGGTAGCGGCGCTTCTTGCGCTACCACATGCCCTGAACGGGTTGCGGGGTCGGGTAAGGGCGGAACAACTGGGTCGGCGCGGGTGCTCCAGGCAGCGCGCATGCGCGTCAAAAGACCGAGGCGTTTGTCACTTGATTCGGGTTGCGAAATTCGGTCTAAGAGCACGCCAACGAAATAGAGCCCCGCACCTGCCGACACGCCGAGAGGTATATCGCTGGTGTTGAGCGCGGTCAAAATTGGTTTACCCAACCCACCCCCCGCGATCATGCCGACAATGCCGACCATCGACAACGACAACAACAAAGTCTGGTTTAGTCCCGCCATAATCGCTGGTCTTGCTAGCGGAAGTTGCACTTCGCGCAGCACCCGGCGTTCGGTTGCGCCGAAAGCACGTGCGGCTTCAACGACATCAGCAGGCACTTGACGCACACCGAGATTCGTTAACCGCACAATCGGTGGTAGCGCAAACACCAAAGTCGCTAACACTCCCGGAGTGCGGCGAATCCCAAACAAGTAAATGATCGGCAACAAGTAGACGAAGGGATGAATTACCTGCATCCCATCAAGGATGGGTCGAAGTCGATTCCAAAAAGAATCAACTCGCGCAGAGATGATGCCCAAGGGAATCCCAATTATCGCACAGATAATTACCGCCACGATTATCATCCCAATAGTTTCCATTGTCAGGTCCCAGAATTCGTTGCCCAAGAGACCGCATGCCAATAGTGCAGTAGCACCGCCGAAACCGACTTTGAAATTTCGGGTGGATGCACCCAGAAGCACGAACATTACTAACACAAGCGGCCAAGGCAACCAGTCTTGCAGCAGATCGTCAATCACCAAAGTAAGCATCTGATCTACGGGCCATTTGACAGCATCAAGAAACCAACCAATGTTGTTGGTCAGCCAGAAAACAATTTCCTCAAACCAAAGCCCGAACGGTACTTCCCAATCGTCAAGATTTTGATTGTCCCAGAAGTTTTGGGCGAGTATCTGCACTAGTTATCACCTTCCGTTGCGGCTTGCGATTTGGCTAACTCGAGCCGCTCGGAAATGCTCTCAACTCGACCAAGTTCGGCCAAGATCTCAAGTGGTCTCACCGACCCAACCAGCGCCCCGTTGGTATCCACTACCGAGAGCGGAAGCCCCTTTTCGCAAAGTTGATATACCTTCGCAAGAATCATGTCGTTGGTGACGTTAGGGGTTTGCTGTATCAACGAATCGAGGTCTTGGGTTCCTTGCGTTTGAGCGGCGCGGGCTTCATGTTGGGTGACGATACCGATGGGGCGAGCACCCGAGTCCACCACATGCACGACTTTCGAACCGCTTCGAGCCATGGCATCAAGTGCGGCTGCAACCGATGCGGAACTTTCAACCGCGGTGGCTGGTTCGCTGACACTTGCGATTAGCAGCACTCGTCCTTGGTCAACATCTTGCACAAATTCGGCCACGTAATCGGTGCCGGGCCTAAGCAAGATATCTTCTGGGGTCCCGATTTGGTGGATCGCGCCGTCTTTCATGATGCATACTCTGGTACCCACTCGGAGCGCTTCGTTGAGGTCATGGGTGATAAACAAGATAGTGTTGCGTTCCTTTAAGCCCGCTTGGATAGACAGCAACTCATCTTGCATTTGGCGGCGAATCAGCGGGTCGAGGGCGCTAAACGCTTCGTCCATCAACAATATGTCTGGGTTGCTGGCGAGCGCACGTGCTAGTCCGACCCGCTGTTGCATACCACCGCTCAGTTGGCTCGGAAAGCTGTTTTCGTAGCCCGACAACCCGACTAATGACAGTGTCTCTTCGGCTGTTCTTCTGCGTTCGTCAATGGGCACGCCTTTGACCTTGAGGCCGAATGCCACATTGGACAGCACGCTTTGATGCGGGAACAACCCGAAGTGTTGAAACACCATGCCGGTCTTGTTGCGGCGAAACTCTTGAAGTTGGCGAGGTTCAAGCGCGGTGACATCTATTCCATCCACGATCACTTCACCTGCTGTTGGTTCAACCAAGCGGTTGACGCAGCGGATGAGTGTAGATTTTCCTGAACCCGATAGGCCCATTACCACGAATATTTCGCCTGCTTCAACATCGAAGTCGGCATCGTCAACACCAACCACATGTCCGGTGTGCTCTTGTATTTCGTCTTTCGAATATCCCGCTTTGAGCATGTTTAGCGCTTCACCGCGGGGCTCGTCTCCGAATATTTTAACGACGTGGCGGAGTTGGATCATTGACGGCATAAGCGGTGTCCCTCCAAACAAGTCTTACAGTTTATTGTGTCGGCAAATAATGTCGGCGTGAACACTAGCCTAACTTGGTAGCCGTGTCAAGGGGTGCGGTTTTGGTGGATCGTTACGTGGCTGCGTCAAGCGGTGTGGGTTTGGTCGGGTAGGCTGGTCGTTTCGCGGTTCGGGCGACAAGGCTGCTCGGTTAGGGAGATAAGGCTG
>JAHQYM010000114.1 GCA_024421095.1 Acidimicrobiia bacterium
CTGTTCCGCTTGATGGTCGATCTCCGGCGAGTCGGGATTAGGGCGCGACGCCTACCTCAACGCAAGCAAACCGAGCCGCAAGCAGAATGGTTTGCCTCGTGGTCTCCCATAATCACTAGCGGAGAAGATGGATGGTGGTCCCAACGACAGAACGTGCGGATCAAGCCAGCCGGGAATCTGACTCGAGCCACACGTCGCAAGATCGTAGAACGCGTCGCAAGTCACTTCTCCCTTAGATTAGCAGCACAACTACCGCCCAAGAACGCTCTGTTGGACAGCCATCCACTTGACCCCGAAGTATTCTTTGGCGGGCGTCTTGATGGCAGAGAAACTGTCTTTCTAAGTGGAATCAGACGTCAACGGCTAAGCAGAGTCGGGAAGTCCTATCAGAGGCTGGCACCTCGGTATGTGAGAGGAACATACTACTGGGATTTTCCGCAGGTAGTTGGATTTCGTGTTCTCATGTTCTTAGTGTCAAATTTTGGGAACCGCCGCAACTACCCTGCTACGGCAGCAAGTTTCGTTGACCGAGCGCACGGCGAAAAGAGGTCTCCCGGGGCGGTCACCAAGGACGGGCAGATCCTGTGGGAGGAATCACCGTCAATTTATGTGGATGACTCCGGGCAAACGGTACACGATGCACTTGGTATCCAAAACAATGTCCTAGCCAAGTTTGCAGTCGGGGGTGCGACAAAAATCAGCGTTCCTGCGATGCTAGAGCCGAGCGTGTATACATCCGTACACCCGAGTGTTCAATTCGGCACACCCGTCATCAAAGATACGCGGATCCCTGCAACGAGCGTCGCTCGGATACTCCGCGAGGCACGCCTAGAACAACGCACACCAGTCGAAACAGAGCAACATGTGCAGAACATATACCCAGGTATCGAACTTGCCGAAGCACAGGATGCGGCCCGGCTGGGAGAGTTGGTGCTGGCTGCATCATGAAGGTGCTGCTCGATCAGACATTTCCAGCGTCAATTGCAACACGATCGCGTGACGGGCACCAATTGGAGCGATACGACAACCACTGCGATGACCTCGGCCTTATCAAAGCGGCTGCAAAGGGGCATTTCGATGTCGTGGTGATGCTAGGCACCTCGGTCTTTGCAGACGAGAATCTTCTTGCCAAATGCACTGAACTCAATATCGCTCTCGCAGCAACCGCCGAAGAGGACCCCGTCATCGGCGAAATCCATGTGGCTGCAAACCTTCGAGCGTTAGCCGAAAGAGCGTCACCGGGTTCAATTCTCCTAGTCAAATCCCGTGAAGTAACCCAATACCTATCTCAGACCATCTGAGGAGCACAAGGGTCCTGGTGCGCGAGCCTTCAGCGAATCAACGCCGGTTAGAACCGCAACTGTCTCCCCCCTAAGTGGAAGTAGGAAGTGGTGCAAATTGTTACGCTGTGTCACGGAGTCGAGACAGTTGGATTTGCCGGTGGAGGCCACCGTCCATGGCCTCGCCACGGTAACCAGAAGCGAAACGCGCTCTGTCCGTTTGAACTGCTCCACCGGTCCAACTCCAGGGTTGCGCAGACCTCATGGCAAGCTAATTGCGCGAGTCCTATTCGGGTGCTGTACGCTTGGATGTCGCTAGACAAAACGGGAGACGATTTTGAGTAATCTTGGTTGGTCTCATTCATCCCAAGCCGCAGCGGACGACGAAACTGGTCAAGCGACGATTTTTGTGGTGTCGCAAGACCAGCAGGACCCACATCCCCACCTTGATACAAGGAAGAGTCAAGCCCTTGCGCGAAATTGGCACCGGTTCAACAATCCTGGCCCGACAGACGAGCACCTGCCAGATTCCAGCGCAGGTGCCGCGTGGCAACCTAGCGTAGATCATGTCGGTGGCGTGCGTTTGCTCATCAAGGAGATGCAGAACGACCCTGAGCTTGCCGATACCTTGAGCGCTGACGTTGCCAAGTCACTCCGTAGAATTGCCAAGGACCATTTTGAGCGACCGCTGAACAGACCCGCGCTCGAAAATCCTCAGCAGCCGCTATTCAGGGCTGACTACTACGAAGAGGCTCCAAACCGCACATTCTCTCTCCAGCAAGTGAGAAAGACAGTGCTCTCGCTACAAACTCAGCAACCAGACCTATGGTTGAAGATCGTCTCGCAAGTGACCGTGAGGAACCGAAACGTGGCAATTTCTTGAGGATTGGAGAGATGCTATATTTGGGACCTCGGCTCAAACATTCCGATCTCGATCCTAGTTTGCAGACCGCTTTTGGATCGGCTGGAGACCTCCTTACCGGCTCACTTCTGAATGTCTGGCAATCAAATGTAAAACTCCAGGACACCGCATCTTCTGCATCAGCGTGTTGAAAACATGCCAGCGTGTTGAACACGCACCGTGACAGCACAGCACAGATCACCATGACTTGCGCGTCAGCCACCGACCACCGCGCTCAGTGGCGCGTCGAACGTCCGTTGAACTCTGGTGCTCCACCTGAAAACCGTTCACCCGTTACTGCCGTTGGTAACGGGATCTGAGGTAATCGTCCAACCACAGGCGCGAACTGCGCCACCGTCCATCGCTGCCACGGCTCGCTTGGAGCCTTCCTCGGCTCGCCGCGGCGCGAAGGGGACTAGCCTTCACATCGTGCGAGGCCAGCGTTTCAAGTGGTACCAGTCGCGCCGGACCAGCAACAGTGGGGAGCACGAAGCGGTAGAGGCTCTCAAGTATCGTCCTCGCCACCAACTCCGCGATCGGACCGGCTTCTCCATTATCGGCGCGGCGCAGTGCCCGCAGGTATTTGTTTCGATTGCGCTTGTGGATGACCACCGGAGGATAGCCGAGGCGTACCAAGATCAGGTTCAGCACAAGTCGACCGGTTCGACCGTTGCCATCAAGGAAGGGGTGAATCTGCTCAAAGCGGCAGTGAAGCATCCCCAGCGCCTCGGGAAACTTGGGGGAGTGATCGTCAAGGGAGTTGACATCGTCAGTCCAAGCGGTGAGCCTCCTCGTACCAGATGCCGCGCCAGATATCGGTAGCCTCTGCGGGGAGAGGCAAGCCACCCAGATTCTTATGAAGTTCGGCAATCTGAACACGGAGTCTTGTGTATAACTCATCGTGTGTGGGACGACCCCGACCCCTTGGCTGCGTGGACATCGCATCATCTTTCGTTGCTGAAATATGATATCACCGATGAAGGCCACCCACGATAGTTGCTTGAAGCAATAAGCGTGTCGCCATAAGGATCATCGGTTTGAACGAGCGATATGTACCATGTGGGTCTCACCGTCGTCGGATTCGAGGGTAATTTGGTAACCGCCGATATTTGTGCTTTCGCCTTCAGTCAAGAAGGGCAACTCATCGTTAAATCCCTCACGGGTTTCGTTCGCTGGTTTGATCGGCAAATCCCCGGAACCAATTGTGGTATCAACGGTGTATACCAAAACGCCTTCTGGTGGTAATGCAAGATCATACCCTGGTTCGATTTCAACAGCGTCGTATCCAATCCTGCGCCTGCTTTCGATTACAACCAGTTCACGACCTGAAATTGGTATCGCAGCCATCGCGGTGCCGTCATTTGGTTGCGCGACCGGCGCTAGCCTAACTGTCGCCTCGGGTTCGGTTACGCAGCGAATTTCCGATGGTTGCAACCAACCGAGTTGCCAGCGACTCCACGCCAACATCTCACGCGGGTTGGCGATCTGCTTGTACGCAGGGGAGAGCCATACATCCAGTCCCATGAGTCCCCACTCTGCTCGAGTGGAGTTGCCCGGAGGTTCGTTGACGCGCGCCTCGCCAGATACATCATACAAATCTGCAAGGCCCAGGTTGTGGCCAATTTCGTGTGCGGCTACGTGTCCCCAAGTGTCGACTTCGAAAAAGCTGAGGTCTCCATCGGATGGAGAAAGGTTATTGACATGTGAGTAAGGCAAACCGACCGTGCCTCGAACATCGGTTAAACCGCCAGCGGTACCGCCGAAGAAATGTGTACTGGGCATGACTACCAGTAACGTGTCGTGGTCGGTGATGTCGATGGCGTCGCTGGCGAGTTGTACCGCCTCTTCGTTGAGCGTATCGGCCATTTCGGGATCTGTGAGATAGTGCTGATGGGGATGACGAACTCGTAGCCATTCGTGGACTGGTGTGAACTCCACATTGAGTTGGCCGTAACTCATTGCTTCAAGGTATCGCTCTGCGTGCAGCAAACTTTGTTGCGATTCGACTTCGGTTGAGTGTTCGGCAACAGCGTCGGGGAAGTCTACGTACAACACTGCAACTCGCAAGGTACCCAAGTTCGGTGCTACATCAATCCTCGGAAACCCAGCGGAAACCGTTAGAGAAGCGCCGTAGGGTCTGCATTCCTGAGGATTCGGTGCGTCATAGACGGTTTCCGTGGACACATCATCTGGCATCGGCATCGGAGGTGCGCCAGTTCCCCAACAGGTTATTGTGTTGTCATTGCCTATAGCGCATGTGTGGTCGCCACTAGCGGAGACAGATTTGAATGTGCCCGTCGGTGAATGCTCTAAACTGTGGTCGTTTATATTGAATCCCCAGCAAGTGATAGTGGCATCTGTGCGTAAGCCGCAGGTATGTTGAGCGCCGGAGGTGATAGTGTCGAACTGGCCGGTTGGCGGGCTTAGATTGTCTGGCCAGTAGAGATGCCAGCATTGCACCGATCTATTTGTGCGTAATCCGCAGGCAGTGTTATTGTTAACGGTTATAGCTGAAAATTGTCCAACTGGCGGAGGTTCCAGAGGTCGGACCGATAACGTCCAGCACGCTACGGTCATGTCAACACGGATACCACAGGTAGCTGCATCGCGATTCGTGGCAAGTGAAGAGAACTCATCGCTCGGCACGTTGACGTTATTTTCTGGTTCGCCACCCCAACACGTGACTGTTTTGTCGGGCCTCAGCCCACAAGATCCTCCTGGGGCAATTTCACTGACCATGCCTCGCGGAAAATTTGGCTCTTGGTATCTTGCGTTTGCACCCCAACAAGTTATCGATTGGTCTTGCCGCAATCCGCAATAAGCACGATCCGTGAAGCGACTGTTTCCGAAAGCGACAGAGTTGAAGTGCCCACTCGGGGCATCAAGTTGTCCCGCTCCGTTGGCACCCCAACAAGTCACTGTATTGTCGGTACGAAGCCCACAGGAACTTTCTATGCCGACGGCAAGTTGATTGAATTGGCCTTGAGGCGGATCGGCCTGCCCGAGATTGTTCAAACCCCAACAAGTAACAGTTTTTTCAACACGAACGCCGCATGAATGTTTTGCACCCATTTCAATGAGATAAAATTGGCCGATAGGGGCATCCGCTGCATCAGCATAGTTGAGACCCCAGCAGGTTATAGTTTTGTCAACTCGCACCGCACAGGTATGATCGCCCGCTGAGCTGATCTCAACGAATTCGCCATCAGGCACATCGGTTTGACCGAACGAATTGAACCCCCAGCATGCAACCGTTTGATCGAAACGTAATCCGCAATTGTGTGCGCCGCCTACCGTCACAGTACTGTATTGTCCATGCGGTATGCTTAGATTTATCTCGCGATCACCGCCCCAACAAACAATTGTGTTGTCGCGTCTTACACCACAAGATTTGTCCACCCCTCCCGCGCTTACTGTAATAAAGGTCCCCTCTGGAGCGGTGACGTTGTTTTCTTCATCCCAATGATGCCAACAGACGACAGTGCTATCGGCCCGTATTGCACATGAGTGATTCGAACCGTGGCTAACGCTCAAGAACTCGCCGTTCGGAATGGAGCGGGACGGCCAGCAGGCCAGTGTATTGTCTTGGCGCACACCGCAAGTGCCGTTAAGTCCGCTACTAAGACTGTTGAACTGTCCGTCCGGCGGAGCGGATCGTTTTCGGCCCCAACAAGTGACGGTGTTGTCAAGGCGTAGCCCGCAGGTGTGGCCAGAGCCCGCACTGATAGCATTGAACTGGCCACTAGGTGGGTCCGATTCACCGAAATTGTTTGCGCCCCAGCAAACTGCCGTTTGGTCGCTTCGCAGCGCGCAACTGTGTTGTCCACCTGATGAAACCGCTAGGTATTCGTTGCACGATGGGCTTATCGGGTCAACTGTCACTTGAGGTTGCCCCTTATAGCGATACAGAAAAGTGGCCAACTCGCCGCGGTTAACCAAATCATTCGGTGAAAATGTTGTGTCGCTGGTTCCTCTGGTGATGGCTCGGTTAGCCATCCAGGCGATTGGTTGTTGCTGCCAACTTGCCGTCACATCAGTAAATGGATGTTCGCCTGCTTGAGGACTGCCCTCCAAACGATACAAAAAGGCGGCAACTTCTCCGCGGGTCAATGTGCCGCCAGGGGCGAACGTGGTAGCGCCCTTCCCTGTGGTGATTGCGTTGCTAAACATCCAAGACACCGCAGCGTTGTAGTCCTCACCAACAATGTCTGTGAAAGGACTTACTGGAGCCTCCGGTTGTTGTTGCATGCGCCACATATATAGAGCCGTGTCGCCGCGCGTCGCAGCAATATCTGGTGCAAAACAACTTGATTGACCTGTGTTGATGATTTGTTCATCGATCATCCACTGCACTGGTTTCGTATAGAAACGATCTGCTTCAACATCGCCGAAACCCGCGACCCCCGAGACTGAAGATACGGGCACTAGCAAACTAGTGAATAAAAGAAAGAGAATAGTTAGGGATTTTTTCATTGGAGAGAGATACTATCGGTCGGCGAATGAGATTGTAGTGGTGGGGGTGGGCAAGTGATGCCGTCGAACCCGTTGTCGCTGCGGGCGGGGACGCGCTGTTTGATTCTTGATGATCCGCCGATTGGCCTCGATCGGGTCGTCCGTCGTCGTGGCACGAGTTCAACCTGGCCTCTAACCCTTGGACGATTACTCGGTTCACCAGAACCAGACCGAGACCGATCACCCTTAACACCTCCCTCAGCGAAACATCGATCTGCGAGTTACCAAGCACGTCACACACCTGATCGTCGAACACACCTCGCTGCTGTTCGATCTTTTCGAACAGGCGTTGGAACACCTGACCCTCCGAGCCTCGTAAGCGACCAGGTTCCACATGGGGCAACACCGCTTCCGGGGGATTCCGCTTGAGATCGCGTATGCGCTGGGGCTTTCCGCTCTTTCACACAACGATGTGTGCATCTCATTCGTCCACGACGGCGGTTGTTAAGACGATCCGCCTTCCTCGCTGGACTGATCGACAAGACGCTCTTGATGGTCGGCGAAACGGTGTATGAACGCGGCTGTTTGGCCGCGTGTGGTGGCTGCGGTAGCTTCGAACCGGGGCACCGAGCCATCTGGAACCGAACTGTCGGAGCCGTGGGTTGCGAGGGTTGTGATGCCGGTCTCTGCTGCCCAGTTGACTGCCTTCGCCGCGAAAGTTGAGGCGGCAACATCCGCAAACATCGGGGCTGCTGTGTCGGGTTCGGGGCTTGACGC
>JAHQYM010000115.1 GCA_024421095.1 Acidimicrobiia bacterium
GACAAGTTGGCCGCCGAGGGTATTACCCGAGGTTGTGGTCAGAATCCGCTGCGCTTTTGCCCGGGCGACCCCGTGACCCGAGCGCAGATGGCCAGTTTCTTGGTGCGTGCCCTCGACCTGCCGGCTGAGCAGTCGGCTGGGTTCACCGACGTGGTTGTTGGCAGCATCCACGCGGCCGACATCAACGCGCTGGCCGCCGAAGGTATCACCCGAGGTTGTAGTCGGAACCCACTGCGCTACTGCCCCGACCAACCCGTGACCCGAGCCCAGATGGCCAGTTTCCTAGTTCGAGCCCTAAACCTCTAACCCACAGCGCCATCAGACTCTTCACATGCCACATGCCGTTCGTCGATCCACTGTTGCGCCAGATCGGCCTCCCGCCTGAGATTGAGTTGCCTGTTCTCATCGATCGATTCGTGGAACCGCGCCGTGTCGGTCGTAACCGACGACATCGTCGGGGTGAGGGTCCGCGATTGCCGCAGCCCAAGATTCAACCTTGGAAAATACAACTAACGACGGGTGGCTTGATGTCGTCGCCTGCTCATTGAAAGCGGAAACCGAAAAGTCCCCCGTCGTCTCTGGCATCGGTCAATCGCGCCGGCAGCACCGCTGTTGAGGCATCAAATCCTGCTGGCAAACCGTCGCTGTTCATTGTGACGATGTATTGGAAACCGAGTTCTTCGCTAAGTTCGGCACCAAGATTCAGTGCGGCGGCGACTTGGCGTTCGTCAACTCCGTCGAATACATGGCTGTCGTGGACGAGGAAGCTGGTTCCGACGCGGCGCCGCGCTTGGACCGTTGCGAAGAGAAAATCGACACAGAGTATCTGCATCGAATCGATGCCTACGCTCCCCTTCCCGGGTATGTCGACCTCAAAACTCGGGCCACGCGCCGTCTCCTTGACGACCAAACTGCCGCGACGCTCGCCGTAGAGCCGTTGGGAGTAATTCTCAAACAGGGAGATGGCCTCAGTCAGCCGGTCCGCTCTGTCAGCATGATCCGCCTGGAGTTCGAGCAGCAGTTCGGCGCGCTTGTTCTCCGCCTTCGCTTTCCCGCCTTCGATCGACTCGGCAAGCTCGAATCGCCGTTCGAGTTCAACAACCTCCGCCTGCGCGCGGCTGACCTCGGCCTCAAGTGCCGCGTACTGATCGAGGGCGCCACCCGAATACAGCACAGACAGCAACTCCGAGCGTCGGCGGTCAACCGCTTCCCGCTCAGTATGCCGTTCGTCGATCCGCTGCTGCGCTAGGTCGGCCTCCCGCCTGAGATAGAGTTGCCTGTTCTCGATGATCGATTCGTGGAACCGCCGAACGTCGTCGTAGGTGGAGCGCACCTGATCCGACAGGACGACGTTTACCTGTTGCCACAGCCGCTCAACGTCGTCAGACCCGGGCGGCGACTCGGCCTCCTCGGCCTGCGCTAGATCAGATAGGAGATCGCGATCGACGGCGTCATCGTCGCGCAGTTCACGCAATCGACGGGTGAGGTCGTCCGCCTCACGCGCCAGGGTTTCGTATTCATCGACGACAGTGAACGAGACCGCCTGCGCCGACAACCGTTCGGCTCGCTCACGAGCCAGGACGAGTTCTGTTCGTAGTTCCGCCACGCTTCCGACCTCGATAGCCACCGACGGGTCTTTGGCCGCCTTTCGAAAGTTATCGAGTGCGCGCTCCTCGTCCCGCAGATCCTCGAACGCCTTCGGAATGGTCCAGTCGAGACCCAGAAGGAACGAGACCTGGACCTGCGAATCCCACGCCTGTTGGTTGTAGGCATGTTTGAACGGTTCGTGAAATCCGCCATCCTCCTCTCTGCGGATGGCGTACGCTAGGAGAGAACGGAACGACGGCGAGTGCTTCTCAGACTCCTCAGGCAACGCATAGAACGCCTGCCCCAACCGCCGTCGCCACTGACGGAGCGAGATCTTCTCCCAGCCATCTGGAATCTCTCCGTTCTCACCGAGACTTGGAACCTCCTGCGGTGCCAAAAGAGTGGAAACCGAGTCGGAGAATAGGTGCGATCCTCCAGAAGAGCCGGACCTGGCGATCGCGACAATCTTGTCACCAAGTTCGAGACCCGCCATGAACCATGTGTCCGTGAGCTCGGGCCTTCGGAACAACGAGTCAGGTCCGGCATTGGCACCAAGCAGGAAGTGTAGTAGCCGCACGAGGCTGGACTTCCCGGCTCCGTTTCTCGTCTGCTTGTCTGTGGAATGTTCAGTGGTGTCGGCTAGTAGGAGATTCAACCGGTCGTGGAACTCAATTGCCTTGAACCGAGGGTCTGAGGCGGTCACGAAACGGATCATCTTATCACCCTCACCAAGAAACCATCCTCGCCGAGTTCGACTGCCCCCAGGGCAAAGACCAGGTCCAATGCCAGAACAAACCAATCGAATGCGATCTCCGCGTCAGCGCGAGCCTCTCGCCGACGGCGAAGTTCAGCCCAAGCCCCTGAGACTGTCTTGTTTTCGTCGAGTATCTCGACGATTTCGCCACCGACGGTAAGCAGTGCTCGCTGAGGTGGCACCCCCTTCGTCGGCATGATCATTGGTTCACCTTTGTCGCGTCCTCAAAGATGTCGCATTGCTCAAAGAAGAACGCCACCACGGCCAGCGCGGCGGCCTGTTGCACGGGCATCAAGGCTGGCCCCGCGACCCACTCGACGAGCGCCGCCAGTATCTCGTCAGGCGCGGCGTCAGCGTCTCGCAATGATTGGTACTTTGAGGAGAACCGTGTGCCCAAGTCGTCACGGAACAGAGGGCGCATGGGCTGTCCGTCGAAGTAGGTCTGGACCGCTGGAGCTCGTCGCATACCCGATAGCAGCAGCAGTTCTGCGTCTTCGGTTAACCCGTTGGCATCAAGCTTGTCCGGCGGGACCGGTGACACATCTGCCAAGGCAACCGCGGGTGCCACCTCAATGGCTCGCAGCATCGGAATAACATCACGGACCTCAACCGCTAGCAACTCTGTGATAGTCACCGCTGCACCCAACAGCTCTGTGAGCCCTTCGTCGTCTAGTTCGAAAGCGAGCCTCCTGAGCTGGCCGTAGTCCCAAGCCTCACACTTGTGCGGCCCGTCACCATCGGACAGCTCTTGCAACCGCGCAACGGCGTAGGGCGGGAGTCCCGGGTCGCTGTTCGTCACGAACGTCCAGGTATCGAATAGATCGCCCCAAGCGTCCACTGCACCGCTGTAGTCCGCATTGATCTTGGCGAGCGTCTTCCTCTTGTCGAAACCCTCGGGAGCATATACTTGGAGCAGTCGACGTTGGTTGGTTAGCAGCCCGTCGTTCTTCCAGTCGCCTTCGCGCCCCGCCGGCTTCACAGATGTGTATTCATCGGGAAAGCGCAACCTCATGATGTCACGGATGAAATCCTCAAATCCGTCTCCCGTCTCCTTGAGGAACCTGACCTGGAACCTTAACCCCCACCAAGCACGTTCTACTTGCACATTCATGATCCTGACATTCGTAGCCACCCGACAGTAATGCAGCATCCGAGACCGCTGGGCTCACCCGAACGGCAGGTCAAGGGCCCACCCACCGAAACTTCCTGCCGCTCACCCGACCGGCGGTTCGGGGGCTGATCTGATGAGACAGTCGGACACACACCCGATGGGAGGAGTGACGATTCACCCGACAAGTTCCCCACCGACGCATCCGAATCCATGCACGTAAGCATAGACGCAGAGTGTGACACCAACCCCTGTAAAGCATCCAAATTATAAAAAAAGTTGCATCAGTGCAGGTCGGACTGCCGACGACGTGCCCGAGAGGCGGGGGTCAGACCCGGTGTCGCCCTTCGCTGACAACTCGTTGAATCAGCGGACACTTGGTTGTTGACCTTCGCGGTTTCGTAGTTGCGGTTGATTTAGCGGGTGAACATCCTAGCATTGTGCTTGATGGTCGTTGGTGCGGTCTGAGCGTGCCGTTGAGGGCGGTTGGGTTTTTCGGGGGATGGGTGGTATCCTAAACGTTTTGTATTTATGTGTTTGACATTATTTTTGGTTCGCTATAGTATTGGTTGACAGTCTCGCACCCGGCTTTCAGGGCGCCCTTCGAAACCCTTCTAGTCTCAGCGAGGCTCTATGTCCGAAAATCAGAATACCTTAATCTCAAATAAAGGTCCGGTTGGCACGATGGCCGAAAAACCTAAGCGAAAGCCGAAGAGGAAACAATCTCAAACGGTAGCGATGGAAACCGCAATGCCTACACCCGTGTCGACCACCACAGTCATCAAGCATATTGGTGACCCTGCCGCGCCAGCAACCGATCAACCAGTCGACGCGTTACCAAAAGACCAAAGCGACACAATATCGTTTGGGTCTCTAATCGCGAACGCGGCTCAGGCTGTGCGCACCAACGTGGCAGAAAACCCGTTCGTTGCGTTGATGACTGCGATTCTTGTGGCGCTGTTAGGGCTACTGCTGATGAGCAACAATTCCAACACCGACCGCCTAGACACAAGAATCAACCGCGTAGAAGACAGCGTCGTCCGCTTAGATGACAAGATCGAAGCCCGCTTCGCTGAACAGGACACCAAGATCGAAGCCCGCTTCGCTGAACAGGACGCGAAGTTTGAGGCTCGTTTCGCTAATCAGGACGCGAAGTTTGAGGCTCGTTTCGCTAGTATTGACCAACGTTTTGTGCAGCAAGACGCGAAGTTTGAGGTACTCGATGAGAAGATTGAGGTACTCGATGAGAAGATTGAGGGTCTGGATGAGAAGTTGGATGACATCGATTCGAAGTTGACTGCGTTGATCGCGGGTTTGAACGCGACACAGCAGGTTGGTGCGGCGCTTGACGGTCGTTTACTTGACTCGAACGCACCGCCACTTCCAGGCGGTTGAACTGGTTGCTTCACCGCGCTAGACCTGCTCTGCAGGCGGCTCAACCGCCATGGTGTGTAGACACGGGTCTATCGATGGAGGCCACCGTGTTTATCGTGAAGTGTGTGCGGAGCGTTAGCGGATAGGTGCTGTTCTGGGGGAACCCTCGAGGTGGCTGGTGCGAATTGCCGATTTCGCTTTTGATTTTGGGGGAAGCTCCCCTCTGTATTTCCCTTGTTTGTGGGTGGTGGTTATAGGTTAAGGGCGCGGGCTAGGAAGGTTGCCATTTGTGCTCTTGTTACTGGGCTGTCGGGGCAGTACCGCAGTGGGTCTTGACTGCAGCCTTGCGTGATGCCAGCGGCGAGGAACCACCAAAGACGCGGTGAGCGGGGACGACAATTCCTGAATATAGATCAGTACGCAACTGATAAAACGAACAACCAAGAAACAACGCGCCACGCTGCGTTGCGGAGACATTCGGGAACAATGGTTCTGTGTTGGCTCACCTTGCAGCGGTTGACCACACGAATGCTATGTTTGGAGACCGTTGCAGGTCTCAAACACCCGAGGACGTAGAGGCACCTTGCTTGCTTGGGGTTGCTGGGCGAGCTATAGGCAAAATCGTTTATGAGGCTCCTGCGAATTGGCATCCAGACCCGAACACTAAACGCAATTGCTGAGACACTAGATAACGCTTCACGCATAGTGCTGTCGCTCTGGCGCGTCAGTGAAGCCATCCAAGCCGATAACGTTGAACGAAACGACACACACAATGAATGGCGAACACGTGAAGCCTGGCGGAAACGACTACCAGTATACTTCACCATGCGAGTGCCCTCCTTGACGTGCCCTCCACCAACCCCGCTGCCCGCGACACACCAACACCAATTTAACACCAGCCACCTAAACACGAGCGGGTCACGCGGTTGTTGGCTGGGGGCTTTGCGAACCTTTGAGCGGGTGACGGGAATCGAACCCGCGTTATCAGCTTGGGAAGCTGATGTTCTACCATTGAACTACACCCGCTAGCTTCTCTATCATACGTGGTCAAACCAGCAACTAGCGATTGTTTTTGTTAGTGTAGAGCGACATGATTCTTTCCGACAGAACTTTACAGGAGCATCTTGACAGCGGGCGTATCGTTATCGACCCGCTCGACGCTGGGGCGTTGCAGCCTTCTTCGGTTGACCTGCGGCTTGACCGGTTCTTTCAGGTTTTCCGCAATCACACTATGGGGCACATAGACGTGAAAGCCGACCTAAGCGACCTCACACAACTGGTGGAAATCAGCCCCGATCACTCGTTTATACTGCACCCGGGCGAGTTCGTTTTGGGTAGCACTTTGGAGCGGGTTGCAGTCCCAGACGATCTGGTGGCGCGCCTTGAAGGCAAGTCCAGTTTGGGCCGTTTGGGGTTATTGATCCATTCAACGGCGGGGTTCGTTGATGCGGGATTTGATGGACAGTTGACATTAGAACTTAGCAATGTGGCTAATCTGCCCATCAAACTCTACCCCGGCATGAAAATCGGCCAGATTTCTTTCCAGATGATGACCACGGCTGCACAACGCCCATATGGTTCCGATGAACTCCGCTCAAAGTACAAGAATCAGCGTGGGCCAATGCCGAGCCGCTACTGGGAGAACTACCAGAACCCTTAGCGGTCCTTAGCGGTACTGAGTAGCGGTGATGATGCCGCCCAAGATCATCCCTAAACCGAGTAGCAGAATTAGGTTGGATGTCGACCAAATTGACCCGACGTAGTTCACTACGATGGTTGCGATCCCTCCTCCGAGCAGAGCAAACATCAAAATGGGCACCCATATTGGGCTTGGACGCAGGTGATCTTGGCCGGTGTGAGATACGGTGTCGGGAACGTACCCGTCGGGTCTGGTCCCTTTGGGTGTGATTCGTCCCCCCGATACGCGGCGTTTGATTGGCTTTTCAGGCATCGTGTCATGCTAATGGTTTGACAACCGATTGAAACCATCTTGCCCTGCTGGCGTGCCCGCCCTGCCTGAATCTCACCTGCCAGAATAACAAGTGTGTGATTATCCACCGATTTGCCCACAGGCTGTGGATAACTTATCTTGTCGGCGAGGCGATCAGTCAATGGGTGCCACGAGGTCCATGTCCTCAAGACAATGTCGTGGCGGGTCGGGGTCGGTATCGGGCGCAACGGTCATCCGAACTTCAGTACCACAAAGGCTGCAACGATAGGCGATCTTTACTTTCCTCAACTCACCAGGCGGTGGCGGTTCAGGCGCGGGACGTGCAAGCCCTCGAAGCATCGCTAATCCGACGCGGAAGATCAACAAACCCGCCATTATCGCGATGATCACATTGAGCACATTCATCAAAGTCAGCCTAGACGAGTTCAACCTCGAACTGCACTGTTGAGTAATGCCTGTTACACCCTAGGCACAAGTCTCTGAACTGGCGTTTCGCAACCGAAGTACACCTAGATACACCGCCGCGGTGAGCGTTCGGGGAGTGTCGGGCCGCGTTAACCAGTGTTGCGCAGACCAGCAGCCACACCGTTGATCGTCAGCAGCAGGGCACGGCGCAATAACCGTGAATTGTCGTC
>JAHQYM010000116.1 GCA_024421095.1 Acidimicrobiia bacterium
TTCGATGTGCTCAAACAACAACTCGAAAACCCACGGTTGGTTGACGGGTCACCAATACCAATCACCGAACTACACAAGTTAGCGTTAGAAGCGAACCTACTGCCATCAATCTTCGACACGAAAACACAAGACATGTGGCTCGGCCGTCGAGTGCGCACCGCCACCGAAGCTCAACGCATCGCGTTGATCGCACGAGACCAATGCTGCATTGGTTGCGGTGCTAACCCGTTGTGGTGCCAAGCGCATCACATTATTTGGTGGTCAAACAACGGACCCACCGACCTAGAAAACCTCGTGTTAGTGTGCAACGACTGCCACCACAAAATCCACGACGATGGCTGGCAGGTTTGCAAACACCCCAAAACCGGCAAATGCTACCTCAAACCCCCAACCCAACCCCCGACACGCCCAACAGACGAGTCGGCAAAGAACTTGTCGGGCGAAACACCGACCCACAGTTCCGGCGAGCCCCCAACCCACCCATCAGAAGAGCACCCGACACGCCCAACAGACGAGTCGGCAAAGAACTTGTCGGGCGAAACACCGACCCACAGTTCCGGCGAGCCCCCAACCCACCCATCAAATGAGCGCTCGGTTGTCCCATCGAGTGAACCATCAACCCGCCCACCGCGCGACTCACCCGCCGACACGGTCAACGAACGCTCGGTTGTCCGATCAGTTGAACCATCAACCCGCCCATCAAATGAATGCCCGACCGTTTCGGTGGACAAACCAGCGAGTACCTCGTCAGGTGAACCATCGACACGAGGGTCCGGTGAGTTCCCCGCCGTTTCGGTCGGTGAACCCTTGAACGGCCCACCCGGTGAACCATCAACCCACCCACCGCGTGACTGACCCGCCGACACGGTCAACGAGACTCTGAACGCGCCTTCGAGTGAAACGTCGACCCACCCAGCGCGTGACACACCCGCCGATACGGTCAGTGAACGCTCAGTTGTCCCATCGGGTGAGTGTCCGACTGTCTCATCGGGCGAGCCGGTGAGCATCTGGTCGGGTGAGTCGTCGACCGGCGGGTCGCGTGAGTGCCCGAAAGTCTCATCAGATGAACTCCCGAACCGCCTGTCGGATGAGCGCTCGGTTTTCTCATCAGATGAATCGTTGAGGAACTCTTCGGGGGAGCGCTCGGCCGTTTCTTCAGATGAGGTTTCGGCTATCTCGACGAGTCGGCCAGACCGGGCTCGAACTCGCGCAGACCCGGCTCAACCGCATGCCAGTAACGTAACCCAATCGACTATCCAGATTCCGCCCAGGCTCGTGCATGGAGAGCAACCTCAGCACGAGAACCAGACAAAATCCGACACCGAAAAACAACGCCCCGCCGCCCAATCCACTGCATACGACCCAGTCGACGGCATTGACACCTCCTAAAGGCCACGCCAGTGGGTGGCCATCGGCGGCCTCCACCTGTCGGCGAGTTGTCCCGAGTGGCCCTTGGGGCGCATCAACCAACGACGACTAGTCGTCCACACATTGGTCTTGTAGATGTTGCGGGTTCGGGTCATGGGTCAGCCACCCACCTACAGGATCAACTTCCACACCAATCCTCTTCCACACCAATCCTCCAATCACTCGACTTAATGTCAACACCGATTCTGGAGGAACCCGCCCGTACACACAACGATGCACACAGTTCGCGCAGGCGCACCCACTCGACCTTCGAACGCGAAGAACCTGATAATTCGCTGCTCTGATTGACTCGCGGACCTAATTATATGTCGTTGTTGGGGTCGCTTGATTGCGCGGACATTAGCGGTTGGTTACGGGGTGTAGGCCAGGTTGAGGGCGGTGGCTTTGGCCCAATATGGGTCACCGCTGCATGAAACCTTTCCAGAATCAATTTGCGCTTGAGCGTTGACACGGCCCGCAGCCAACATCACGAACGTGGCAACATCGGTAGACAACTCAACATCAGGACTGTCGAGATGTGCGACCTGCTTAGCACGACCATCCACCCGAAGCAAAATATCACGCTCAACGGCACCACGAATTCGAAACGCAACACTCATCGAATCAGGCAAACCAATCAACTTCCCGACAACATAACCAAGCGCATCCGACACCTCATCAAGCACAAGCTCTGCTGCGAGACCCGAATCGTCAAGAGATTCACCAAGCGGAAGAGCAATATCACGAGTGTGAACCCATAAATCAAACACCCGAATTCTTAGCATCCGCCCGTACGTGGCCAATCCCGCCGGGGTGAGCGCCGGAAGCTCCAACACATCGGGGGTCAATTGACTTAACTCTTCAAGGCGGGTAGCGGTTACGTCCGCCACCAACCGAGCGAATTCAGCCCTGCTAGCACCCCGAGCACGTGCCTCAAACTCGGCCATCCGCTCAAAAGAGGGGCGTTCAGTAGCCGAAGGTTGCCAACCAGTAACCCAAAACTCAGCCCCAATAGCGTGAGTGATCACCCCTCGCACGTCCCAATCAGGGCACAACGACTGCACCTTCAGCTGTTCATCGCTCAAGCGAACCGCGAGATCGTTGTAATGTGCAAAGAGGTGCTGGTGGGCTGAAAACAAATCGTCAAAATAGGTCATAAACTCGCACCGTAGCAGCCAGAGCAGCCGTAGCACCCGTAGTAACCGAAACAGCCGTAGCCGCGGGTTGACATCAAACAAACCAACGCGGCACGCCAAGCGGACGGATAACGCAAAACCAGTTAACGCCTACCAAGCAAATCTGTGGTCGGTTTGTGCAGTTGAGCTTTAATCTTCTGCAGGTTTGACCCAGCAGTAGGCGCATGCGTGCGACCATAGTTTGAAGCCACAGTCAAAAGCTGATCAAGACCAACCGATTCATTCACAAACCCGGCAGCAACCGCCTCGCGAGCACCAAAACGGCGGCCTGTCACCACTGCCTCACGAGCAGCAGCGGGGGCCATATTATTCTTGATCAGCGCCAAAAGACCGTGCGGAAAAGCCATCTGCAAATGCACCTCAGGCCAACACACATAACCACGATCCTGGCGCATTACCACATAATCGTGGGCCAACATCAACAACGCCCCAGCACCGAACGCGTGACCGTTGAGCGCCGCAACCGTAGGTGCCGGAAAAGTCAAGATACGGCTAATCACCTGCTCCACACGACAAACATAATCTTCAATCTCACGATCAGAAATCCTCGCCATGAACTCCACATCAAGACCGTTGGAATAATGCTTCGCTGAGCCAGTAGTGACCAACGCTGCGGGGCCAGCCAACGCTTGCGATTCCGCTTCATCCAACAAACCCTGCATCGCCTCAACCCAAGCAACATCAATGCGGTTTTCACCATCACCAAAATCGACAACAAACAACAGCCCATCTCGCCTCAAACTCGGTTTCGACACAGCACTCCAATCACGCAGTTAAGCCGGATTGCGCTCAAGGTTACGGAAAGATGTGAAGCGAGGCAAGAAGTTCAAGTTGACAGTACCGATCGGCCCATTGCGATGCTTAGCAATAATCACTTCGGCAAGGTTCTCAGTAGACGGGTCGCCCGGGTTATACACCTCATCACGATACAAAAACAGGACAACATCGGCATCCTGCTCAATAGACCCCGACTCGCGCAAGTCTGACAGCAAAGGACGTTTATCCTGGCGGCTTTCAAGATTCCTTGAGAGCTGTGAAACGCCAACCACCGGACATTTCAACTCACGAGCCAGAATCTTCAAACCACGACTGATCTCAGCAACCTCAACCTGACGGCTCTCCGCTCTGTGCCGACCAGTCATCAACTGCAAATAATCAACCACCACCAAACCAAGATCACCCTGAGCACTCTTCAAACGCCTAGACTTCGAACGAATATCCATAACCGACGGGTTGGGGTTGTCATCAACCCACAAAGGCGCATCCTTCAACCGGTCGTATACCGCAGAAATATGGTTCCAATCAGCCCCCTTCATGCGGCCCGAAACCATGTGCTTAGAATCAATCTGGGATTCCGCCGAAAGGATGCGCTGGCTGATCTCAATATGACCCATCTCCAAACTAAACACCAAGACCGGTTTCTGACTATGGAACGCAGCATGCGTAGCAATATTGAGAATAAACGAAGTCTTGCCCATGGCCGGGCGAGCACCCACCACGATGAATGCGTTAGGTTGCAAGCCCGACAGCCTCTCGTCGAGATCCCAGAAACCTGTCGGCGTGCCAGCAACACCCTTATCATCAAGATTAATCAGATGCTCTACCGTTTCTTCCAACAAGGTATCTAACTTGCTCATCGTCTCGTGAGCTTGCCCATCAGCAATCTGGAAGACCATATTTTCGGCTTCGTCAATCGCTGCGATCGTGTCGTTAGGTTGGCTATAACCAAGCTCGGCAATCTCACCCGCAACCGAGATAAGGCACCTAAGCATGTAATGCCCATGCACAATGTTGGCGTATTTAACGGCATTTGAAGAAGCCGGCGTGCTCATCTGCAAACGATGCAAACCCTCAAGCCCACCAACCGTTTCCGCAACGCCTTCCCGCTCAAGTTCAGCAACCACAGTCACCGGATCAACCGGATCGCCAGTGGCATAAAGCGCCGCTATCGCCTCATAAACATGGGCATGAGCGGGACGATAAAACTGCTCAGCACCGACCAGCTCAATAGAATCGGAGATCGCATTGCTCGACAACAACATCGCACCAAGCAAAGACTCCTCGGCTTCAAGGTTGTGAGGCGGCACCCGAACATTACGCCTAATGTCGGTTGATGCTCCGCCATCAGTGGACGCGCCGCCATCAATTGACGCTCCCCTATCGGTTTGCGTTGTCGCCATTGCTGAACCACCTCACGCTAAACGGCTCACCGCCACCACAAGGCAACAGTCAACTCACTTCGCCACAACCTCAACCGTAATCGGAAACTCAACATCTTCTTCAAGTTTGCAGATCACTGTGGCTAAGCCCAGTTCCTTTAACGGCGTGGCTAACACCAGAGCACTGCGGTTGATGACCGCTCCAGCTTGCACCCGCACCTCCTCGACAATGTCGGCAGCGTTCACCGAACCAAACAAGCGGCCGCCCTCACCCGCGAGTGCGCCAATCGTGAATACCATCGGTGCCACCCGCGCCGCAATCTCAGCAGCTTCAGCGCGGTTCTTGGCAGCTCGCAGCACAGCAGCACGGCGCATCGCCTCAGCTTGAGCTTCCACGCCTTTAGTTGCTTTGAACGCCAAACCCCGAGGCGACAACAGATTGCGGAAATATCCCGCGGCTACGTCACAGATCTCGCCTTTACGACCCAGACCGTCGACATTTTCACGAAGAACCACCTTCATGACCCACTCGATTCTTTGGTGTCAGCAGCTTTCTGCTCAGCCGAATGCACAGCACCTGCTTTACCTGCCTTACCTGCCTTACCTGCTTTACCTGCTTTACCTGCTTTACCTGCTTTATCGTCAACCGATTTCGCTGGGTCTGCCTTACCGGGTTTATCGGGCTTGTCAGGCAAATCGCCTTCATCAGCATCCTCAGCCGAGCTAGGGGGCGGACCACTAGGGCGCGGCAACGGCGCATCAAAGCGACTCATGCGTTCCCGTTCACCGCGTCCGCCGCGTTGCGTAGTCACCCGATTGGCGTAAGGCACCAAAGCCATCTCGCGAGCAATCTTTATGGCATCAGCAACCATCTTCTGCTGCTGAGTATTATTGCCTGTAACACGGCGAGCACGGATTTTAGACCGTTCAGACAAAAACCTGCGCAGCAAATTGGCATCCTTCCAATCAACGTACTCAATCCGTTCAGAACTGAGTATCGAGACCTTCTTCTTGAGCCGACGGCCAGAATCTCTAGGTTTACCGCGCTTTTTGGTCTTTGCCTTGGGCATTTTTCTCCGCTTCTTTCGTGTTGATGTTGCTAGTTCCGTTTGGTGTTGCTGGTGTGCTAGTTGGCTAGCGGGCTAGTTGGCTAGAACGGTTCCTCGTCTAGGTTATAAGTCGGCTCAGATGCCGGACGAGCAGCCGCCGGGGCAGCCGCACCCTCACTAGGCCGCTCGCTTTGCGTCCCCTGAAATCCCGGCGCACCACGGAATTCGTTGCGAGTGACCTGAGCCGATGCCCACCTGAGGCTCGGAGCCACTTCATCAGCAACAATCTCCACCTTCGAACGGCGGTCGCCTTGCTGACTCTCCCAATTTCTTTGCGTCAACGTGCCGTAAACCACAACCCGCGAGCCTTTAGTTATCGAATCAACAACATTCTCAGCCAGCTGACGGAAACAAGTGATGTCGAAAAACGAAACATCTTCCTCACCGTCAGTGCGCTTCTTATTCCAAGCCACGCCAAAATTGGCGACAGCCATACCAGCCTGCGTAAAACGCAGTTCAGGATCGCGGGTAACATTACCCACGACCGTAACAGTGTTATCAAATCCCATTTAGGTTCCTCCTAATGACCCGGCTCACGCCGGTACCGCCTCCCCAAACAACCCACGGCGAACCGCTTCGGAATCTGGAAGACGGAAAAGCTTGTGGCGGACTATGTCGTCCGCGAGACGCAACTGTCTTTCGGTGTTGGGAAGACCCGCCGATAAGGTCACTATCTCCCACACCACATAGGTGCCTTCAAGCTTGTGTTGAATCTCGTACGCAAAACGCCGCCGGCCCCAATTGTCTGTTGATGCGACACGACCGCCTTCTGAGACGATCAACCCCTCAATACGAGTGATTACCGCATCAACATCGCCATCATCAACATCGGAATCGACAATGACCATCAATTCATAGGCTCGAGAAATCTCCACGAACACTGACCTCCCACGGACCCGATTTAATCGGGGCCCCTTTCCCGGGGCAGGGGTAGTTGGATAAAGATGTTTCCTCTTGGAGTTGCATCCATCGGGAAACGCCACCTGGGTAAGCGCATAAGGTTAGCGACACAATCAACGGATCACACCACGCCAACAAAAAAATATTTCACCCAACCTATTGCGGAGGCTGCCCTATTGTGGAGGCTGCCCTATTGTGGAGGCTGCCATCCATGGTCGATCGAGATTGCTTGAGCCGCAGCCGCAAGCACCGGTTCAAACCCAAGAAGCTCTTCGTAGGTGCAGAGCAAAGTGGTCGTGGTGATCGACACCGATCCGACCACCTCGCCAGAAGCACCCCGTATCGGCACACCCATACAATTCACGAAATCCTCGTGCTCTAGATGATCTAGTGCGAACCCACGCTCAACCGTTGCTTCCAGTTCTGCCAAGAAACGGTCTGCACTCGTGATGGTGTTTTTCGTGAACCTTTCGTACGTAACCATCCCAGCCAACCGCTCCCGTGAAGCACGCGGCAGAAACGCAACAATCGCTTTCGCCACTGCAGTGCAATGCATGGGCGCAACGTTACCGATACGTGACCACATCCGAACCGGATTCAAAGACTCGCGT
>JAHQYM010000117.1 GCA_024421095.1 Acidimicrobiia bacterium
GTGCAGGTGAGTTCATGAGTGTTTGGGGTCGCCTTTACCGTGCCGAGCAACAATTCGATTTTCCGGCGCTTTGGAAACGGGCTCTGGTCGTGTCGGCTGCAATCGTTTTGGTGAGTTTGGGATCGTTAGTGTTTCGTGGGTTGAATCTTGGTATCGAGTTTGAGGGCGGCACATCTTGGGAAGTGTTGGCACCAGACACCACCGTGGCGCAAACCCGTGAGGCATTGTCTGGCACCGGCGCGGCTGCCGGCAAGATCCAAACGATTGGTATCGACAGTATTCGTGTGCGCGCCGATATTGATGATGCCGATAGCATCGTAGCTGTCACCACGGTACTAGCCGGGCTCGCTGGGGTAAACAATAGTGACGTTTCGGTGACCACGGTCGGCCCCTCTTGGGGAGATCAGATTACTAGTAAGGCCCGCAACGCCCTGATTTGGTTTTTCGTAATCGTTGCTATTTATATCGCTATCAGGCTCGAATGGCGTATGTCGCTTGGTGCGCTGGTCGCCGTAGCGCACGACATCATCATCTCCGTTGGTCTCTACTCGTTGTTTCAATTTGAAGTCACGCCGGCAACGGTGATTGCTTTCTTGACGATCATGGGGTATTCGCTTTACGACACGATTGTGGTCTACGACAAGGTTCGCGAGATTGGCCGTAAGTTGGGTCCGACTGAGCGTTATACATACACCGAGATGATGAACTTGGCTCTCAATCAGGTGCTCATGCGTTCGATAAATACGTCGATTACCTCGGTGCTGCCGGTGTTGTCAATGTTGATTGTGGGTTCGTTGTTTCTTGGCGCGTTGACGCTTCAAGAATTTGCCGTGGCTTTGCTTATCGGCATTCTTGTGGGTTCGTATTCGTCCATCTTTGTTGCGGCAGCTCTCGTGGCGCTAATCAAGGAACGCGAAGCGAAGAATCTGGCTCTAGCCCGAAAGGTGCGTTTGCGTGCCGGGGAACATGACGGCACCCGCATGATTGCAACTGAAAATGCCACGGTTGGCGCTACCCGTACCCGCCCAACCGCCGATCGAGTTCGTCCCGCCAACACTCCGCCGCGTCCAAGAAAGAAAAAGAAAAAGCGCTGACGCGGGTACCCTTGCAGTCATGGAAGGTGCGTGCTGTTGGGCCGAATACCGGGTTGGATCGTTGGGGTTGTTTAGGGGTTTCGAGTGGTAACGGTAACCCGAGTTCTGCCTTGGCGTCGGTCGGCTAATCGTCCGAGTTCAGCGGAAATTGCGCAACTGCTTGGCGTTTATCGAAGCCATCACCCCAAATCGAATACGGTGTTGATTGAGCGAGCATTTGAGTTGGCCCGTAAAGCTCACGAGGGGCAAAATCGCAAGTCTGGGGAACCGTATATTCGGCACCCGTTGGCGGTTGCCACCATCGTGGCTAATCAAGGCATTGACGACGTTACTGTGGCGGGTGCTTTGTTGCATGATGCGGTGGAAGACACCAATGTCGATCTGGAACAGATCAAAACGGAGTTTGGTGTTGATCTTGCCGACATTGTTGATGGTGTCACCAAACTAGACCGAGTCAAATACGACAGCGCAGAACAGCAACAAGCGGCGAGCATGCGCAAGATGATTGTGGCGATTGCGTCAGACCTGCGGGTGTTGATTATCAAACTTGCGGATCGTTTGCACAACCTCAGAACATTAGCGGTCCTGCCCGAATACAAACAAGAACGGATCGCCCGCGAGACGCTTGATGTCTACGCTCCTCTGGCTCATAGATTAGGTATGTCCGACCTCAAGCAGCAGCTTGAAGACCTTTCTTTTGCTGCGTTGCACCCTCGGCGGTATGCCGAGATTGACCAAATGTTGGCGTTGCGGGCACCCGAACGTGATCTCTACCTCACCCAAGTGTTGGGTAATGTGCAAGCTCGTTTAGCTGAGTTGGGGATTGTGGCTGAGATAAATGGCCGCCCGAAACACTTGTGGTCGATTTATGAGAAGATGGTGGTCAAAGGACGAACCTTTGAAGAAATATTCGACTTGGTTGGCATCCGTGTGATAGTCGATTCGGTGCGTGACTGTTATGGCGCTTTGGGGTCGATCCACGCTACTTGGCGGCCAGTGCCAGGCCGTTTCAAGGATTACATCGCCACGCCGAAGTTCAACCTTTATCAATCGCTGCACACCACCGTGGTCGGCCCTCAAGGCAAAGCTATAGAAGTGCAGATCCGCACCACCGAGATGCATCAAAGAGCCGAGTTTGGGGTTGCGGCCCACTGGGATTACAAAACTAACGCACCGGGCAGCGAGATGGCTTGGCTCAACCGCATTGTCGATTGGCAATCTGAGACTTCTGACCCGTCAGAGTTCATGTCCAACCTCAAACATGACCTTGACCAAGATGAGGTTTATATTTTCACTCCGAAAGGCCAAGTAATCGACTTGCCAGTTGGTGCTACACCGGTCGACTTCGCATATGCGATTCACACTGACGTTGGGCATAGCTGCGTGGGCGCGAAAATCAACGGTCGTTTGCGACCTCTCAATACCCGGCTCAACTCTGGCGATGCCGTAGAAATTTTCACCTCCAAGGTTGAGGGTGCGGGCCCTAGCCGAGATTGGTTGACTTTTGTAGCTAGTAGGCGAGCGGCCAACCGCATCAAAGGTTGGTACACCCGTGAACGCCGTAGTGACGCCATTGAACAAGGCCGTGAAGACCTAGTTCAAGCGTTGCGCCGTGAAGGTTTGCCGGCCCAGAAAATCCTCAAAGAGAAGATTTTTCTTGAGGTGGCTGAACAGATGAACTACGCCGAAGACCTTTTGCTTTTCGCGGCGATTGGTGAAGGGCATGTGGCTGCGAAGACGGTTGCGGATCGTCTCGCTCGGGAGTTGCGTGGCGAGGAGGCGCTATATAAGGGGCAACCACGTTTACCGACAACGGTCAGTCGTAGGGAAGGGGTGAAGCGCCGCACAGCTGGTGCTGCTGGTGTGCATGTTGAAGGGCTTGACGACATCATGATCCGCATTTCTAAGTGTTGCTCGCCGGTCCCCCCAGAGGAAATTATGGGTTTTGTTACCCGCGGTAGGGGAGTGTCGGTGCATCGAAGCGACTGTCTTAATGCCACGACTTTGCAAGAGGGGCAACCTGAGCGGCTTATTGAGGTCGAATGGGATGACGAACATGAAGGCCTTTTTGTGACGACCGTTGAGGTTCACGCGCTTGACCGAGCCGCACTGCTGGTTGATGTGTCTAAGGTGCTTGCCGCACACGGATTGAATGTCGTTGCTGTTGAAGCAGAAACTGGCACTGATGCGATTGCCAAGATGCAATTTGAGTTCGAGTTAGGCGATCTCGGTCAACTCGATTCGGTGTTGTCTTCGTTGTTGATCGTGGAATCTGTGTTTGATGCTTTTCGGGTTGTTCCCCGTGCCGCTTCCGCAACGGTAGCCTAAGCGGTTGTGGCTGCGCCGAATTTTCGTGCCCCGAAAGGCACCCGAGACATATTTCCGCCCGAATCCACTCGTTTGCGTGCGCTTATTGATGAGTTCGCGGTGGTGGCCGCGCGCAGTGGTTTTGGGGAAGTGATCTCGCCCATCTTTGAAGATTTAGGCGTATTTCGAAGGCTGGGTGAATCAACTGATGTTGTCACCAAAGAAATGTTCGATTTTTTCGATAAGGGTACACCGCCGCAACGTTTGGCTTTGAGGCCAGAGTTGACGGCAAGTATTTGCCGTGCTTATGCCGAACACCGGCCGGTTCCTCCGTGGAAAGTTTGGTATGAGGGCCCCCAGTTTCGTTATGAGCAACCGCAAGCGGGGCGTTACCGACAGTTCACGCAGGTGGGTGTGGAGGTGCTTGGCACTGATGATCCCCAAGCCGATGTGGATGTTATTGTTTTGGCTGCTGGTTTTTTCGAGTCTCTGGGTTTGCGTCAAGTGGAGTTAGCTTTGAACAGTCTTGGAAGCTCTGGTCATCAAGGCAGCCGAGTGGCCTATGAGCAGGCGCTGCGGAGCTATCTTGTGGCGCATGCTAATGATTTGTCGGCGCAGTCGCAGGTGACCCTTGAGCGTAATCCGTTGCGCGTCTTGGATTCTAAGCGAAGCCAAGATCGTGAGGTCATTGCTGGTGCGCCGGTGATGGTAGATTATCTTGATGCGGAGTCGGCCGCACATTTTTCAGCGGTGCGAGCCGGGCTCGAGGCAGTGGGTGTGGCCTATGAGATTTCTCCGCGTTTGGTGCGTGGTCTCGACTATTACACTCGCACCACGTTCGAGTTCGCGGCACCCGGGTTGACGGGCGCGCAGAACGCCGTTGGTGGCGGTGGTCGTTTCGATGGCTTAGTTGAAGCTCTTGGTGGTCCAGCCACAGCCGGCATTGGTTTTGCGCTCGGTGTCGACCGTATCTTGCTGGCTTGTGATGCTGAAGGGGTTTTCGATACTCCTTTCTGTGGTGTTGACGTGTTCGTGGTTGATGTCACTGGGGGAACCGAAGCGCTGAAAGTGTGTACAGATTTGCGCCAAGCAGGTATTGCCGCGGATCGAGGTTACGGAGGGCGCTCAATGAAAGCTCAGATGAAATTGGCTAACCGGTCTGGTGCCGACTTCGCGGTGATTATCGGTGAAGATGAACTGCGTTCCGGGGAGGTCACGTTGCGCCATCTGGGCGATGGTACTCAACAACGAGTTGCGAGGGCCGCGCTCGTCAACCAATTAGGCAAGAAACGAGCATTGTGATGGAACAAACAACGTCAATGCGTACGCATATGTGCGGACGCATCAATACCAACGATATTGGGAGCGAAGTCCGCGTTTGCGGGTGGGTAGACCGCCGCCGCGAACATGGTGAACATTTAGTCTTTATCGACTTGCGTGATCACACCGGGGTTGTGCAGTGTGTTGTCGATCAAAACCACGACCTGCGTAGCGAGTACGTGGTGCAGATGATTGGTTTGGTGCGTCAACGCCCCGAAGACACTGCGAATCCAGAACTCGCTACTGGTGAGGTTGAGATAGAAGTGCGCCTTGTTGAGGTGTTGGCAACCGCTGAACCCCCACCGTTTCCGCTTGATGAACGCACTGAAGTTGACGAAACGATCCGTCTCCGTCACCGCTATGTAGACCTGCGCAAGGCGCGTATGCAGCGCAATTTGCGTGTTCGGGCGCAGGTGAACAGTGCGATTAGGCGCGGTATGGAAACGCAAGGTTTTGTTGAGGTTGAGACACCAATGCTGGTGGCTTCAACACCGGAAGGAGCGCGAGACTTCGTGGTTCCTTCTCGTAAGGAGCCTGGGAGTTTTTATGCGCTTCCGCAGAGCCCGCAGTTGTTCAAGCAACTATGCATGGTGGGTGGCGTGGATCGCTACTACCAGGTTGCGCGTTGTTTGCGAGATGAAGATTTGCGTGCCGATCGGCAGTTTGAGTTCATGCAACTCGACGCTGAAGCAAGTTTCGTGGGCCAAGACGACATTTTCCGGTTCATTTCTTTCGCTATCGCTGAAGCGACCGAAGCGGTGACTGGTGTGCGGCCCACGGAGTTTCCGCGCATCAGTTGGCTCGATGCCATGGAGCGTTACGGTTCCGACAAACCCGATGTGCGTTTCGGTATGGAATTAGTGGAGTTGACTGACGCATTTGCCGACACTCAAGCGAGAGTTTTTCGGGCACCTTGCGTGAAAGGTATCTGTATGCCGGGTGGTGCCGCAACACTCAGCC
Source organism: Acidimicrobiia bacterium (assembly GCA_024421095.1). Lineage (GTDB taxonomy): Bacteria > Actinomycetota > Acidimicrobiia > Acidimicrobiales > Aldehydirespiratoraceae > VXYK01. Next base: position 5,682 of record JAHQYM010000117.1, read on the forward strand.
GAAAGGAGATTGATTCTCTGGTTGAGGCTTGCCAACGCTGGGGTGCCAAAGGTTTAGCTTGGATGAAGGTGGCGCAACGCGATGGCTTGGCGGTGCTTGACGCTGGCGTTGCCAAATTCTTGAGCGCAGCGGAGTCGGCTGCGGTGATTTCTGCTTTGGGTGCGAACGTGGGCGACATGGTGTTCCTCGTTGCTGATGAGCACCAACTAGTTCGGCATGTGTTGGGTTTGTTGAGGCTTGAGCTTGGTCGGCCCGCGGTGAACGAAGGAGGGTTGCATTACTTGTGGGTTGTGGACTTCCCACTGTTTGAAGGGTTCGGGGCCGATGGCTTGCCACTCGCGGCCCATCATCCGTTCACGATGCCGCATCCTCACGACTTGGAACTGCTCGGTGCAAGCGGCGAAGCCCTTTTGGGTGTGCGTTCGCAAGCCTATGATCTGGTGCTCAATGGTTGGGAGCTCGGTTCGGGGAGCGTGCGTATCCATCGCCAAGATATTCAAAACAAGGTGTTTGCTTGTTTGGGCATTCCCCCCGACGAGGCGCAGCGCAAGTTCGGTTTTCTGCTTGACGCGCTCAGTTACGGCGCGCCGCCTCACGCTGGTTTTGCTTTCGGAATCGATCGGTTGGTGGCCATTTTGGCCGGCGAAACCAACATTCGAGAGGTTATTGCCTTTCCTAAAACGCAGTCTGGTGCCGATCCGTTGACCAACGCACCGTCTCTAATCGACAAGGCGCATCTCCGTGAACTAGGCCTACGTCCACAGACGTGACTACGGCGCAATTGCCGTCTATTGGTTTGCGGCATTGCCTCTTGGGTGGATTGTGGTGGGGTGGCATCCATAGTCGGCCGCTTCCTGATGAAGGGTTTCGTGATGAAGGGCGAAGTGCCCTGACCTTCGTCCTTGCTTTTTCGGGCAGCATCGCGTCGGTGCGGCGAGCAAGTTCAGTGGAAGAACCGGTCAAACTCGGACACCGTACAACAACACCCCGTAGCCCGAACCACCGACCACGACCCGGTCGACGGCATCGATTCCTCCTAGCCATGTTCGGGTCATGCGCGCCGCCCAGCACGAAAGCAGATTTCGCGGTGGAGTCCTCCCGGTGCGATCAGTGCCCCGTGAGGGTGCAAATTGTTGCTTGGGTCTTGCAATGGCGATACGTTGAGAGGGAGCAGTCGGGTGAGGTATAATTTGCTGACCGCGGGCAAATGGAGGCAGAAATGTTGTCGCGAAGCAAATTGCGAAGTCACAGATCGCTTAGGCGGCTCTGTGTGTGGGCCTTTTTGGGTCTGCTGGTGGTGGCACCGGTGGTGTTGACGCGGTTGGCCCAGTCGGGCGGCGGCACAGATTCGGTCGTGGCCGTGACCGACTCGGGTGCTGGCTTGGGTGAGGACATTTTGCCTGGTTCGGGTACTGGCCTCGGTGCAAGCGCTCCGGCAGGTGGGGATGCCGCGTCCGTATTGTCGGACGAAACTGCTGGGGAGCCCACTTTAGACGGTGGCCCCGGGCTTGATGAAAGGCGTGAGGTTGTTCGTGGTTCGGCTCTCGGGTCAGGGTCTGAAGCTGTTGGTGGTTCGGGTGTGGAGACTGACCCCGGCGGCGCTTCCGGGTTCGGGACCGGGCCTGACGCTGTCGGTGGTTCTGCGCTCGGGTCGGGGCAAAAGGTTGTCGGGGGTTCTGGTTCAGGTG
>JAHQYM010000118.1 GCA_024421095.1 Acidimicrobiia bacterium
ACGACCAACATCCGCTGAGGCCGTACGGATTCAACCTCACGATCTGCGTCATTCACCACCGGGTGGTATCGCAAGTAACCTGTCACTGCCTCACATCTTAGTCACGCGGGCGACCACGCATGAATGATGGTTTGCAGGCGGAGGGAGTGTCATCGCTATGGAGACCGATCACGAATATTCTGACCTCCGTTGACTAGGCCGGCTGGACATCTGCACAACACTCCTGCGCTATACAGGCAGTTCGGGTGTTGGGTCGGAGTGAGGTTGTTGAAGACCGGGATCAATATCATACTCAGGGAGTGCGTCAACAAGTGCGTCAACAAGTGCGTCAACAAGTGCGTCAACAAGTGCGCCGTCGCCTCGTTGGCGCAGCATCGACCGAACGGCTTCGGGAGGCACATCTAGCGCCTTAGCGAGCGCGACTTGCGGATGGGGTTCATCGATCCCGGTATAGCACTTGACGCGTTCGTTGATCGGCGCATCGGGTTTGACAATAGAAACATCGACTGATTTCTCAAGAAGATCAAAACCGAGCACAATAGAGTCACCGACCGAAACCTCTTCCCGGACACAAAAAGCCCTTAGACTCCCGATATCCGGACCATTCGCTGAACCCATCCGCCACATGACGCGCACGGCCCCTTCGGGTGATCGATAAGATTGCTCAGCCCCCGGGGTGGCACCTAGCGCCCGTGCGAGCGGGCGAGGCAATCCTCGACCTGAGCCACGTATCGTATCAGCAGTTACGTCTAGGGCATACCGGATCCGGTGCATCTCCGGCTGAAACGTGCCAGCCGCCGTGAGAGGGTTGGTGTGGCTCACGGGGATCTCAATCTCTTCGTCGGTACGAAGCCGGATTCGGCCATCGTTGATAACAAAACGATATGCAGTGGCATACTGGCGGATAGAAGATTCCAAGATATCGAAGCTAGCGAGGAGTTCAGCGACAACATCTTCAAGATCGACTTCGCCACCCGCACGCTCAATGCGTTCCGCAATTGCTTCTGAAATGCCTGAGTATTCCTCAAGAGCCCACTTGCGAAGCGCAAAATCGTGCCGGTCCGTGCGCATGAAGGCGGATTCATCCATGAGTCGATTGCGAAACGAGCGGAGCGATCCCTTACCCCCGATGTGATCAAGAATTTCCTTGTCGGTCGCAGGTCTACCTAGCAGGGAAAGCACGGTAACCGCCTTGTCAATGAGCGTCCCGTCCCAGACGAAGACCTGTCCGCCGACGATCCGAAAACGATCCGCGTCAGCAATGAGTTCGTGTGCAGCACTCCCGACGACACCCATTGTTGAGAGTCGAGAAACAATATCCTCGACTGTTGGTGCCGAATCAAGATCACAATACTCTCGCACAAAGCGCCTCAGATCACTAATTGATGTGCCTCTTGCGAGCAACCATCCGTCACTCTGCTCGTAGGGCCCTGCCAGCCATAGGAGTAGGTCTCTGCTCAGGGGGTCGCCCACCCAAGGTTTGAGTTGCTCAACTCCAGCGAGGTCTCTGACTGGATACGCGCAACCAAGAGTACGTCGCAAATGTGAGACGAGCCAACGCAACGGACGATGTTCCTCGGAGACAAGAGCAACTGCCAACTTCACCTCGGCCCTCCGTACGGTCCGCAGAATAGCTTCGCCGCTGACACCACGTTCATCTCCTAGCGCCCGGAACGACGGGGTGGGTGCCTCAAGGTTGCGTCGACAGAAAATCTCCTGCGCCTGGTCTGAGAGAACGTCCAAGATTGATCGCGGATCTGCATCGTTAGGCTGGTCACCTTCAAGCGGCAACTCGTTGAGTCTGTCCAGATCAAATATCGCCTCCTCCAACTCAATATCAACGACCTCCAGGCCCGGCATTTTTGAAAACGTTTCAATACCGGAACAGTGCCGGGTGATTGCTTCGACAAGTGCATGTTCGAGAAGTTCGGACACCGAGATGACTCCTGCATTTCGCACTTGCAGGAGGTCTGCGACGGAGCACTCACAGAGGTCTCGCCAGGTGATGAGTGCTCGATCTCGCAGGAAACAGTTCTGTACTCGCACCGACATTTTCTCGTATGGGATCCGAGTGCCGGAATTGAGATTCGGAAACACCTTGGACAGGAGTTCACAACCGGAGGTCCGGATCAGTCGTGAAACGAATTCTGACCGGGTGGTTTGTGCCCGTAGTCCAGACCCAAGCCAATCATCCGCCACCACAATGCACCGTCCGCTTTCCACTTCGAGCAAAGAAACCGCTCCTTCATTAGGGCCCCCACGACCATGAAGGCCACCTTCCCACAAGGAGTATAGCTATGTCCGGCCCAATGACCAATCCTGCTTCTTGGTTGAGCTGAAGCGTTTGAGCCTGAGCGTAAACGTGGGATGGGGGGTGTTTGGGGGTCCTTGAGTTTGGGTTGAGGCCCTGCTGGTATTGGTGAATGTTATAAACCAAATATCTAGGAGGGCTTCGATTGCTAGTGATGTTATACGGATGCGGTTGCATCTGCGTCGGATTCGTGCGTTGGAGGTGGTTGTGGACTAGTCGGCAGTCTCGTTGCCGACCAGTGACGAGTCAATACCTTTGTTGGTGAGCATGAAGTGGCGACTACCCCAATTCTGGTACGCATTCGGGGTAGTTTTCTTTGAAATATTCTAGCGCATCCTCGCTGCCAGGGTCATACTGCAACTGAGTCTTAATGAACTTCATGCGATGTTCGGCCTCGGCGAGAATTGCGCTCCAAGTTCTAACCCAAACTCGCAATCTTCGATTTGGAGTCTCAAACGCTAAACCCTTAGGTTTGTCTGGTTGGTTGGAGCGGTCTTGAACATATTCATTCATCTCGTTAGCGACCAAAAGGAAATCCCATTCAGTCGTGTTGGCATCAAACCGGGCATCGTTGGCAACGGTTCTAGCATATTTTTCGACTTGTCGAAGTTCTTCCTCGCCCAAGCAGATTGTTGGGTTTTTGATCTCGACGACGAGGTGCTCGCGTGAATTGCGGTTGTGTTCAAGTACCCTCGCAAACATGAAATCAACCCGGCGGACGCGACCATCGGAATCTCGGACCGACTCGGCAATCGCATCCTTTCGTCCGAGTAACTGTGCGTGTGCGTTCAACAATTTGGTGAGTCCTTGGTCGGAGATGTGTAATGCGAATTCTTCACCAAAAAGCCAAGGTTCCGAGCCAATTATTGTATGAAGATGAGCTCGTTCTGATATTTTAGGAGATATTTCGGCGTTGAACAAGATTTCATGTAAACTTCCGATGTAACGGAGTCTGTCAGTCACTGTCTTCATTGCACCGACTAACGCGGTAAGCGATGTTTTAGAAAGCAAGGCCTGCAATTCGTTGAGTTTTTGTTCTGGCAGTGCCAACACTTCACGGAAGATGAGAGATACCGCGCTTGGATCCTGAACTAACGCTAGCTTCATTGTCTGGAGGCTGAGAGCTTTAGCTTGGTGGTCGTCGATACTATTGACGGCATTGGCGGCGGTAACAGCCACATAATTGAATAGCGCTTGTTCAGCACGTTCGACATCGTCTGTCGGAGGTTCTGGATAAGGGTGAACTTTTTCATCGCGCCATTCCTCAACTAGGTGTTGGGTTCGTTCAATCGCGCGTTGCCTAAAATGACTGCGAAGCGCGTCTCGTGTCACTTCAATCACCTCAGCGGTTTCCGGAAACCCTGCATCTGCGAGAAGCAATTCGCTCTCGTGGACTCGAAAGCCTTCCCATCGCGCATAGGCCGTGAAATAGACCCCAGGTGCCTGGATCTGTGGTTGTATTTCATGTAACGTGATCCCTTCGCTGTCGCATAGGTAAAGTGCTCGTTTGATTTGGTGTCGCTACTCAATGACCGAAACCATCAGTCGCCCGTGGCTATTGGCATAGTTCAATTCAAGCGTCTCACGTCTATCAATCAATGGGGTAGGGTCAAGCAATTCATTGTTGAAGCTGATCTCAACTTCTGGATATTGCGTTAGATAAAGAGCTAATCGTTCCAACAAACGAATTGCCGAACCGTTGCCCGCTAGCGTCGAGATCTCTTTCGACCCGACCGACACCGTCACAGTGGTACCTTCGGGGCGTTCGGTTTCTTGCGAATTCCAATCAAACATTTTCAGATTTGGACGACTGATAGTTAGATTTGTCAAGTGGCGCGTGCCGTCAACTTCTGCGACTGACTCCCAACACGCATGGTCTCCAAGGCAGAAGGCTTGGAATCGGCCTTCGCCTTTTTTACCATGGAGAAACCGCTGATTGCGTTTCGTCTTCCGGTTAGCTTTGGTTGCTTTCCAAGACCCACCGAGCGACGACATCAGAACATTGACCTCGTCGGGCGCGAACCCGTGGCCGTTATCCGAAACTATCACTTTGTCCACTGCTCCGAGACCAGTTAACTCCACGGTAATGCTTACCCTTGTTGCTTCCGCATCTAAGCTGTTCCAAACCAACTCGTTTAGACCTGCAATAGCATTACGGGTCACGAGCCGGTCAAGGTGATCAGTTTCTAGGGTTAACTCGCCACTGGGCATTCCAGTATTATGCATCACGGATGCTAATAATCCTCATCGCAACTCGGGGGTGTATCTAAAAGGCGTGTATCACGAAAGCGTGTATCACGAAGCGTGCGTCCCAAAATGTTATTTTGGTTTCGGCGTGGTGCCGCGATGGTTCGCCGATGATGTGCAGGAGTTATCTTTTGATTTGATGCGCTTGCGTGTATATCGCCGCTCACCTTGGAGTTCTCACACGAGTTTTGTGCGGTGGGGTCGGAGATCGTGATGCCTTGCTCCCGTGGTGTTAGTCTTGGTTTGGTTCTACGGTGAGGACGCGGTAGAGTCTGGCGAGGAACGATGCCATCTGTTCACGTGTGACCGTGTCATCAGGCGAGAAGGTGGTCTCGCTAGTACCAGTCGTCAACCCCAGCCCGTATACACGGCTCACATCGTCATAGGCATATGAGCCTTGATCCACGTCGGTGAACGGTGTGCTCACCACCGGAGCAGACACACCTTTAAGTTTCTCATACAACCGAGCCATAAACGATGCCATCTGCCCACGAGTGACCGTGTCGTCAGGCGAGAACGTCGTCTCACTCGTACCAGTCGTCAATCCCAGCCCGTATACACGGCTCACGTCGTCATAGGCATATGAGCCTTGATCCACGTCGGTGAACGGTGTGCTCACCACCGGAGCAGACGCACCTTTAAGTTTCTCATACAACCGAGCCATAAACGATGCCATCTGCCCACGAGTGACCGTCTCGCCAGGCGAGAAGGTGGTCTCACTCGTACCGGTCGTCACCTCAATCGCGTAGACGCATTCAATGTCGTTGGTAAACACGGTTTGGCCTATGTCAGTGAACGGTGTGGTCGCGGCATCTGAGTCCGAACGGCAAGCAACTGCTCGCACCGGCAGAGCCGGGATTTCCCCAGCCTCACCGCCATCAATGTCTTCGGGGTCACTATCGTCTGTTTCGTCGGGGTCTTGTTCGGGGTCGACCGGGTCTTCCACAGGGTCAACCGGATCGATCTCTTCGGGATCACCGTCTTCTGTTACGTCTGAGGCGTTGTCTGTGACCGTCAACGTCACCGGTGTGACCGTCAAACCCGTGCCCGCCGCAGTCAACACAATCGTTTCTGGGTCTTCCGCGTTCGCGTCGTCGAGTATCTGCACCGTACCCGAAGCAGCGGTTTCTCCAACCGCGATAATAAACGCCGCAGGCAACGTATAATCCGCGCCTTCTGTAGCGGTGCCCGTCGCGGTCAACGTCACCAACACCGCCGATACCGCCGCCTGATCAAGCGTCGCGGTGACAACCACCGAAGCACCTTCAACAACAGCGTTATCATCCGCGCTGGTGGTCAACACCAGAGCCGCCGGCGACGGAGGCGGTGGTGGTGGAACGAACACCTGCGGCGGCACCGTCACCGTCACAATCACCGTACCTATCGCATTGATCTGATAACCAGCATCGCTGCTCACCGCCGCATGCGTAATCGACGAAGAACCCGCTTCCACACCAATCACCGTGAACGTTTGCGGCGTAAACCAATTATCGGTAGTGAACACCAAAGCCGCAGAAACCGTAGCTTTACCCGGTGCTTGACTCGTAGCGGTGACCGTCACACTATCCGCAGGTTGCGCATCCAACACCACCGTATACCTCACCGGTGCACTCTCAACCACCGACAAACTCGTTTCCGACACAGTCACCCCAGCAGCATCATCATCAGACACCGTCACCGTCACCGATCCCAACGACGTCAACGCGTTATACACCGTGTCGGCGGTGTTGGCAGTGTCGATACTGTGAGACACCGACACCTCGTTATCGGCGTAACCAACGTCTTGCACACCCGTCACCGTCACCGACTGTGCCGTATTCCAAGACGAGGTGGTGAACGTCAACTTGACAGGCAACACCGATGCCGCAGCCGTGTCGGCACTCGACACCGCGACCACCACATCACCGGTCGGCTGCGCATCCAACCTCACCGTATACGTGCCCTCGGAGCCCTCGCCCACAGTCAACGTGGTCCCACTGACCGTCACCCCAGCAGAGTCATCATCAGTCACCGTTACGGTCACCGACCCCAACGACGACAACGCGTCATACTCCGTGTCGGCGGTGTTGGCAGTGTCGATACTGTGAGACACCGACACCTCGTTGTTGGCGTAACCAGCGTCTTGCACACCCGTCACCGTCACCGACTGTGCCGTGTTCCAAGTCGAGGTGGTGAACGTCAACTTCGCGGGCAACACCGTCGCCGTCGCCGTGTCGGCACTAGACACATCGATCACCACATCACCAGACGGCCGCGTCGCCAACCTCACCGTATACGTACCGGTCGCACCCTCAGTCACCGTCAAACTCGTTTCGCTGACGGTCACCGCAGCCGTGTCATCATCAGTCACCGTTACGGTCACACCAGCCACCGAGACCGAGTCGTAAGTATCGTCGCCGGTGTTGGCCGCGTCGATGACGTGAGACACCGTCACCGTCTCGTCGACGTGGTCATCATCAGCGACACCAGCCGCCGTCACCGACTGCGCCGTGTTCCAAGTCGAGGTGGTAAACGTCAACTTCGCGGGCGACACCGACACCGCAGCCGTGTCGCCACTCGACACCCCAACCACCACATTACCAGACGGCTGCGTCGCCAACTTCACCGTATACGTCCCAGAGGATGCCTCACCCACAGTCAACGTGGTCCCACTAACCGTCACCGCAGCAGTGTCATCATCAGTCACCGACACGCTCACCGTCACCGACGAAACATCGTCATAAACCGTGTCCGCAGTGTCAGCCTGGTTGATGGCATGCGTCACCGTCACCGTTTCGTTGCGGTGATCATCATCAG
>JAHQYM010000119.1 GCA_024421095.1 Acidimicrobiia bacterium
TCAGGGATCGAACACAAGTGCGTTGAACTCGTCTAGCAGGTGGTCGAGCAGGAACTCTTCGTGGACGATGAGGCGGCGGCGATTGAAGGCATCTCGTAGCTTCGGGTCCCAAGGCGTGGATCCGCATCGCCGTGGACTTTCCCGAACCGTTGACGCCCCGCAGCAACAACCGCCCCCCGGCGAAATGCAGCACCTCGTTCTCGTACTGGTAGACGTTGACGATGCCCGCACGGCACAACCGCCACCGGTCGGGCCCCCGCCCGGATGCATTCAGCGCGTCGGTCGCGTCCAGCAGAACCATCGGCAACACGGTATCGGCAACACGGTATCGGCAACACGGTTAATGGGGGCCAACAACAGCCCCCAACAAAATCCGCATCACAAGCGACACGGGTCGCCCCAATCGGCCGGTTCGCGTTAATGGAAGTTTCGGCTGGGGGCCACCGCACACCCTACATCAAGGGATTGGAGTTTCTCGGCGACTATGTTGATAGCTCCGTCAGCCTTTTCGAGCCGGCCACGAATCAGTAACGCCGAAGCACCAAGCGCCGTGTGTTTGTGGTGCAACCAGCAACCTGCGGAGACAACTATGTTCACTAAACCGGTTTCGTCTTCCAAACTCAAAAACGTCACACCGCCAGCTGTGGGTGGTCGTTGGCGATGCGTTACCACACCCCCAACCAAAACCCGTTCACCATGTTGACGGTCAGCAAGACCAGCGGCGGTGACTACACCAGCTTCACTGAGTTCAGAACGAATAAAGATGGTGGGGTGCCCGTCGGGGGCGATGCCGGTAGCCCAAAGATCGGATCCTGCTAACTCAGCTGCAGACATACGCGGCAAAGAAGGTGCCATGGTGCCAGTAACAATCCCTGGCAAACGATCTTTTGTGGTCTGGCTCATCGCTCCAGCCGTCCACAATGCTGCTCGCCGATCGATGCCAAAACAACCGAACGCTCCTGCGGTGGCAAGCATCTCAAGCGCTGTGAGAGACATGTTGGGTATCTTGCGGCGGAGATCTTCAACTGAGTTGTAGGGGCGGTTAGCGTCAATCTGGGCAGCTATTTCTGTGCCGATCCCACGCACGTATCCGAAGCCGAGCCGCACCGCCCAACCGCCGTTGCTGGTGTTGTCTGGTTCGAGAGTCGCTTTGGCGGCTGAAGCGTTGAGGTCAACAGTGTTAACCACCACATTATGGCGACGTGCGTCACCAACTAAGGTATGCGGTGACCAGAACCCCATTGGTTGAGCATTGAGCAACGCCGCACAAAACGCAGCGGGATAGTGGTATTTGAGCCAGGCCGAGGCATAAACAAGATACGCGAACGAAACCGAATGGCTCTCAGGGAAACCGTAATTAGCGAAGGCTGCTAGTTTGAGCCAGATCTGCTCGCCGGTATCGTCGCTTATGTCCCGAGAGCGCATGCCTTCAAAGAAGCGTGCTCTAAGCCGTTCCATGCGTGTTTGGCTTCTCTTGGAGCCGATTGCTTGGCGGAGTTCGTCAGCATCGGCGGCACTGAACCCGGCAACATCAATCGCAATCTGCATCAACTGTTCCTGAAACAAGGGAACGCCGAGGGTTTTAGCCAAAGAATTTTTGAGTAGTGGATGTAGATAGGTTACTTTTTCGAGTCCGTTGCGCCGCCGAATGTAGGGATGCACCGAACCGCCTTGGATCGGGCCGGGACGGATCAGCGCCACTTCCACAACGAGGTCATAAAAACATCGGGGTTTGAGGCGTGGCAGAGTAGCCATCTGTGCTCGTGACTCGATTTGGAACACTCCAATCGTGTCGGCCTGCTGCATCATTTTGTAAACTTGGTCGTCTTGTGGCAACATCGCGAGGTCGATTTTTTTGCCTTCGTGCTCGGCGATGAGGTCAATGGTGTAGCGCAGCACTGAGAGCATGCCCAACCCCAGCAGGTCGAACTTCACGAGACCTGCAGCCGCACAGTCGTCTTTGTCCCATTGGAGTACGCTGCGGTCGGCCATGCGCCCCCACTCAACTGGACACACTTCAATAATGGGCCGGTCGCATATCACCATACCACCCGAATGAATACCAAGATGACGCGGAAAATGTTCGATTTCGGCAGCGAGTTCTAACACTAGCGGTGGAATGTCGGTATCGCGTTGCGCTTCGTTCAGAGCGATTTTGTGCCAACGGTCGACTTGTTTTGAGAAAGCGTCTTGCTGCCCTGTGGAATAGCCGAGCGCTTTGGCCATATCCCGAATCGCCGACTTGGGTCTGTAGGTAATCACGTTGGCGACTTGAGCAGCGTGATGGCGCCCATGTCTTTGGTAGACGTATTGAATGACCTCTTCACGCCGGTCGCTTTCTATATCTATGTCTATGTCGGGTGGGCCGTCACGCTGAGGAGACAGGAAACGTTCAAACAGCAATCCCAACGAAACAGCATCAACGTTGGTGACACCTAAAGCAAAACACACCGCCGAGTTCGCTGCTGAACCCCGCCCTTGGCAAAGGATTCCAGACTTGCGACAGAACTCAACTATGTCATACACAACTAAGAAATAGCCAGGAAACCCGAGCTGTTCGATGAGCGCCAACTCTCTATCAAGTTGCATCCAAGCTCCCGCAACTCGCTCAGCCGAACGGTTACCGTAACGGTGAGCACCGCCTTGCTCCACGATTTGGCGTAGATACGTCATCTCATCTAACCCATCGGGGCACGGGAAAGGCGGCAGTTGGGGGGCAATGAGTTGCAAATCGAATGCACACTCAATGCCCAGATCGGCTGCTGCGGCAACCACACCCGGGTAACGAGCAAAACGGACGGCTTGTTCAGCGCCAGAGCGTAAGGGGCGACCAGTGGGGGGGAGCCAACCGTCTATTTCTTCAAGGCTGCGGCGGGCACGCACCGCGGCCATCGCTGCAGCTAAACGTTGACGGGCAACACTGTGCTGATGCACATTACCGCTAGCGATCACTTTGAGACGCTGCGACACTGCCAAGGCAGCGAGTTCATCATTGCGAACCGAATCGGTTGGTAGGCCATGATCCCACAACTCCACAACCACATTCGAACGACCGAAATCGGCAACTAGCCGTTCAAGTTCTCTAGCCGCTGCGGCTGGCCCTAGCTGGACTAACGCCTCGGGCACCACACTTTTGCGGCATCCGCTGAGCACCACCCAATGGTCGCCGGTGCCCACGCCGCCAAGTTCAACAAGGCGTTCATAACATATTTGCGGAGCGTTTTTCTTGCCTGCCAACTGCCCTTCGCTGATAGCTTGAGCTAACCGGGCGTAACCTTGCGGGTCACGGGCTAACACCAGCAGGTGTTGTCCTTTCGGGTCGGCTGGGCCAGTTCTATCGAGATTATGTGCTGATTGCCAAGCGAGCGTGAGTTCAGTGCCAAAGACGGTGCGAAGGCCCACAGCACGGGCAGCTTCGGCGAAGCGGACGATGCCGTAAAAGCCGTTGTGGTCGGTGAGAGCCAACGCTTCTAACCCGAGCCGGGCAGCTTCGTTGACTAGTTCTTCGGGATGTGAGGCACCGTCAAGAAACGAAAAGTTTGAGTGGCAATGCAACTCTGCGTAGGGAACCGCAGTTTGCTTCCAAAACGAGGTGGGTTCTGGTTTCTTTCTTTGAGGCTGCTGCGAGCGTGAGGTCGAGCGTGAGGTAAGGGGTGCTCCACGGTCTGAAAGGATATTTTCAAGGTCTTTCCAACGAGTGTTGGGATACTGCCAGTCCATAACCCTAACCGTATACGAACATATGTTCGCATGCAATGGGCAGTTGACCGGCTCTTGACCGGCTCTTGATTGGCTCTTGGCGCTCAAGGACGAGCGTCAAGAGGTTGCAAAAAGCGAACAAGTGTTCGATACTGAACTGATGGTCGCTGCTGCTTTTGCCGAGTCGCATGTTGAGCGCCGAGCCGGTTTACGGCTTGTCGCTGAGCAGGTAACGCCTTTGGTGTTGGCTAACCAACGCATGTTGCCGCTTCTGCCAACTCTTTCTGAACTCTTTGTCGGTGGGTCGCTTCAGCGTGGTTTCACGGTTGCTGTCAATGGTATTGGAGCTACGTCTCTTGCTCTGCTTTTGGCAGCAGGTCCTTCACAAGCCGGTTCATGGACTGCCTTTGTGGGTGTTGACGGGTTGGGGCTTGCTGCTGTAGCTGAGGCAGGGGTTGCTCTTGAAAGGCTGCTAGTTGTTGACACAGTTGACACTTCAACTAACGTTGGTGTCATAGCTGCACTTGTTGGTGCTGTTGATGTGGTGATAGTTGGGCCGAGTTTGCGGATTGGCCCTTCTGAACTGCGTCGTTTAGCAGCCCGTTTGCGAGAAAGCGGATCGGTGTTGATACAGATCGGTTCGAGGGAAGCATCTGGAGTTGATATCGGAGTGCAGGTGACCGCGTCAGAGTGGTTGGGGCTCGGAGAGGGGTACGGTCTGTTGCGTTCGCGGAAGGTGGAGGTCTGTGCTCAAGGCCGTGGCGCGGCCTCAAAAGCCAGAACGGCTTCGTTGCTTCTCCCCGGCCCCGACGGTACACCAAGACGCGTCGATACTCCAATGTCAACACATAGCGGTTTACCGTTGCGTTCTGATCAAGCAATGCACACAACCTTGTCGGCGATGTAAACATGGCTGTGGCTGTGGCTGTGCGGACTTTGGTGTTGTGGTGCCTCGATTGGCCAGTGCTTGCTCTGGGCTGTTCATTTGATGAACCAGTGGCGGTAGTTTACGCCAACCGGGTCGTGGCTGCTTCCCCAGCAGCCAGAAAGCAAGGCGTTATCCGTGGGCTTCGTAAACGAGAGGCGCAAGCACGTTGTGTTGAACTCACGGTTCATGCACGTGACCTTAGCCGAGAGGCGCAAACTTTTGAGCCGGTTCTCGCCGCACTCGACGATGTGACACCAAACGTTGAGGTCACCCGCTTAGGAACTTGTGCATTCACTACTCGTGGTCCCACACGATATTTCGGTGGCGAAAAAGTGTTAACCGAGTTGGTGCTTAGCAAAACAGGTCAGGTTATTGGGGAGCTGTTCCCCAAATGTTCGGGGGATGCAGCTACCGATGTTGTTCGTGTGGGTGTGGCTGATGGGCCGTTCGCAGCTTTACTCGCAGCACGCTCCGCTACTCCAACACGCTCCGCTACTCCAACACGTATCGTTGAACCGGGGCGCAGCCCTGTGTTCCTAGCGCCAATGCCGATATCTGTGCTGCTCCACCAAGAAATCAGCGGCGGCTATCAGTCAAGCAAGCGCCGCACTCCAGACAACCGCTTTGAGTTGGTTGAGGTGTTGGCACGACTCGGCCTCAACACTCTCGGGGCTTTCGCAGCTCTCAAAGCCACAGATGTTCTAGCGCGCTTCGGTAATGAGGGAATGCGCGCGCATCGTCTCGCCAAAGGCCTAGACGAACACATACCAACCGAGCAGCCTCCAGCGCCTGATTGGTCTGTGGCCAGCGAGATAGACCCTCCCGCAGACCGTATCGATAGGGTGGCTTTCTGTGCTCGTTCATTGGCTGCTGAACTTCAACAGCGTCTTAGCTCAGAAGGGGTGGAATGCACTCGTATCGCTATTGAGGCAGAGACCGAACACGGCGAATCGATGGTGCGTGTCTGGCGTAACAGTGATGCAGGTGCCTTTTCGGCGGGGTTGATAACAGAACGGGTGCGTTGGCAGTTAGACGGTTGGCTGAACGGACGAGCTTCTGGTTCAACACCACGACCTACGGGAGGCATAACCCGAGTTGTTTTAGCACCTCAAGAAGTGATTGCGGCTGACGGCAAGCAGCTTGATTTCTGGGGTAGTTACAGTGCTGGCAACGAAACAAACGAGGCCGATAGGCGGGCCTGGCGGGTAGCGGATCGCCTCCAGGGGCAACTTGGTGCGACAGCAGTGCAGGTGCCTATATATCAAGGTGGCCGCCATCATCATGAGCAACTGAAGTTGGTTCCGTCCGCTGATGTTGAGCTTCTGGGTAGAGCGGTTACAACGTCAGACACACCACGTTCCACTAGCGTTGACGGTGTTGCCCCATGGCCTGGAGCTTTGCCTGCCCCTTCACCCACTCAAGTGTTGTCGACCCCTTATGCAGTGGAAGTGCTTGATGCTGACAGCGCAAACGTTACAGTCAACGGACACGGCATGCTGTCCTCTCCACCACATTGGCTAGTAGTCGAAAATCGCCCATACAAAGTTGTTGCTTGGGCTGGACCGTGGCCCATTGAAGAACGTTGGTGGGATGACGAACGCCGTTGCCGACAAGCTCGTTTTCAGCTTCTAACCGATGATGGTCTAGCCCGCCTAGTAGCCCTAGAAGCCAACCAATGGCAAATAGTAGCAATCTGGGATTAGCATTGCGCCTAAAGGGAACCTTCGACAACTTGCTCTTAACGGCACTTGAACCCGAAATACGTGCCCAGAGTTACAGGTGTTGTCTGGTTCGAGAGTCGCTTTGGCGGCTGAAGCGTTGAGGTCAACAATGGTGGCCTCAGTCACAACAGCAAAACATCACGCTTGTGCTTCACGCTTGTGTTTCACGCTTGCGTGTAGCGGAAACTCTATGCATAAATCGAGTTCGGGTCTAGCTTCGGGGGAGGAAGGTTTCGGTTGCGGACCAGAGTGCTTCGAGGCGGTCGACGCGTTTTTTGGCTTCTGCTTGGACTAGCACTGCGACGTCGGCGATTATCAGCTCGGCGACTACCACCGCG
Source organism: Acidimicrobiia bacterium (assembly GCA_024421095.1). Taxonomy (GTDB): domain Bacteria; phylum Actinomycetota; class Acidimicrobiia; order Acidimicrobiales; family Aldehydirespiratoraceae; genus VXYK01. Next base: position 6,687 of record JAHQYM010000119.1, read on the forward strand.
GGAACGGAACTGTCGAATGGGCCGACGGCCGGTACCGACACTTGGCACAGCACCTCGGCTGCGTCTGCCAGCGGGGACAGCGGGCTGTCAGTCACTGCCGCTAGTGGAACTCCCTGGCCGACCAGGGTGCTGGCCACGGACACCGAGAAGTTGCGGTAGCGGTAGAAGGCGATGACGATCGCCAGGTCTCCCGGTCCGGCATCGACGAGGTCGCGGCCAGCGGAGTGCCCCTCGATCAGGTACACCCGGGGCCGGATCATGGAGAGGCCGCTGCGCAGTGCGTAGGCGCCGGCCAATGAGGTCTCCCCCGAGACGATCCAGACCGACCCGGCGGACGCAGCCCGCTCGGCGATGGCCCGTATCTCACCTCGCGCCACCGTGGCTGCGGCCGACTCGAACCCTTCGACGAGCTCGTCGAGCGCCGAGGGCCCCTCGGTGGGGTCGCGCCTGATGCGGTCACGCGGGCGGGAGAGGTCGTCCTCGACTCTCCGCCGGGCCAGAGTCTGAAGCGATGCGTAGCCGTCGAACCCCAGCTTGTTGGCGAACCGCACGATCGACGGTCGGCTCGTTCCGATCCGGTTGGCTAGATCAGACACAGTCCCGAACGCGAGCAGAGTCGGCTCGGAGACCAGAA
>JAHQYM010000120.1 GCA_024421095.1 Acidimicrobiia bacterium
AATGCTTCAACAACCGGTTTTTGCGTTGTTGTTCATATCGTTCAGCGTTGTTGTTGGGTTGTTTGCTGTTGACCCAACGCCTTGATTGTTCAGTGAACACATCAACAGATGAACCCTCAGCAAGTTCTGAGAGTTGATCGTCAACTTGTTGAGGCGAAGTTTTCGCAGTCGCCCCCACCGCCACTTCAACGTGTTCAACAGTGATCGCACCGTTAGCCAAAGACTCTGCGAGTTTCGGCATCTCCGCGAGCCCAGCAGCAGTCCGCGCGACTCTGTTAGCAGCACGTGTTGACATGCGCCCCGCGTCACGCAAAACGACTTTCGAGTTCAACCCGCCGTCATCAAGCCCCTCAATCTCAGTAGCGCAACGCGCCTGCAACGCATGCAACGCCGCCACAACCCGTCCAGCACCAGCAACCAAACCCTCCAACTCGCCACGCGAACGCCCAACAGTGACCACCTGCCGGGTTTGCGAAATCATAGAATCAAACATAACAACACCTTACCAACAGGGTATGACACTACACGAAACGGTCAGGCATAGTACGGCCGAATCGATTATTTAACAGGTAGCAATATTCAAGAAGGAGAGGAGGTTGTTGGAGATGCGGGTGGCCCCGACGTCCGCTTCGCAGAGACGACCAATGTCGATGAGGAAAATCGGTGACCTTTGTCATCTGCTCCCGAATGGCTGCCGACAAACTGAGGTTACAAAGCATTCCGCGGCATCCTTTCAGAGGATCAGCGCGGCACCGCAGTTAACCCGGATTTTTCAGTAAGCGGTTGGCGGGGGTGGGTGGTTGGTGGCGATCATGTTAGCGGTTGGTTTGGTGGTTGTTTGATTCATACTGGGTTTTGTGCAGGCTGAATGTTGTGGTTTTTTGTCTTGTTGTGGTCGGTTGTTGTTGTAGTGTAGGCGGCTTCGTACTCGTCGGGTGAGATGTCGTTGAGGCGGCTGTGGATACGCGCGGTGTTGTACCAGTGCATGCAGCCGAGGGTGGCGAGTTCGATGTCGTCGATGGTCCGCCACGGCCGGTGGCCGGGACCGCGGATCAGTTCGGTTTTGTAGAGCGCGTTGACGGCTTCGGCCAGGGCGTTGTCATATGAGTCCCCGACAGATCCGATCGATGGCGTAGCTCCGAGTTCGTCGAGGCGTTCGCTGTAACCGATGCTGGTGAACTGGCTGCCGGCATCGGTGTGCGCGACAAGGCCTTCGAGTTGGGTCGGTCGGTTCCAGCGGGCCATCTCCAACGCGTCAAGCACCATCTGGGTGCGCATGTTCGACGCGACCCGCCAGCCCACGATGCGGCGACTGTGTGCGTCGGTGATGAAACACACATAGGCGACACCGGACCAGGTGGCGACGTGGGTCAGATCAGCGACCCACAGCAGGTTCGGCGCATCCGCGGTGAAGTCACGCTCGACGAGATCGGCCGGACGTGCGGCTTTGGGGTCCGCTCGGGTGGTGTTCACCTTCTTTGTCCGCTTGACACCACGGATCCCCAACTGGCGCATCAGGCGGGCGAGGTGGTCGCGTCCGATACCGTGCCCGACGCGTCGAACCGCGATCTGTAGCTTGCGCGACCCGTACACCGAATAGTTGGCCTGCCACAATACCAACAACAACGGCATCAGCTCAGCGTCGCGCAGCACCCGCGCCGACAGTGGGCGACGCTTCGCGGTCCAGTACGTGGAGGGGGCCACATGCAACGCAGCGCAGACAGGCTCGACCCCGAACTCTTGACGGTTGCGGTCGATGAACTGCACGGTCATCGCTGTCAACCGTCGAGTTCCGCCCCGAAAAAAACTGCTGCACGCTGCAAGATCTCGTTGGCTCGGCGCAACTCACGGTTCTGGTGACGCAACCTCTTGAGCTCCTCGCTCTCAACGGTCGACACCCCCGCCCGCGACCCGGCGTCAACCTCGGCCTGAGGCACCCAGCGGCGCAACGACTCCTCACCGCAACCCAACTGACGCGCCACACGCGTCACCGTGCCCGACGAGGTGCCCAGCTCCTCACGCAACGCGAACAACATCCGCACCGCATGCTTTTTCTGCTCATCACAGTAGCGGCGACACCTCGCCGCCACCCTCGTTTGTGTGTCCATAGCTCCCATACTCGCTCCTATCCTTGGAGCCTGCACAAAACCCAGTATAAACCCCACCCCGCGCAGGTTCACCCCTTGCACATGTCTTGACCCATCACATCGCAAGGTCGATGGGTTCTCAAGCATCCCCATCGAACGTACGCGTAAGCTCGACAATGTTCAACAAGGAACTAACTGTGGCTGCTAGAAATGTTGGTGGTGCGGGTAGATTGCGGGGATGGCTAAATTGTCTATGGATGCCAAGCTGGAAGATCTGCAAAAACGCAAGAGCAATGCGTCTCAAGCTGGTTCTGAGCGTGCGATCAAACGTCAGCGCGCTAAAGGCAAAATGCTGGCGCGAGAGCGCATCGATTACCTCCTAGACGAAGGCTCTTTCAACGAACTAGACATGTTGGCCCGTCATCGAGCCCATGAAGCGGGCCTCGCCGACCGCCCCTACACCGACGGTGTGATCACCGGTTGGGGAACCATCAGCGGACGCAAAGTGTTCGTATTTTCGCAGGACTTTACGGTGATGGGCGGGGCGCTTGGAGAAGTCTTCGCCGAAAAGCTGCACAAGGTCATGGACTTGGCGGTAGCCACCGGCGCACCGATCATCGGCCTCAACGATGGTGCTGGTGCGCGCATCCAAGAGGGAGTAGTTTCCCTCGACGGCTACGGTGGTATCTTCGTTCGCAACGTCGCAGCCTCCGGAGTAATCCCGCAGATATCTGTGATTCTAGGGCCCTGTGCAGGTGGTGCTGTATACAGCCCAGCAATAACAGATTTTATTTTTATGGTGCGTGGGAAGTCTCACATGTTCATTACCGGTCCCGATGTAGTGAAAACGGTAACTGGAGAAGAAGTCACTTTAGAAGAACTCGGCGGAGCGGTTAGCCACGCAAGCAAATCGGGGGTGGCCACGTTCGTTGCCGATAGCGAAGAACAAGTGCTTGACGACGTGAAAGACCTGCTGAGTTACTTGCCTTCGAATAACCTCGATCAAACCCCACGAGTGGAACCTGCCGACAACCCCGACCGGATCTGCTCCGAATTAAGCGAAATCCTTCCCGACAACGCCAACATACCCTATGACATGAAACAAGTTATCTACACGGTTGTTGATGACGGTGACTACCTAGAATACCACGCTCACTGGGGTCGTAGCATCACCTGCGGTTTTGCCCGGATCGACGGTCGTGCTGTTGGCGTGGTAGGTAATCAACCCATGATACTGGCCGGCGTGCTCGACATCGAATCTTCAGAAAAAGCAGCCCGCTTCGTGCGTACCTGCGATGCTTTCAATATACCCCTTTTGACTTTTGTTGACGTACCCGGTTTCCTACCGGGCGTAGACCAAGAACACGGTGGGATTATCCGTCACGGCGCAAAACTCTTATACGCCTACTGCGAAGCGACCGTGCCACGCATACAAGTGATTACCCGCAAAGCGTATGGCGGTGCCTATGTGGTGATGGACTCTAAATCGGTGGGCTCAGATCTTTCCTTCGCTTGGCCAACCGCCGAAATAGCGGTGATGGGTCCGCAAGGCGCAGTCGAAATACTGCATCGCCGCGAACTCGCCGAAGTTAGCAACCCCGCAGCAGCAGCAACTCGGCGTGCTGAGTTGATCGATGACTACACCAAGCGCCTCGCCAACCCGTACATAGCTGCCGAACGCGGTTTCATAGACGATGTGATTGAACCAGCGCAAACCCGCCAGAAAGTAGTAGCTGGCTTTGAACTCCTTGAAGCGAAACGTGAGGAGTTGCCGCAACGCAAACATGGCAACGTGCCGCTGTGATCAAACCCCAAATCAGACCTGAGCCAACTAGTGAAGAAGCGGCCGCCATCTTCGCTGCCTACGAAGCGCTTTGGCCCCAGCAAAACACCACTGCGGTACCTCAAACAACGTCCCCGTGGCGGTTCTCTGGTCGCCAGTGGTTGCGGCTCCGCAAATTCGGTGGCTGGAGCCGACACCAATAACGCGAAGTTACATAAACACTACTACGTCGGCCTACCACCGACCCGAGCTCAACGAGACGCGGGTCGTGGGTGTGGGGTTGCAACGGGGTTGATTTGTGAACGCAACTCGCTCAACCAACGCTGCGCTTCGCTACTCACGCCGCGATTGGTTGACTGTTCTTCTTCGCTACCGTACGCCGATGGGTATGAACCCAAAAACTTCACTTGGTGGCGCTGCTGGTGAAGGCTGCGTAACGCATCACCGAGCACCTCGCTGGCGATGTGTCCCTCGCAGTCAATCAGAAAACAATAGTCTCCGAGTGCTCGCCGGGTTGGGCGGCTAGTCAACTTAGTGAGATTAATCCGCCGTGCCGCGAACTCTTGCAGGATGCTAATCAACGAACCCGGCTGGTCGTCTCGCTGAAAGATCACAATCGAAGTCTTGTCGTGACCGGTTGGCGGGGCAATGCCTTGGTTGGAGACCAAAACAAACCGAGTCTGATTGTCGGGATGGTCTTCGATATCGGTTTTCAACATCGCTAGCCCATACACTTCGGCGGCGCGCTGAGGTGCGATGACGGCGGTGTCACGGCGCAAAGACTCTGCGAGTTCGCGTGCCGCATCGGCGGTTGAGTTCGTGGCTTCGATCGCCGCAGACGGCAAATGGTCGGCCAAATACTGCCGACATTGCGCGTAAGCCATCGGGTATGAACGCACCCGCACAATGTCACCTAACTCCACGCCGGGTAGCACCAACAAGTTGAGGTTGATGTTGATTACGACCTCTCGTTGGATGATTAGGTCAGCATCAAAGGCCAACGTGTCGGTGGTGGCATTGACCGACCCCTCAATCATGTTTTCGATCGCCGCAAAACCGTAATCGACTTGACCCGCTTCAACTGCCCGCAGCACCTCCACAATCGAACCGAAAAGCGCATGGCGGAACTGTGCCAAGTCGGGTTGAGCAAAAAGAGCTTGTTCGGTGAACGTACCGCTAGGGCCGAGGTAAGCAACGGTTGGTGGCAAGGTCGTTGATTCGCGCACGGGTACCAAGCATAGGCGAGTAACGTCACTAGCGCATCGTCAACCAGGCCAGCCAGCGCACCCAAGCCAACCAGCGCAGTTAGCACCCAGAGCGGCCAGGCCAGTCAGCGTACCCGGGTCAGCTAGCGCAGCCAGCGTACCCAGACCCGCAAGACCAACTAGCGCAGTCAGAGCTAGCGCCAAGCAACTGATCGGTTGCGGGGTCAGCAATCGTAGCGCACCCATACCCCCCAGACCAACTAGCGCAGGTAGAGCGAGCGCTGAGCAACCATGCAGGTCAATCAGGTCTAGTATCAAACGCTAATGCCAACCAATCGCATAGCAGGGCTTGATGGATTACGTGCAATTGCGGCTCTAGCGATTGTCGTACACCATGTGGGGTTCGCGGCGGGAACCACGTTTCAAGGGGCTCTGGGTCGCTACATCGGCCGCCTTGATGTCGGCGTACCGATCTTCTTCGTGCTATCAGGATTCTTACTGTTTGCGCCGGTAGCTGCGGCTATTTTAGATGATCGACCGTTGCGCCCTGCTGTTGAGTATCTGTGGCGCCGGTTCATGCGGATTTATCCAGCGTTTTGGGTTGCGTTGATAGCGATTGTGGTTTTCACGAGTGAGGATTTAGGTTTTTCTGGTTGGGTTACTTCGTCGCTGTTGGTGCATATTTATTGGCCCGATCATGCGCTTGGGCCAATACCTCAAGCTTGGAGTCTAGCTACCGAAGTTTCGTTCTATTTGGCGTTGCCTTTTGTGGCGCGTTTGCTGCGGCCGTGGCTTTCGTCTCGGAGCCCCGCGCAGCGGCGCAACTCCTTGTTGGTTTTTGTGGGTTTGTGTTACGTGTTGCCGGTATTTTTTAGAATTGCTGTGTTGGGTTGGCGTAATCCTCTTAGAGATGTGGCTGTTCTTTGGTTGCCGGCGATGCTGGATTATTTCGCGATTGGTATGGCGTTGGCGGTTCTGCGAGTGGCGTTTAAACCGGGTTCGGTAGTACGAGTTCGCTTCGATCGAAGTGCCGCGAGGGCGGGTTGGTGGTGGATAGCTGCGTTTCTGCTTTTTCATGTTGTATCGCAGCATATGAGTTTGGCTTTGGGCCTGGAGGTGGCTTCTTGGCCGCGAGAGATTGGCCGACAATTCATTTACGGTTTGATTGGGTTTGCATTGTTGTTTCCGTTGGTTTTCGGACAAAATCGTGGCGGTTGGACACGACAGTTTGTGGCGAGCCGACCCGTGGATTGGCTCGGCAAGATTTCGTATTCGATTTATTTGTGGCACATGGTCTTTATTGTCCACCCGTGGCCACCCATGACAAATTTTCTTGGGGATGTACCACAGTTCGAGTCAAGCTTCTGGCGTTTGTTCATTGTGGCACTAATCCCAACTTTGAGTGTTGCATCATTTAGCTATTATTTTGTTGAACGCATAGGGTTGCGCTGTCAAGGTTGGGTGCGGCGTCCGCTAAACCGACGGGCGGTTGTTGAACAGTTGATTGAACGTTTGGCGCAGCGTTGGAGATCTGCTGCGTTTGCCGTTCAGCTCGGGTTGGTTGCCGGTGTTGGTTTCGTGTTTCGTGTCGCCTATGTGATCCTCGTGAAACGTGATCACACACTCCAAACAAGTGACATTTTCCCTGGGGATCAGTTTTATTATTCGTTGGCTGCCGATGCGTTGGCTGAAGGCAAAGGCTTTATCACCCCATGGCATGTGTTCGATGCAACGGTTCCAGCGAGCCAGGCTGCTGATCACCCTCCGCTCACTGCGCTGGTAGCGGCGGTGGCTTCATGGTTGTCACCAAGACAAGGAGAACACATCTTTGAGCAGCGTTTCGTGATGTGTTTGGTGGGCGCTGGCGTGGTTGCCATGATCGGTTTGGTTGCCCATCAATTGGCGGGCCGTGCTGTGGGGTTAACAGCCGCGCTAATCGCCGCGTTTTATCCAGCGTTGTGGATTAACGACGGTTTGGTTATGTCTGAATCGCTGTTGGTGTTTTTGGTTGCTGGCGCGGTGTGGACTGCTTTGCGTTACCGTCAAGACCCGCATTTTTGGCGGGCCGCACAGTTGGGAG
>JAHQYM010000121.1 GCA_024421095.1 Acidimicrobiia bacterium
AGCACCCAACTCGCGCCACAAATCAGCCGCCACCATGACTGAGCAGACGCACAACCGCATCGGCGATGAGGTCTATGGCGGTCTCAATATCGGTGGAGGTGGTGTTATGGCCGAGAGACAAACGCAGTGAACCTTGCGCCAACTCACGGGGCACTCCCATCGCAGCCAGCACATGCGAAGGATCTTGCGCGCCACTTGAGCAACTCGAGGCCGCCGAAGCCCGAACCCCCACCACATCAAGCAAAAACAGCAAAGCCTCGGCTTCAACCCCGGCCAGACAAATGTGCGCGATACCAGCGGCAACTCCATCATCATGTCCCTTGCCAAGCAAGGTGGGCACCACCACCCCACCAAGGCGTTCAACAAGCCCGTCAACGAGCCGATCACGCAACTTCGCGAGCCGCGTGAGTTCCCCGGGGCGTTGTGCAACAGTGGACTCCACTGCGGCCGCGAAAGCTGCCGCGCCAGCCACATCGGGCGTACCGGCCCGGCGGCCACGTTCTTGCCCGCCACCCAAAATTTGCGCTTCAAGTTCAACCTCTGAGCGCACGAAGAGTGCTCCGGTACCCACCGGCGCCCCGACCTTATGGCCGGTTATCGACACCATGTCTACATCGTTGATCGCTTCGGCAAGGTCAACCCAACAAAGCGCTTGCACCGCGTCTGTGTGCAGCAGCGCGTTGGGCGCGTAATCTCGCACCACCGCAGACAACGCTTTGAGATCGTTGATCGCGCCGGTCTCATTATTGACCGCAATGATTGACACGATGCTCACATTTTCTGCGCTTTGCAAGGTGTTGGCCAGCGCCTCGGGTGTGACTTGGCCTTCGGCGTTGAGCGGCACGATCAAACCGTTGGCGTGCTCTACTGGTTCTAGCACCGCGTGATGTTCACCCGCTGAGCAAACCGCCACGCCACCACGAGCCGCGAGCGTGCCTCTCACCGCTAGGTTGTCGGCTTCAGAACCGCCGCTAGTAAACACCACCTCTGCTGGCGGGCGCCCCAGTTGTGCGGCTAGCAGATCACGAGCGTCATCAAGCGCACGGCGAGCATCACGGGCTGCTTTGTGAGCACCAGTCGGGTTGGCATAATGCGCTGCGGTTGCCGCTAGCCAAGCCTCTTGCGCTTCAGCACGCACCATGGTGCTGGCGGCATGGTCAAGATAAATTTCTGATGCAGTCACCTTTTGAGCCTATTGCGATAATTCGTGGTCGCTCGCTTGGCCGGTTCGTCAGCCGAGGACGCAGCATCAAGGAGGCAGCATGTTGAAATTAACTCGTCAAGCCCAACTCGCGTTGCACAAGACGCTGCCTCAATTCGGCCATCGTCAGCCGATTGCCCTTCGTGACATTGCAAAACGCGCACAGAAGCTGCAGATTCGCGTCTATGTCTTGTCCGCCTTTCGACAGTGGCACGATGTGGTCGAGGTGGAAATCTTCGCGATATTTTTCTTTTCCGCAACCCGCGCACGGTCGGCAATCACCTTCACCAAGTTCATGCCAACGAATCTCGCGTATGCGCGGTGAACGCGTCTGGCGGGTCGGGTCAGTGCGGACGGGGATTTCTCCTGTAGCGGTGACCTTAGGCAGGATCCAATCGCCGCTGGTCTTGTCTCGAGCAAATCCCGGCATTTGTGTGGTGCCTAATTTGTCTGCTGTGATTGTGTTGCGAAGATCAACCTGACGGCGCAGACGATCCATCGTCACTTCTAACGCCTTGGGATCGATGTCTATTCCTGCCCATCTTCGCCCAGCGAGTTCCGCGGCTACACAAGTTGTGGCGCATCCAGCGAACGGGTCCACCACGAGATCGCCGGGGTTCGAACTAGCTTCGATTATTCGCTCCAGCAACGCGAGCGGTTTTTGAGTGGGCCAACCGGTGCGCTCTGGTTGGTTGGTGAGTGCCGCGATATCGACCCACCAATCTTCGGGCACCTTGCCCTTGCCGAAGCGGGCTTCTACTTCCGCCGCCGAGCGGCGACTATTCGTTTCGACCGAACTAGAGATAATGCTTTTCATCCCTTCAGTTCGTCCTCGGCGAGCAAGGGTTTCTTTGCTATACGGAATCCGCACGGCATCTAGGTTCAGTGTCGTCTTGGAAGTCTTGCCGTAGAACAAGATTGTGTCGTGCTTGCGTTTGAAATGGCGTGTTACGTTTCCCGGCCCGGTGTAACACCAGACAATCTCGTTGCGGATATTCTGCGCGCCAAACACCACATCGGCGAGTTGTTTCAAATAATGCGAAGCGTGAGGGTCACAATGAAGGTACAAACTGCCCGTTGGTTTCAGAATCCGATGACACTCCTGAACCCTTAACGCCATGAACGACAGATACGCCTGCATCGATTCGCCCGCTGAAAGACCAGCTCCGATAATGGTGTGGTACAGGGCTGGGTTGGCAGCTTCTTGCAGTTCCGACCATTCAGCCTTCACTGCATCCAAAGACCAGGTATCGTCAAATTGGGCACCCGCAGCCTCCGACCCTAAAGGGGCGTTATAGAACCGATTGGAATTGAATGGCGGGTCGAGGTAGATCAGGTCTACACACTCAGAATTGATGCCTCTGAGCACCCTCAAGTTGTCGTCGATCCAGAGAGTGCGGTTGAGAAAGTTTGCGTCATGCGAAATCTTATTTGCGTGAGCCATAGGTGTGACAGTGTATGCTTCGTGGGTGGTACGTATCACTGTTGAGACTGAAATTGCGGCTCCTCCTGATGTGGTTTGGGCAGACATTCAACAGATTTCCTCACATGTGGAATGGATGAGCGATGCCGACACCATCACCTTCACTTCCGAACAAACCCAAGGCGTGGGTGCCACATTTGATTGCGTCACCAAAATCGGGCCTATCCGCCTCAACGACAAAATGGAAATCACAGAATGGGTCGAAGCTGAAACTCTTGGCGTACGCCACAAAGGACTAGTTAGCGGGGAAGGCCAGTTCACGCTCAGCGCAACCGACGGCGACACAACCCGCTTTCAATGGTCTGAAATCCTGCAATTTCCTTGGTGGCTCGGCGCGGGTTTGGGTGAACGGATCGGCAAACCAATCCTCGAACGTATCTGGCAAAAGAACCTGCAACTGCTCCAGTCTCGCTTCGAGCCACGCTAAAAGACCGGTTTGGATGCCACCAACACAGACAAGAAGAACAGGCACACACCGAAACTGATCACTTGAACAACGGCAATCCAAGGCGGTCGTTGCGCTTGCTTCGCTTGTACGTAGGCGTAGCCAACGAGCAAACCCGCGAGGAGACCGCCAATATGGCCACCAACTGAGATACTACCCACCGCGAAGGTCAGAACTAGGTTAAACACCAAGATGGGGCCCAAACCGTTCGACCAAATGCTGATCCCAACCGACCGTTGAGCAATCACCATCGCCCCGAACAGCCCGAAGATGCCGCCCGAGGCACCTACCACCGCGGCCTCAGGCTGCAACAGCAAAGCACCAAAAGAACCTCCAAGAATCGAAACGAAATACAACGCAGCGAAGTTGAAGCGACCCAAAAACTGCTCAAGGGGCCTACCCATCACCCACAAAGCAAAACCGTTGAACGCTAAATGAAACACACCGTCGTGCAGAAAACCAGCGGTGACCAAGCGATACCATTCACCGAGCGCCACTAAAGGACCCCACAACGCGAAGTTGTTGAACACGTTGAAACCCTCAAGATTCAACAACAACCAAACCACTACGTTGATACCCACCAAAACGCTTGTGAGCACGGGATTGAAAGCTAACGGGCCAACCACCACCCGCTGGCTCTTGGTTGCCAAACATTGCGGGCAGTGGAAACCCACAGAAGCCGCGTGCATACAATCGGCACAAATCGGACGGTCGCAACGTTGACAAATCACCCCAGCACGGCGGTCGCCATGTCGATAACAGTTGAAAGCTGTCTCCGCGTTTGCCTGCGTGGTCATACCCGCAACGTTACCGTTAACAACCACAACACTGCTACGGTTGGTTTGTGGGGCGCTCCAACGAACCGCCGTCAGCAAAACCAGAAATCGCTTGCGAGGTGCCAATCGAGCGCCACTCAATGCTGAGCGACCAACGCAGTATGGCTTTGGTCACCCCCGATGCCCGCATCAATTGGTTATGTCTCCCACGCCTAGATTCTCCAGCTATTTTTGCTGAACTGATAGGCGGCCCCGATGCTGGATCGTTTTCGATAAAACCCCTCGACGACCCCGCTGAACCCATCCAAAGCTATTGCGAAGCCACAATGATCTTACGCACCGAGTGGCCGACACTACGGGTGACGGACTATCTCGACTGCTCCAACTTCCAAACACAAGAAACCGCACGCCAAGCAGAATTGATTCGTCATCTAGAAGGAAACGGCAGGGTACAGATCGAGTTTGCCCCAAGGTTGGACTTCGGTCGAACACCCACTCGCATCAGAGGTGAGAACGGTTGCCTCACCGTGCATGGCGTTGACGCAATGATTGAGTTGCGGGCGCAAGGCGTTGGCTGGCACATACAACAACACGGCAAACATCAAAGCGCCGTAGCAGAAATCAACCTCCAGAATGCATCAGCCACGCCTGAGACCGGTTCAGCCACGCTCGAGACCGGTTCAGCCACGCTTGAGTTTCGCTTCAGAACCAACGCCGCTAGCAAAGACCCGAACGCTCAATCATCCGAACCGCCCCAGACCGAACTTGAGCGCCGCAGACGCACAGCAAACTACTGGCAAAACTGGGCTTTGGGGCTTGAACTGCCCGACCAACAAGCAGACTTGGTGCAGCGCAGCGCATTAACCCTGAAGGCCCTATGTTACGCACCAAGCGGTGCCATAGCGGCCGCCGCAACCACGAGCCTGCCCGAAAACATAGGCGGAATCCGCAATTGGGACTACCGCTACTGTTGGATTCGTGACGCGGCAATGTCGGCGAGTGCCTTGTTGCGATTGGGATCACAACACGAAGCCATTGCCTGGCTCGATTGGTTGTTGGCCATTGTCGTCGACAACCAGATAAAACTTGATGAAATCGCTCCTCTATACATGGTTGACGGCAAACCAACCCCAGCAGAGGAAACCCTCGACGATCTCGCCGGCTATGCCGCTTCGCGGCCGGTGCGGGTCGGTAACGCTGCGAGCCGTCAACTGCAACTTGATGTCTTCGGTTGTGTGGCCGAACTGATTTACCAACTCGCCAACACCCAAAAAACGCTCACCACTCCACACCAGCAACTCCTCGAAAGGCTGGTTGGGATTGTTGAGCAACGTTGGCATGAACTCGACCAAGGCATTTGGGAAATCCGCTCTGAACCACGGCACCACATCCACTCCAAAGTGATGTGTTGGGTGACCGTTGATCGAGCGCTACGGGTCGGCATTGAACATTACGGTGCAGCAAACCCCGCTTGGGTTGAGTTACGCGCACAAATCAAACAAGACGTGTTGGTCAACGGTTGGAATGCAGAGATAAATGCTTTCACCACCGCCTACGACGGAACCGACCTAGACATCTCAGCACTCGCAATCGGTCTGCACGGAATGATCGAAGCAACCGACCGGCGGTTTATCGCGACTGTGGCAGCCGTTGAAGAAACGCTAAGAATCAACGATGCGGTATTCCGCTACAAGCATGGGGACGGTTTGACGGGAACCGAAGGAGCCTTCAATCTCGCCACGAGTTGGCTCATTGATGCCAAAATACTCATCGGCGAGTTGACCCAAGCAGAGGCATTATTCGAGACCTATGTTGCTCTCGCCGGACCAACCGGGTTAATCCCCGAAGAAGTAGACCCCACAACAGCCACGGGACTAGGCAATCACCCTCAGGCATACTCCCATCTCGGTCTCATCAACAACGCCATCAACCTTTGCCGAGCAAAGCGCAACGACCCGCCGTCACTTTAGGGCATTACCGTATCTTTAGAGCATTACTGGGGATTCGCTCATTCCTAAGGCGTTCTTCTCTACTACTTCAGATACCCCAGCTACTCGATCTTTCATGATCCGTTCAATGCCCGCTTTAAGCGTTTGCGTGGACGCTGGGCAAGTGACACAAGCACCAAAAAGCTCCACCGTAACCACGCCATTCACTTCGTCAACCTCAACTAGTTCAATGTCGCCAGCATCGGCTTGAATCGCTGGACGAATCGCCTTGATGACTTTCTCAACCTGCTCACGCATACCTTTAGTGTGCCAGCAAAGATACCGAAACCCGCATCCAGAATGCGCCCAGTTGCGGTGCCCGTGCTTGACGTACAAATCGTTATACCGCCACTTGACCCGGTCAGTCGCATCACTGCAACCCCACACGCCTACACTAAACCAACAACATTACCAGCACGATCAACCAAAAACGAACCAAACCGCATAGACTAAACCTCCAAGATTCGGGGGAAGCTCACTGACGAGGAAACGGAAGGCCAGATTTTGAAGCAATCGCGGCACAACAGGGTCCTTGAGATGCTTGCAGAACGCGGCTCGCTGACGGTGGCCGAGATCGCGGAGGCGCTGCGAGTGTCGGCGATGACGGTCCGCCGAGACCTTGATGAACTGTCCACGGCAGGTCTGCTCCGGCGCCAGCATGGCGGAGCGACACAGAACATCGGGCGCGCCTATGAGCCGCCGTTTCGTCTTCGCGCTGATCGCCAGACGGCCGACAAGGAGTCGATAGGAAAAGCGGCAGCGGCGATGGTCCGACCCGGAGATGCCATCGGCTTCGACGTTGGTTCAACCGCCCTGAGCGTGGCGGAGGCTCTCGAAACCACCAATATCACCGTTGTCACAGCAAGTCTCCGGGTGGCCACAACCATCGCTTCGCGTTTTGCGCTCGAACGGGATCTGCGTGTTGTCCTGGTCGGAGGGGTTCTGCGGTCCGACGAACTTTCTTTAGTCGGGGGGATGGCTGATGCAGCGCTGTCCGGGCTTCGGCTGGACCGGGCTTTCATCGGAGTCGGTGGGCTGAGCGTATCCGAAGGTGCCACCGAGTTCAGCATGGAGGATGCGCTCGTGAAACGGAGGCTTGTGCAGATTTCAGACAAGGTCGTGGTGGTCGCGGACCACACGAAGTTCGGCGAGGTGGCGCTGTGCCATGTCTGCGCGACCACTGAGATTGACACGGTCGTGACTGACGCAGCCGCGCCCGAAGACGACGTTCGGGCGCTGCGCGATTTGGGAGTCAA
>JAHQYM010000122.1 GCA_024421095.1 Acidimicrobiia bacterium
GTACTAGCCGAACTCGTCATCGCAACCGTCAACAGCCCCAACGGCAACGACCAAGCCGTCCTCTTGGACTTCGACCAAATTCACCCCGCAACCCTTAAAGTGCTGCTCAACGGCATCGCCCAAAGCCCCAACCTACGAACCGCAACACTTGAGCGAGCCTTGCGAGTTCCCGCCGCCCAAGATTCGGTCGGCCAACCATACACCGCCCTGCTGCAACCAAACCCAGCGCCCGACCTAAGTGGCCGAGCAGCCGACATCGCCACCACCAAAGGCACTCTTGATGCCTACGCCTCAATGCTCACACCATCAAGCACACCCATCACAGCATACGAAACGCTGCTCCGAGCCGCCGCCTCAAGCAACCTCACAGACCAACAAGCCAACGCATACACCCAAACCATTTTCGACACCATACTCGTCGGCACCAGCAACATCAGCATCGAACCAAGCGAGCGCATCACCCTAACCGACCGGCGAGCCACCTTATCGCTGACGGTACGCAACGGGCAGCCCATACCGCTCAACGTTGACCTACTGTTCTCTGCCGAAAAATTGCGCTTCGTAGGTGGAGAGCGAACCAGCAGAACATTGCAGCCCGGTGACAACGAAGTCACTATGGAAGTCGAAACGCTTGCCTCCGGCGACTCACGCATATCTGTGGCCATCACCTCACCCGGCGGACAACTCGAACTCACCGAAGGCACCATCGGCATTCGTTCAACCGCATTATCGGGTCTCGGTCTAGTAATCTCGGCAATCGCACTCGCCGTGCTCGGAGGCTGGTGGATGCAAACCATCTGGCGCGTGAAACGCAACCGAAGCGCTGCTAACGTCACAACATCTGGAACCAGCAAACCCAAACCAACCAAAACTTTGAGGAGAAAATATGACCGTCCGTATCGTTACCGATAGCGCTTGTGACCTTCGCGGCACCGAAATCGATGAGTTCGGCGTTGAAGTTGTGCCGCTCTCAATCCGCTTCGGCGAAACCGAATACATCGATCGTGAAGAGCTAACCGTCGAACAGTTCTACGCCAAACTAGCCACCACCGACGAACTCCCCGAAACAGCCGCCCCGTCACCCGGCCGTTTCGACCAAGCCTTTAGGCGGCAACTTGATTCCGGAGCTGAAGGGGTTGTCTGCATAAACCTCTCAGCCGAACTCTCGGCCACCATGCAATCCGCCAAAACCGCAGCCACCGCGATAGATGGCGACATTCGAGTGGTTGACAGCAAGTCGATCAGCGTAGGACTCGGGACGATCGTGTTGAATGCCGCGCAAATGGCCGCTGACGGTGCCACCGCAGACGAAATAGAAACCGCCGTAGCTGACCTCAGCGAACGTACCCACATATTTGGCGCGCTCGACACACTCGAAAACCTCAAAAAGGGCGGGCGAATCGGGGGAGCGCAAGCCCTCCTCGGCTCCATGCTGTCCATCAAACCGATTCTTGACTTGTCGAGCGGCCAAGTGCAAGAAGCCAGCAAACAACGCACCCGCAAGAAAGCCCTCGCATGGTTGCGTGAAAAACTCGCTTCCTACGACGACCCACAAAACGTGGCCATCATGCATGGCCAAGCCCCCGACCTCGACGATTTCCTTTGGATGATCGACGGAGTGGTCGACATACGAGACGCTCGAGTTGAACTAATCGGCCCAGTAGTAGGAACCCACGGAGGTGCCGGCGTAATAGGTTTCTCCCTCCAAACCTAACCCCTCGCTTCATCTAGGAATAGACATGTCCGCCGAGTAACTTCCAGAGCCTCGGGTGGCGTAAGGTATAGTAGGTTGGCGTAGGTTGGCGCAGGTTGGCGTAAGGTTTGGTAGGTCTATGGACGAAACCACGCTCATCTCAGCTGCCCAAAGGGGAGACCAAAAAGCCCTTGAACGGCTCCTGCGAGAACACCAAAGTAGCATCTACGCCGTGTGTCGGCGCATCTCCGGCAATGATGCCGATGCCTTAGATGCCACCCAAGAGGCGCTCATCTCTCTCGTCAAAGGACTCCCCCGTTTCGACGGACGATCCAAATTTTCGACCTGGGTATACCGAATAGCAACAAACGCCTGCATCGACGAACTACGCCGTCGCCAACGCCAACCAACCCCGGGATTACCCGAAAATGCCGACTCGCACACCTGGCCAAGAGACGCTCTCGGCAGCGAAGACCCGGCCACAACCACCGCTCAGCGAGTCGACCTCGACCGTGGACTTAGCCAACTCACCGACGAGTTTCGCAGTGCCTTAGTACTCCGAGATGTAGCCGGGCTCAGCTACAACGAAATCTCTGACGCGCTCAACATTGCGCCGGGAACGGTGCGCTCACGGATTGCTCGCGCCCGCCGTCAACTGATCGACATCATGCAGCTTGGCCCGGCACGGAACCAAACCCAACCCACGAACCGTCCCAATCAACAAACCAATGAATGACCACACCCAAACCGACCACGAACTGATTTCGTCTTACCTCGACGGCGAAGCAACCGCCGAAGAGGTTGCTCTTGTCAACAGTGACCCATCCCTGCGTACCCTCGCCGACCAACATCAACGTCTGAAAAACATGCTGTCTGCGCCCGTGACACCACTGCCCGACCAAGAAGTTGACCAACTAATCAGTGCCGCCTTAGCCGAAAGCACCACGAGCAACAAGATCACCGATCTTGAAGCTGCCAAAGCGCGCCGAGGGTTCCACGCCACACGGCTAGCGACCATAGCAGCCGCGATGTTGCTCATTGTTGGCGTTGTGGGCGTGCTGTTGGCGTTGAACAACTTTGGTTCAGATGACAGCACGGCTACTAGTGTCAGCTTGCTGGCTGACACTTCAGAAAATACAGTGTCGCCAAGTGATGCAACCGAGGCCATGCCCGCAGATGATTCCGTGTCCGAAGCCGATGCCTGGTCCGCAGATGATTCTATGTCCGAACCAGATTACTTGCCCGCAGATGATTCTATGTCCGAACCAGATTACCTGCCCGAGCCCGATGCCATGCCCGAAGCCGATGCCATGTCCGAGCAAGACGACAAATCCGCAGATGGTTCCGTGGCCAGTTTCGACGCTACTAGTGCTACTAGTGCTACTACCAGCGCTTCAGCCGAAAGTTCAGTTGCCTCTGACGCTGCTGAACCGGGCTACCGAATGGTTGACTTGGGACTCGCTACTGACTACGCAACGCTTGACGACCTCATCAAAGGTGCCACCAACCTCTGGCAAGAATCGGTTGACAACAGCAGCACGGCGATCACACGCAGTTCGGCGACTACACAAGCCACCACCACTTCCAGCAACACGCCACAAATCACAACACAGATCCTTAATGACGTGCCTTGCTGGGCAGACATCCTCAACCATATTGGCCAGCCTGACAACATTGGCCAGCTTGACAACGCCGCCAACAACCGACGATTGAGTGTTGCCACAACCAATATCGACGACACGCCAATCACGATTGCTCTGGTTGAAATCTCAACCACCACAGCGCTGCTATTGAGTGCATCCCCACCCGACTGCACAGTTATCCAAAACGCAACCATAAACGGTTGAGCCCCGATGCGAACCCGAACTAGCGAGAACCGAGAACGTTAGGCTCTAAACACGATGGATCGGACGATTACCCAGAACCGTTTAGCGTGCTATGTGCCCGGCCTGCGCGAGTATGACGATGCCTTACGGTTACGGGTTATCCTGCACGACTTTGGGATGGTTTGGCAACACGCAAACCGAGCCGAACGAATCGTGCTGGTGGACGAAGAACCTGAGCCCTTTGATGAGCGGTGGGACGGGTTCTTGGCCGCTTACGTCGAGCATTTGAGCTACCACGCCAACATCGCGACACCGCCCTGGACACAAAACGAGAACCGTTTCTTGGAACGTATGTGGTGGCCGGCGCATTACTTCGAGTTTGAGCGTGGGTCAGTGATGATGAGCACGCCGGCGGCATTTGAAATACACGGGATGTGGATCGCTGAACGAGAATTGGAGGTTACGTGACCCCCACTTTCTCAGCAACCGAACTTCGAGAAGCGCTCAAAGAACTCGCCACCGTCCTACAACACCGTGACCAGCGAGCACGAATTTATGTCGCTGGCAGCGCAGCAATGATCCTTTCGAACCGAACCGACCGACTTACACGCGACATCGACGGGTGGATTGAAGAAGGTCACAGCGCGGTGATGGACGCCGCACGGCAAATCGCTAGAGCGCGTGGTTGGCCGAGCACTTGGTTAAACGAGCAGGCCACGCCCCATATGCCGCCGCCGGATAAACGTCGCGGTGCCGTGGTTTTTGACCACCCGGCGCTCAAAGTAATCGCCGCGACGAGCGAGCATCTCCTAGCAATGAAAGCTCGAGCAGCCCGCACCGTTGACGAGTCTGATGTTGAACTGTTGCTAACCGAATGTGGTTTCAGTACGGTGCAGCAAGTTGAATCGTTGGTGTTGGATGTGTTCTGCGGTGAAGGTTTGAGCGAGCGCCAGAAGTTGTGGCTGCGCGGCGTGCTACAGCGACTTGGATAGTTTCGATGGCTACCGTGGTCGGCGGGTTGCGAGACTCGGTTCAGAAAAGGTGCTGCCGTTCTTCGGGTGCTATGATCGCTTGGCGCATTGTGTGCGCCCACGCCGAAAATAAAGGGGGATGGTTATGTCCAAAGTAGCGATGGTGGCAACGTTTCGTTGCAAAGAAGGCAAGAATGAGGAGATGGACGCGGCGCTTGAAGCTCAGGTTGCTGTGGCAGCCGAACTTGATGGAGTTGAGGTGTATTCATACCACCGAGGCGAAGACCACACTTACTCATACTTCGCACTTTTCTCGTCTGAGGAAGCGATCCAATCTCACGGGCAGTCCGAGGCGCTGCAAGCCGTAATGGCTTCCTTTATGGAACTGCTCGACGGTCGCCCGCAAATGGCGATGTACTCCCCGGTAGCTGCTTTTGGGATCAACATCTGAGTTTATTCGCCGCTAGGCTCGCTGGATATGGTTACTGTACCCTCAGCTGAATCCGACCAAACTGAGACTACACAAGACAAAAGCGACTGGATTTCGGGTGTCGTAGACATAATCGTCAACGCCATCGCCAAAACCCGCACTTACGGCACCGAAAATGCGATCCGTGCGGTGCGTGCGCTTGTCTACGGTTTGGTCGCTTTGGTGTTTATCGCTGCTGCGCTGATCCTCATAATTATTATCGGCGTTCGCCTTGCTGACGCTTACCTTCCTATCGGCGCAGGTGTGGGCGATGCCACTTGGGCAGCGCACCTGCTCATTGGTGGACTCTTGGCGATTCTTGGCAGCGGTTTTTGGTTCAACCGGAAGTCTGAGGGTATGCGCTGGGTAAACCTAGCTTTGATTCTGGACGTTGGGATCATCGTGGTAATCATCTGCTACGGCATCATTGACTTCTTTGTGTGACATATGTCACAACGATTTTGTAAGGGGAACTCGTGCCTGACACCCACGAAGTTGTAATCATCGGTTCTGGACCAGCGGGATTAACAGCTGCCATCTATTCAGCTCGCGCGAACCTCTCGCCGCTCGTACTTGAAGGCGAACCAAGTAACACCAGTGACCAACCCGGTGGGCAGTTGATGCTCACCACCGACGTGGAAAACTACCCTGGATTCGCTGACGGTATAACCGGCCCCGAGTTGATGCAGGCATTCCGTGATCAAGCGCTACGCTTCGGCACTCAAATCGAAACGGTTAAAGCCAGCCGAGTCGACCTCACCAAACGACCATTCGGGATCTGGGTCGGTGATCCCCAAGCTCTTGAACCGACATACCAAGCGCAAAGTGTGATCGTTGCGACCGGCGCTGAATCGTTGATGCTCGGACTTGATCGTGAGATTGCATTCGTTGGCCGCGGGCTCTCAACCTGTGCAACCTGCGACGGGTTTTTCTTCCGGGGCCGAGAAATTGCGGTAGTTGGTGGCGGTGATTCTGCAATAGAAGAGGCCACTTTCCTAACTAGGTTCGCCAGCAAAGTCACAATCATCCACCGCCGTGACACATTACGCGCCTCAAAGATCATGCAAAAACGAGCATTCGACAACCCCAAGATTGAGTTTCTTTGGGACACAGTTGTTGCCAAGTATTTGGGTAATGGCTCGATTAGCGGTTTGCGTGTACAGAATGTAAAGACTGAGCAGATGTCTGATTTGTCGCTGAGTGGGGTCTTTATCGCGATTGGGCACAAACCCAACACCGACGTTTTCAAAGGTCAGCTTGAAATGAAGGACAACGGTTACCTCATTACGCAGCCCGGTTCTTCACGCACCAATATTGAAGGTGTTTTCGCGTGCGGAGATGTGCAAGATGATGTCTATCGTCAAGCTGTAACTGCGGCTGGCTCTGGTTGCATGGCTGCACTTGATGCTGAGCGTTGGCTTGAGGCTCAACACGGCTAGAATTAAGATTTCCCGACAGAAAGAGAACCCAATTATGCCAAAATCCGTTAGCAGCATAGACGACAACACTTTCAACGAAGAGATCGGTAGTGCTACCACGCCGGTTCTAGTTGACTTCTGGGCTGAGTGGTGTGGACCTTGCAAAATGATCGCCCCGATCCTTGAAGAGATAGCGGGCGACCACAGCGAAACCCTGAAAATCCTCAAACTCAATGTTGACGATGCTCCTTCGACCGCTCAACGCTTCGGAGTCATGAGTATCCCCACTTTGATCCTCTTTAAAGATGGTGAAGAAGCCAAACGCATTATCGGTGCAAAACCTAAAGGCGCAATTCTCGACGACATAACTCCCTTCCTGTAAGGGTATTGTGCATCTGCAAGCCGGATGAATTCGACCGGCCTTCCACTGCGGTGCGGTGACAGCGGCGCTGCGGTGCGAGACTTGCATCGCCGACTCGCAAAAGCGGGTTTTGTTGGTGTTGGCGACTTGGATGTGTTTGACGAATCCACCGAACGCGTTGTTCGAGAGTTTCAAGCCGACCGTCGCCTAGTTGAAGATGGGATTTGTGCTCAGCAAACTTGGGCTGCGTTGGTGGAAGCCACTTTCCGCCTAGGTGACCGGATGCTTTATCTCCGTTCACCATTGACCCGCGGTGATGATGTTGCTGACTTACAACTACGTTTAGGCAAACTAGGTTTTGATGCTGGATGGATTGACGGCATTTTCGGACGCGAAAC
>JAHQYM010000123.1 GCA_024421095.1 Acidimicrobiia bacterium
AGCAACGACTTGAGCAGGAGGGTTGCGGCTTCACTCGTGAGTGCACTGAGAAGGATGGCTGCGGTGGCCGCTGAGTCGCACGGCAGGAAGTATGACGCGTCGTCGAGTAGGACTGGTCGGCCTTCACTCGGGCCCACTAGACGGAATCTAGGTGTCTTGTGGAAACCCGAGACCGCGATCTTCCATGGTGCGAATGCATACGGCCCGATACCGAACATTGAGAAGGCCGGCCGGTTTCGGTAGATTGATGATTTGCGGGTAGCAAAACGTTCTGCGTGAGTCTGTAAATAGTTCCAGAGTTTGGGTGCTGTATGTCGGAGGTTCCGCGTCTCATCCGTAAGTGATCGTTGAGTGACGACCACGCAGCGTTCTGGTGGCCGACCCGCGTTTACATCTGAACATTTGAGGAGTGGATATAACCAGTCGTCTTCGACCTCGACGGTCTCGCCGAGAGCGTTGTGAAGCTTACCGCTCTCGTTAGTTCGAAGCTCCATCACCGCTGCCAAATCGTGCTTCACACCCTGGCGCCACTCGACAGGAGACGACCTGTCATATTGCCGAGTCGCCGCATGCGCTTCCACATCGGCAACGAGAGCCGCACCCACCAGTCCCATGGTGGCGGTCGGAGAGCTTGCGTTTAGTGACTCGAATACTTGGCATTGGTAGTTGCGGCTTGCCCCATCAAGCCGGATAGCGAAGAGGCAGGCATCGACTGCTACCCCGAACCACTTCTTTGCGTCGATGCGCCAAAGGAAGGAAGAAGCCACGTGTAGATCCAAATGGGCTGCCAAGGTGAGAACCCGTCTTGCCACGGAAGTTTTGCAAAGGAGCGCGACCGTAGGCTCTTGCTGACGTAATTCCGTGAGTAACCGCATCCAGATGTACTCGGCGACATCAAAATTAGACTCACCCGTAAGCGCATCGATCCCGCGAACGGCACGTAGGTTGGTGCGGCGGGGGATTTGGATTGAGCCCATCGCTCCGAGGTCAGACAAGGTGACCCATGGGGGATTCCCGACGACCAGCAATGGGCCGTCCGCCTCCCACGTGAGCTTGCCCAAGTCGTGGCGGAACATATCACCCACGTCGACCCTCCATGTAACGTCGTTGATGTCGGCTTGGCTGAGTCTGCGGCGCGCCGTTTCGGCGTGGTTGGGTTGGATCTCTACCCCCAACATTTCGATGGATGGCCCAAAGGTTGAGGCCGCGGCGAGCATGAAACTCCCCTCACCACAAGTCGGTTCCAGCACCCTGCATATTCCGCGCTGGATAGTCGCTAGGACTTGAGTGCAGGCAACCGCGAGTTCCAAAGGCGTCTGGAAGTCGCCGAGTTCCTTAAGAGAGGAGATTTTGGACACCTGACAGGGGTTGGGTAATGAATGTTGCCTTGAGATCTACCTCCAGTTCTGGGAAGTCGATTCCGCGAGCAGCGTTTCCAGGGTTATACGCGTGCCGCTCTGCGAGGAACGTGTTGAAATTCGCTTCGATCCAGGTGCCTAACGCCTTGCCGTCCGTTGTGCCAAATAACTCGCGGATCGGCGTACCGCGCAGCGACTCGGCGAACTCCGCAGCCGCGGCCTTGAATCCGATTAAATCAAGCGAGCAAGACATCATTCCACCATAACGTAATGGTGTGACACCGGGGTCGACTCACATGGATTGTCAGAGCGGTGGCTGGGCGGAACGTCGCCCCGCGTCGAATGGTCGTCGTCATGAAGGGAGATTGGGTCTGGCGGGTGGCAGTAGGTTAAGGCTCTGCAGGGCGGTAAAACATAACCTCGCCTCCTTTCACAGATATGCACATACCTAGCCGCGAAACTCAACCACGCAACCGAAAAAACGCACCGAACCCAACAATTGTCACACCATAGTTGTAAGTTGATGTGATCTGGTTTACATTTTGGTTGTCGCCAATACTCTGGTGCCGACCATCAACAGGAGGCTAAATTGCTACTCGACTCTGAGCGCGAAGTCTTTCTGAACCCGTTCGTTCGACGGGTTGATACCTGCGTGCGCTTCGGTACGAAGCTCGAAGATTCAGACCACGATGCGATCTTGAGAACAATCCTTGATGCCGAATACAACGTGGTGCTCCCGTCCTCCAGCGACGAGAGCGCGGACGGCGAATTGTTCTCCGCTCAACTCGGGGCCGACCTAGTGATCGTCGGGGAGGAAATGTTGCAAATCTCAACTGCCAAGTACGTACGCTGGGAGCGATTTAGCGATGTCGTGGCCGCACTGCTCGCGCAAACCGTCAAGGGACGAGGAATCGACTACGCCTCCGTCGTTTTTCTCGACGAGATTCGGCCACCGTCATCAACGGAACTATTGGATTGGTCGAAGTACGCGAACCTACCGGTCGTCACCCGCGACATCGTGCTTGACCATGTCTCGGGATCCTATGGTGGTCTCGTTCTCCACCTCGGCGACAGCGACCACATCACTGTCGAATGGGCACATACGTACGAGCCAGCTATCGAAGTAGGTCATCCGCTCCACGAATACTACGAAGAACCCGAGGACAGTGTGTTTGCTATCGAATGGGCAGGTTCGTGCCGATTCGAGGATCCCGCTAGCGCCGAAGACGCTCTGGTCGGGCTCAACTCGCTCCACGCCTCGATAAAGGAGGCCTTCCTGAAAGTCCTGATGCCAGCTTCGTTAGATCTGATGAGAGGGGAAACATGAGCGCTCCAACAACGCTCCGTCCGCAATTCGACCGTCGATGCCAGGAGGACACGGGCAAAGTCTTCCTTTTGTGGGTTCGGAGTAGCACGTACCCCTCGGTTGCCGAACGCTCAGGCGTAAGGAGATTCCCCCAAAGGCTTCCCCTTTTTGGAGACCTCGTCCAAGAATATCGAAGGCGCACACTGGCAGACCTTCTCGCATGCTTGAACTCGCGCTTCGGTTTTGAGTGGAACGAGGTCGCCAAAGTGGCTGGTGTCAGTCGTCAGTCTGTGACCAAGTGGCGAACTGGACGGGCATCACCGGACAGCCGGCGTTTCAGCACGCTCTGCAAGCTCACAGCGTTTTCCCAAATGATCAAGCGCCGTGGAAGCGACCCTGCGCTATGGCTAAAAACTCGTCTACAAGTTGCCGACGATCGTGACTCCCGTTTTTCGGTTGCGGATGTGTTGTCGACCGGCAATTTCCGACTCGCACTCAAGCATTTTGATGGCAGCATTTCCGATCTGGAACTCTTGCGAGAGGTTTTCCCTCGCTACAGCGCCGAGGTGCCCGGCCTCGCGACCATCGAACTAAGTGACGGAGTTTTCGTCGTCTCTCTGGACGCTCTCGGTCTCGTCGCAGCCGGAGAGGACATGGACGAGGTCCAAGAGGACGTACTATTCCAAGTACGCGACTACATCAGCGACTGGCACGACTTTCTATCCGAACGGGAACCACACACCAGCAACAGGCGGATCGTCCAGAAATTGGAGCAAGCTGATGAAGGCTCGTCTCTCCCAGAACTGCTCTTCGGGCGGTGATCGGCGATCGACATAAATGCACACCGCAAATTTGTGGAGATCGACGGTTGGGAACACCGTCGCGGAGCCAAGCACGACACCTATACGAAACAGGTCGGGGAGACCGTGCGAAATACCAACACAGCGCCGATATGCGCTGCTAAACTTTTGCTGCAATTTGGGAGAGTGGCCGTAGCCTTTTGAGTTGGTGAAGCAGTCAGACCATATTAGCGAACCGGTACTCAACAGACCTCACGAGGAACCGACTCGCTATTGGCAGTTGGCCGAGGACAACACTTCCACTGGCGAAAGTATTGATGGCAGGAGGTTGAGCCAAGCGCTTGTGATCGTGCCAAAGGCGCGCGGCACACAACTGCGCATTGAAACAACCAACACCGAACAAAACGAACTTGTGAACCTTATTCGTGATGCCGTGGCTGGTTGGCGCAAGGCACACTACCCGGGAGCTACCACCGCAACGAAACAACTTTTGTGGCATTGGCGCAGCGAAGTCAACGACCCGAGGTTGTTTTTCGCGCAAGTTGAGGCTGCCGAAACGCTTATTTGGCTCACCGAAGCGAACGCCAGCCAATACCCGGTTCTCGCGAAAGTCCGACGGGATTTGGCGGAGGCGAACCGAGACTACAACAGCGATGTCAGCCGTCTCGCGGTGAGGATGGCTACTGGTTCGGGCAAAACCGCCGTTATGGGGATGGTTATCGCTTGGCATGCCGTCAACGCGGCCACCCACGCAAGGCACCGTGATGGACGCTACTCCACCTGTTTTTTGGCTATCACCCCAGGGCATACGGTGCGTGAACGGCTCGCGGTGCTGCACCCAGCGCATCCACAGAACATTTATGACGAGATGCGGTTGCTGCCCGAGAGTAAACGCAGCGTGCTGGGGGCGGTCAAGGTCGAGGTTGTCAACTTTCAAGCGTTCCAACGCAGAGACCGTTTGTCGGCTGCGTCAAGTGATGCGAAGAAACTACTGCGAGCCGGGCGCAAGTCGCCAGAACTTGAATCGATGGCGGCGGTGCTCGACCGAGTCCTGCGTGGGTTTCCGAGCGGGCGGGGTGCTCCGAAGGTGTGCGTGTTGAATGATGAAGCGCACCACTGCTATCTGCCCGAAGCCGGGCGCCGCACGTCAGAAGACGACGACACGAAGGCCGCAGCGATCTGGTTTGGAGCTCTGGAGGGGTTACGTGATACGCAACGGCTCGGCCCGGTCTATGACTTCTCCGCCACGCCGATCTTCATTGAGGGCACTGACCGCCGGGAGCGGATGTTCCCCTGGGTTGTTTCGGACTTCCCACTGATGGACAGCATCGAATCCGGTCTGGTCAAGATTCCGCAAGTGCCAGTTGATGATGATTCTGCGAGTGAGCAGGTTCGCTGGCGCAACCTCTACGCGAATACCAGCCCTAAGAAGGTCAAACGTGATGCTGTGCCAGCGGAACTCAAGCGAGCCCTCACCGCCCTTTACCGCAGTTACGCACAGAAGTTCAACCAGTGGATGCATCCAGATGACCCAGCCAAGACGATGCCCACACCGCCAGTGTTTATCGTGGTGGCCAACAACATCGCTAATGCCAGTGCTATCGCGGATCACATCGCCGGATGGTCGGAGAAGCATCACGATGGGTCGGTTGAGTATCACGAGGGTGCTTGCCCGCTGTTCACGAACTACCGTTCAGATGGTCCGACTGAACGCGTCCACACGCTACTGGTGCATTCTCAACTTGAAGGAGAGGCCAGCCTTAGTGGCGCAATTAAAGCGCAAGCCAACCGCTTGAAGTCCCCCGACGATGACCGTGATGACCGCGACATCGTGCGCGGCGCGTTGAACTCCGTTGGTCGGCCCGGGGGTCTCGGCGAGCACATCCGTTGCGTGGTGTCGGTGCAGATGCTCACCGAGGGTTGGGACACGCGCACCGTCACTCACATTCTCGGCTACCGGGCGTTCTCCACGCAGTTGTTGTGCGAACAAGTCACTGGGCGTGCTTTGCGGCGCTCCAACTACGACAACTTTGATGACGAAGGCCGGTTGGTGGCCGAGTATGCAGAGGTCATCGGCGTGCCGTTCGATTTCATGCCGGTCAAACGCCCTGGCGACAGCCCCGAACCGCCTAAACCCCGTTATGAGGTTTACAGCATTCCTGGTCGGCGTGATCATCGCATTGAGTTCCCTAATGTGGAGCAGTACCTCACCGAATCTCGGGGCGCTAGCTTCCAACTAAATCGAGAGCGTGTTATGCAATGGGTGCCGAAGGGTACCAATGAAGCGGAACTCGCGGGGTCAGTTGGTCGCACCACGAAGATCAGCGCAAAGGTCAACATGCGTGAGCAGCAAACCCTTATGCGCATCGCTGCTGGGTTGGTGCGGCGCTGGGGTCATCGGCTAGACGAAAACGGTGTAAGTTGGCGTGCTAGGCAGCGTTTTTTGTTTTTTGATGCCAACAGGATCGTGAACCAGTGGGTGTTGCTCGCAAACGTTAACGAGTTCCACTTCGACGGTCTTGGGTCAAGCCACCTCGACCAAGCCACCAAAGAAATAGATGACGCTTGCGAGCCACGGGGAGATGGGCACGACCGGCTTGTGGCATCGTTTGGGCAGCCGATGTTGTTGGACACTTCCGGCGTGCGTTTTGAGACGAGCCTCGCGGATCGCCGCTCCACCGAAAACTCGGAATTGAACATCGCCGCGTGCCATTCCTACTTGGAAGCAGCCTGTGCAAGGATGCTTGATAAGCACCCTGAGGTAACTAGTTGGGCACGTAACTTCCGTCTCGGTTGGAGCGTCCCCTACCTCTGGGAAGGCGTTTGGCACCGATACGAACCCGATTTCGTGGCGCGCCTCTTCGCAGGGCGAGAGGACGATGCCGCGGTGCATCTCATCATTGAGTGCAAGGGCGTGCCCGATGAGCACAGTGAACGCAAGAAAAAGTCGGTCATCACGCGTTGGATCCCGGCGGTGCAGCAGTCTGTGCAGTTGCCTTCGTGGTTGCGGCGCTGGTCGTTCGTGGAACTGAACCATGCCGAGGGAATGTTTGCGGACTTGAGCACCGCGATCGAAGCGGCCCGCGCCGAACATCTTGAGCCTGGTACACCCCCGAGTTTTCGTTCGAGCAGGTCAAACCGCGATCAAAGCGGCCCGCGCGGAACAATTTGAGTTGCCCAAGCAAGGAGCAGTGTGATGGCTAAACAATCCAGTAGCAAACCCACCGAGCAGTACACGCACCCGTCAGCGAAACGTGCCAATCTGCCGACCGAACAGACCGCGAAGACGATGAGCGACTCTGACCGTCGCCCAATCCTGCATCAGCCCGAGACCCGTGAGATTGACGACGAGCCCATTCTTGCGTGGAACCGTAAGCCTGCTCACGAAGATGGTCACGCCGCGCATCCGTTGTATGTGCGTGAGAAGGTGCATCCCGCGGCGTTCGTGAACTTGCTGCAAGGCGGCGGAGAACAACCCTCACTATTCGGCGATTTCAACGGATTGCCCTCGCCTGATGCAGCGTATGAGTGGTATCAACACGCTGCGAACTGGTCTAACAGGCTTATCCACGGTGAGTCTGTGCGCGTGATGGCTTCTCTGTTAGGACGGGAGAATCTGACGGGCAAGGTCCAGATGATCTACTTCGACCCGCCCTACGGGATGGG
>JAHQYM010000124.1 GCA_024421095.1 Acidimicrobiia bacterium
GATGCTGGTGCGCTCTTACCGCACCTTTTCACCCTTACCGAACACGGCACAAGGAACCCGTGTTCGGCGGTTTGTTTTCTGTGGCACTTTCCTTCGAGTCGCCTCGACTGGCGCGAGCCAGCACCTTTCCCTGTGGAGTCCCGACCTTCCTCAGCGCAACGAATGCGCCGCGGCCATCCGGCCAACTCCTTGTCAACGATAAATGATAGCGCCGTGCTACGGTCAGGTGGTAGCGTCCCGCATTAAACCTTAACCACACCAAATGAACGCACGGAAAGACCAACAATGCAATCAACATCAAGAATCAACGACCTAGGCGGTTGGACAGCAATATTAGACGATCTCACCGCTGGCCAAGACCTCACCGCTGAAACCACGGAAACGATACTGCGCGCCATGTTGATTGCCGAAGCTACGGACGCTCAGGTTGCTGCGGTCATTGTCGGTATGCGGCTGAAAGGTGAGACTTTCCAAGAGTTGCTTGGTCTGCAACGTGCCATGGTTGCTGCTGCCACGCCTTTAGCGGTACCCGCCAATTGCGCCGACATTGTTGGCACCGGTGGAGTACCTAGTCGTCAAACCCATGCGCTCAACGTCTCAACGATGGCTGCGTTTGTTGCCGCAGGTGCGGGGGCGGTGGTTTGCAAGCACGGCAGCGTCAAAGCCTCGTCCACCTCCGGGAGCTTTGATTTGCTTGAGGCGTTAGGGGTTGATGTGCAGATCGGTCCAGCGCAACTTGAAGCTCAGTTGAACAGCATCGGGTTGGGTTTCGCTTTTGCGCGAACATTTCACCCGGCGATGCGTCATGTGGCTGCGGTTCGAACCCAACTAGGTATCCCCACGATGTTCAATATTTTGGGGCCGCTCAGCCATCCCGGCCGCGTGCAGCGCCAAGTGGTGGGGGTTAGCGATTGGTCTGTGGCGCGGCGCGTAGTCAGGGTGTTGCACGCAACTGGCTCAATTCGTTCGCTGGTTGTGGTTGGTGACCTGGGCTTAGACGAATTCTCGACAACTGGCCCGTCACGAGCTCTGTCGCTTGATGACGGAGAGGTCACCGAGTGCCTAGTCGAAGCCGGTGCATTGGGGTTGGCTAGAGCAACAGCAGGTGATTTAGCAGGCGGTGATGCGTCCACAAATGCCCGTATCACCCGTTCAATTTTGGCTGGTGAGCCAGGGCCGAAGAGAGACATTGTGGTGCTCAATGCGGCGGCTACTTTGCTAGTGGCGGGCCAAGCAACCGACTTTCAAGAAGCGGTCGCGCTGGCCGCAAACGCCATTGATGACGGACGAGCTGAAGCCAAACTCTCAGCTTTGTTGTCCACCACATGGTGAGTTTTCGGTAGTTCAATGATACCGGTGCGCTTGGTGGTAAACCGCGTGGCGCTCTTGGTTCTCGGTTTGAACATCGGAAGCGCCGGCAACGGGTTCGCTAATTCGCCTTGTACCTCTTCGATGGTGACCTTGTCGATGTTGCGTTCAAGCCAGCCAACAATGGTCAACAGTTCGTCTGCTTCGCCACGTTGCGGTACCGGTAAGTACCCGGTAACGGATGCTCCCGGCTCAGTTGCTAGCGGAGTTGCGGGTGCTAGCGGAGTTGCGGGCTCGGGGATAAGACCCTGAGAGGTGACCGCAGGTGTTGAGATTGCTAGAGTTTCGTTCCGTTCTTGGGTGTTGCCACTGCTCCACAATCGCCCGGCAACTAGCTCCACCCAACCGTCACCAATACCCAACCGCACCCGTTGCGCGCGCCTGAGCAAATCGAAACGCCGTTGACGCTTTAGCAAGTTAGCCAAAGCCTCGGCACGGTCTCGCACATCGGCGGCTTCTTCGTAGCGTTGTTGTGAAGCCAATGCATCAATTCTGGCGCTTAGCGGTGCTAGCAAAAGATCGGGACGAGAAGTCAAATTCGTCACTAGCTCATCAATAATCTTTGCATACTCAGCCTCAGAGGTATCCCCTGAACACGGACAACTCGCTACCCCTAGCTGCGCTGCAACACAAACGCCCGATATCGGTGCGCCCCGTGATTTGACACCACAACGCCGCACTAGCGACACACTGTGTATCGCTTCAATGATGCGTTTAGCTGCACGCGATGACCCCACCGGACCTAGGTAAAGCGCTCCATCATGGGCCACCTTGCGCACAATTGACAAGCGAGGAAATCGTTCGTTGAGGGTCAACTTGATGTATGGATATTTGGCGGCGCGTGTGCCTTGCCGATTGAAACGGGGTAAGTGCTGGTGGATAAGACGTAACTCCAAAACTGCAGCCTCAAGCCCGTTACCGCAAACCTGATGGTCTATGCGCTGGGTCTCGCGCAGCAACTGGCCGATCTTGCGCCGTTCATCAGTCGAAAAATAGCTCCGCACTCGAGAGCGTAAGTTGGCTGCCTTGCCCACGTAAAGCACCTCGTTGCGAGCGTCACGAAACAGATAAACACCGGCTTGGCGGGGCAGGTCTTCGGTGAGCTTCAGTTTCTTCGCTTGGGGGCTGCCAGCAATTTTCGGAAGTGCCAGCAAATCTTCCAACCCCAACACACCTAAAGTGGCTGCCCTCTCTAAAAGCAGATGCAACAAATCACCAGTTGCGAGAGCGTCATCCAAAGCACGATGACTCGGTTGATGGCTAAGACGCAGCCGATCAGCGAGGGTGCTGAGTTTGCAGTTGGGAACCTCATCACGGACTAAACGGCGAGCCAAACTAAGCGTGTCGATGGTGCGCGCGGCGAGGCGCGGATAACCGAGTTGTTGCATCGCGGCGTTGATAAAAGACATATCAAAACGAATGTTGTGGCCAACGATCACGGCACCGTCAATAAACTCCAATAACGAAGGCATCACCTCGGCGATACGCGGCGCTCGCATCACCATCGCTTGAGTAATGCCGGTGAGCACGGTGATTTCTGGCGGGATTAACGTACCTGGGTCAACGAGTGTTTGGTAAGTGCCGAGGCATTCACCACCCCGCAGTTTCACCGCGCCAACTTCGGTTATAGCGCTGTTGGCGGCTGAGGTGCCGGTTGTTTCTAGGTCTATGACTACGAAGGTAACGTCGTAGAGAGGTGTGCCGAGGTCGTCAAAACTCGGTTGGTAAGCGAACGTTTGTTCGGGCATCATTACACTGTGCCCGAATCCAACAGCAATGTCAAGGACCATAGCAGTGTCACACCCCCCAATTATTGTTTGCAGCATGAAAACAAACACTCATTTACGATTAGTCAGTGATAGCACCCGAGTTCAACATGGGGCACCGCCTCAAGAAAAAGTTGGGCTTACTATTGATTGCAACGAGTGCGCGATGCAGCATTCTGAAGCTTGCGATGATTGCATGGTTAGTTACCTCGTGGGCCATGTTGAGGGCACTCCGGTGGTTCTCGATTTTGAGGAGCGGCGGGCTTGCGAGTTGCTGAGCGATGTCGGGCTCGTGCCATCCAACAGGTTCGTAGCACGTGCGGGTGCGGTTTAGTCACATTTTTGTGTCTAATCGGCCGCTAGTCGTGCCACGATAGTCAGATGTTAGGTGCTGCCGAGTTGATAGACGTTGGTCGTGCCGCGGGTTTAGCTGCGGTGGGCGTAACCCACGCCGAACCCTTCGAGAACACTTTCGCTGATCTTGAGCAACGTAAAACTCAAGGTCTCAGCGCGCAAATGCAGTTCACCTACCGAAACCCGGTTCGTTCAACGAATCCTCGCTTGACGATGGTTGACGCAACTGCTTTGGTGGTTGGGGCTCACGACTACCAAAGAGAACTACCGGCGCGTCCAGTTGACGAACCGACCGCAAGGATCGCCACTTACAGTTCCGAGGATCATTACGCATCTTTGCGGGAGGCGTTGAAGCAGATCGCAGTTGTGCTTCAAGGAGCGGGGCACAAGGCTGTAGTGTTGGCAGACGAGAACAATCTGGTAGACCGGGCAGTTGCACACCGTGCAGGAATCGGCTGGTGGGGTAAAAGTTCCAACATTTTGGTTCCCGGTGTAGGCAGTATGGTGCTGCTTGGTTCGGTGCTCACTAACGCGCCGATAACTTTCGAGGAAGCCGAACCACTAGCAGACGGTTGCAAGACGTGCAACAAATGTTTGCATGGTTGCCCCACCGGGGCGATTATTGAACCAGGTACCGTTGATGCCAACAAGTGCTTGGCGTGGTTGCTGCAAGCATCTGGGGTGTTTCCAGCACAATATCGAGAACTCTTGGGCGACCGTATCTACGGTTGCGACGATTGCCAAGATGTGTGTCCGCCAAACCAGATACGGCGCAAGAAACCTGCTGCGAGTGGCGAGGCTGCGTGGGTTTCGATTTTGGACATGTTGGAGTTGAGCGACGAAGCCTTGCTGCAACGTTTCGGCCGCTGGTATGTGCCTCACCGTGATCCCAATTATTTGCGCCGCAATGCTCTTGTGGTGCTTGGCAACATTGGGCGCGGTGAAGATCAACGAACCGCTAAGATCCTCACGGAGATGTTGGCTCACCAAAGCACCCTAGTTGTTGCACATGCTGTGTGGGCTGCTCGGCGGCTCAATCGCAACGATTTGCTCGGTTCGCTTACCCGCAGTCAGCTAGAAGACTCGTTAGTGAGCGCGGAACTTGAACGCCCGGTAAAGGTCTTGGAGTAGCTTAGCTTTGGTTCGTCACCTGTTAGTCACCAACGATTTTCCGCCCAAAATAGGCGGAATACAAAACTATTTGTGGGAGCTTTGGCGGCGTCTTGATGCCGATGAGTTTGTGGTCTACACAACCCGTCACCGCGAAGCTGAGCCTTTTGATGCGGCTCAACCTTTTAGGGTGGTGCGCAGCCGTGCCCCGTGGTTTGTGCCGCAACCGCAACTGGTTCGCAGCGTCAATCGGTTGGCGCAAGATTGTGGTGCTGAACTAGTGATCGTCGATCCGGCAATTCCGGCTGGTTTGATCGGGCCGCATCTCAATTTGCCTTATGGAGTTGTTTTGCATGGTGCCGAGGTAACGGTTCCAGCACGGCTTTTTGGTCTGCGGCAGTTGTTGAACCGTGTGCTTGATGGTGCTGTTGGCGTAATTACAGGTGGTGCCTATGCGTTGCATCAAGGCGAGCAATCTTTGGGTCGCGTTTTGCCGGCGAGCGTTGTTTTGCCGGGGGTTGACACTGCGCGTTTTACTCCGCTCGACAGTCAAGCTAGGCAAACGGCGCGCGCCGCGCTGGGTTTACCTAACAGCGGGCCATTGCTGGTGTCGGTAAGCCGTTTGGTTCCTCGCAAGGGTATGGACACGTTGATTAGGGCATCAAAAAAAATACGCGAAACTCATCCCGACTTGTGTGTGGCGATCGCTGGTACAGGCCGAGACTCATTGCGCCTGAAATCTTTAGCAAGCCGACTGAACGCTCCAGTTAGGTTCATGGGCCGCATGAATGATGATGATTTGAGTTTGCTATACGGTTGCGCAGACCTTTTTGCGATGCTTTGCCGTAATCGTTGGGGTGGGCTTGAACAAGAAGGTTTCGGGATCGTGTTTGTGGAGGCAGCGGCTTCGGGGGTGGCGCAGGTGGCGGGTCGTAGTGGGGGTGCTCACGAGGCGGTCGTTGCCGGGGAGACTGGCTTGGTTGTCGGTGATCCAAATGATGTTGCTAACGCGGCACGCATTATCTCAGAGTTGCTTAGCGACGATGCGCGTCGCAATAAAATGGCTTTGGCAGGGCGTGTGCGTGTCGAAGAGGAGTTTTCTTATGACGTGTTGGCCACGAAGTTGGCTGCTGCAATTGAGAAGATGGCGCAATGTTGATGTCTAACCAGCGAGCGCAGTGGGCTGACGGGCAAGCAATTCTCAACTGGTCTTGGTTTGGCACTGTGGTGTTTTGCGTGGCGGCGATCCCTGCAACGATCTGGCCTAGCTGGTTTCAGTGGCCGTTTATGGCCGTATCAATGGGGATGTTTTTGGCGGGAACCGTGCTTTTGGCTTGGGCTTTGTGGATCGCAGTGCAGCGCAGCCGTTATTTTGTGGTTGGGATTGGTGGCCTTTTCTTTACGGTTGGTAGTGCCCCTGGCCAAGTCCAGAAAATCCTACTTTCGTCTTTATGCATTGAGGTCGTGGTGGGTTTTCTGGCTGCGACGTTGAGAATTTATACGCCGGTCACGTTTGGTATCTTGGCTCCAGTTTGGGCTTTGGGTTTGACTAGTTTGTGGTGTGCGCGTTTTGGTAGCTTCGAGGTTCGTCAAAATGACCAACGAAACGGTTAGGGTCAAGCGTATGGTTGATCAGGCTTCCGAACGCACAACGATTTTGGCCACACCCGAGCAGTGTTACGCCACGGCTATCGACTTTGAAAGTTACCCTCAGTGGGCTTCCGATATCAAGATGGCTCGAGTTCTTTCTCGCGATGACGAAGGCCGCGCGGTTGATGTTGAGTATCAAGCTGCGGCTATGGGTCGCAGCACTACCTATACGTTGCGATATTTTTATGGTGCTAATCCGCGACGCTTGGCTTGGCGTTTGCAGCGTGGCGACATTACCCGCCGCCTTGATGGCGAATATGAGTTTTTGCCAGTTGCTTCAGACCCTAGTGCTACCGAGGTTGTGTATCACTTGGCAGTTGATTTGAAGGTTGCGTTGCCGGGTTTCGTGAAACGCCGTGCTGAGGCGCGTTTGTTGCGTACCGCACTTGAGGATTTCACCAACCATGTGGAACATCTATCAGCAGGCTAATTGCCAAGCAAGTGCCGCTGTAGCGCGTTTTGCCTACGCTCTCTTCGCCGCCGGTCAGTGCTTGCGTGGAAGTCCGTGATAGACGAACTGGCCCGTAATGCGATCCTAATGCGGTAAGTTCACAAGTTATGCGGCAAGTTCACAAGTTGTGAGAAAACGGTCGTTGATCGCGTAAACTAATGGCATGGACCACGAATCGTTTCTAGGCACACCGTCGACCAGTCCATTCTCGCCGCATTTCGGGAAAAGTCCTCTGTCTATGGTGGGGCGAGACTCGATTCTGTCAGATCTGGGTGACGGTTTAGTCTCTGGACCGAACGATAAACGGTACACAAGCATCCTGATGGGCGTACGCGGATCAGGGAAAACTG
>JAHQYM010000125.1 GCA_024421095.1 Acidimicrobiia bacterium
TGCACCATCTCAACATCACCAATCAGCACCTCCAACAACTCATCAACACCTAGTTGAGTGCCGCGCACATGGTCACGCAGCAGATCCCGGCGTGGTGTTGCTTGATGCCGAGGCGGAGTTGTCGGCAGCGAACGAAGGGCAAGCACGGTACCCGCCGAACCGCTAACCCGTAACGCCTCAAAAGCGGCGCGAGCCACCGTGAAGTCTTCCACGATCACTGCGTTCAGAGCCGCGCCGAGCGCCGATTCAAAGGACGATTCAAAACCTTCATCCACCGCTACCAAGTCGAGCAACGTGCCAAGCACGCCTTGCACATGGGCAACGCGCTGCGCTCCAGCACGCGAGCGCGCCTCGTTCAGCGCTAAAGTGAGCGCTTCTGAGCGAGCCAACCAGCGTTGGTGCGTTGATTTGGATTCGTTGTGGGCATCGACAGCATCATTGAGCGAAGACTGCACGCGCTGCTCAGCATTCTCCGCCGCTTCCAATTCTTCCACCAAACCATCATGGCTTTCTTGGCACCTTTCTAGCTGCGTCTGCTGCTGCGCAAGGCGAGACTCAAGATGTGTCCGGCGTTCGCCTAACTCGTCCAAACGCCTTTGAGTGCGTTCGAGTTCTTTAGTGCCGGTTGCGATACCCGCTCGCAGGGCCAGAATTTCACCGCGCACCTCCGCCGCTTGATCGCCGCTACGCGCCTGTATTGCCTTGACGCGCTCGTTCAGTTCGGCTCGCTCAGCGAGCAATTGCGTTTCGTTTGTTTTGCAGGTGTCCAATTCGGTGGTTATGGTCTTTGCTTCAGTTTTGGCGACGTTCAACATCTGACGCAAGCGTGTGACCTCGGCCTCCAAGTTTGCGATAACCCCTTGGTCAGCAAAAGCGCTTCGTTCACGTTCAAGCCCGCGACGGCGCTCCGCCACCAGCGCCACCAATCCCTTCGCACGTTCACTCAAAGACTCCACACCCCAGAGAGTTTGGCGCAATTCGTCTTCGGATCGCTGTGTGAGTTGGGTTTCGAAATCGCTCACTCGCTGGTCGATCTCAGCAATCTGCGCGAGCAGAGATTCTTGGTGCTCATGCAGAGGTTGTTCTTGAATGGCGCGCATTTGAGTGCGCAAATCGGTGATCTGTTGGCCAGCCGAATAAAGACGCTGTGCAGCCAACTCAGCCACCAGATCGCCATGCACTCGGGCGGCTTCGGCTTGCCTCTCAAGTGGACGCAACTGCCTTTTGACTTCTCGGATAATGTCTTTCACTCGGGTCAGGTCGGCCTCAGACGCAGCCAAACGGCGAGTCGCCCTATCCTTGCGTTTACGACACTTTAAAGTGCCCGCAGCTTCCTCAATAACCGCGCGGCGGTCTTCTGGTCGAGAGGTAAGAACCGCGTCAATCTGCCCTTGAGAAAC
Organism: Acidimicrobiia bacterium; assembly: GCA_024421095.1. Taxonomy (GTDB): domain Bacteria; phylum Actinomycetota; class Acidimicrobiia; order Acidimicrobiales; family Aldehydirespiratoraceae; genus VXYK01. The sequence goes on from JAHQYM010000125.1 coordinate 1,401, forward strand.
AATCACGTGTTGTTGTCGTCCAACCCCACCGTCACTCAACAATTCGGTGACATCAATAAGGCGACAAGCCACGCCGTTGATTGCGTATTCAGATTCGCCACTGCGAAAAAGTGTTCGACTGATCTTTACTTCGGTGAAGTCAATGGGCAAAGTGCCAGACTGATTATCGATTGTTAACGACACCTCAGCTCGGCCTAAAGCAAGTTTCGTACTCGTACCAGCAAAAATGACATCGTCCATTTTCGAGGATCGCAGCGCATTCGGTGCCTGCGAACCAAGCACCCAAGCCATGGCATCGACCACATTGGATTTCCCACTACCGTTAGGGCCGACAATTACCGTTACGCCCGGTTCAAGATCAATCGAAGTCTTCTCGGCGAACGATTTGAATCCCTTTAATGTGAGGTTTTTTAGATACATTTCATTTCAAAATACAATTGCTATTTCTGCAACCAAAAATCACACTTGGGTTTGACAAAAGTAAGTCCAGGCACCACGAAACTTAACCTTCTGTATAGGCAACCGAGACCTAGGGCTCAATTCGCCGTCTTTACCCCAAACCACCAAATGATCGGCGTAATCACCGGGTGTTCCATGCGGATCAACAAACTCGCGATCAGGAAAAGAGGTGCCTCGATACTTGATTGCCTCATGCAACGTGCTCACCACCGCGCGATGCAAACGCCTAATTTCTTGACTCGTCAACGAATCGCTCATCCGACTGTGACGCAAACCAGCATGATATAAAATTTCATCAGAATAAATATCGCCAATACCCACAACAAAAGTCGGATCAGTCAAGATAGTCTTCAGCTTAGTTCGATTTTGCAACAGATTCCTACCGAAGGTGGTCCAAGCGATCGGTTCAGACACCAGATCCAGACCCAACTCCTGGACACCCGGCAACTCCTTGGCGAGGTCGTCTTTCGGCACCACAAACATTTCCGAAGTACCAATCGGGTCCAGCAAACGCAACTGCCCGAACTGCGTGAAACGAATGGTCACCTCAGTCGCCGGATCAACCTCCGCCTTGTTTGTATTGCGCCGCAACGACCCACTAGACCCCAAATCCACAACCAACAGTGAGTCATTGTCTAACGCAATCGTGATATGCAAACCGACACGTTGCACCGCAACAATCTTGTTGCCTATCAACTTAGACAAAAACGATTTACGCATTCGATAGCGGCGCAAAACCTTCATACTTTGCGCCTCCGCTCCTTTAACCTTACGGCCAATAATGTCTCTCTCAAGTTCACGGCGAACCGTCTCAACTTCCGGTAACTCAAACATCGGGTTCTCCATCCTCACTAACTTCGGTACAACGAGTTTCCCATGCAACACGGGCGGCTCGCTGTTCGGCTTGTTTTTTGGTGGTGCCTTCACCAGTACCGCTGAACTCGTCTGCAATCTCCACCACCACGCGAAACGAACGGTCGTGGTGAGGCCCAGCCTGCTGCAAATCATATTTCGGTGCCGGTAAACCTAAACGAGCCACGCACTCCTGCAACAACGTCTTGTAATCGCGAGCTCCCGGCTCAAGCGCCGCTTCGTCAATCCGCTCACCCAAACGCGCCAACACAAAATCTTGCACCCGCTCCAAGCCACCATCAAGATAAACCGCACCAATAACAGCCTCAAAAGCATCGGCCAGAATTGACTGTTTTGAACGCCCCCCGGTGGTCTCTTCGCCCTTACCCAAAAGCAGATGCATACCCAAACCAACCCCGTTCGCCTCCTCACCAAGGGCAACCGCGTTCACAACCGTGGCTCGTGCCTTAGACATTTCACCCTCCGCCAACCTAGGGTCACGCCCATAAAGCCGATCAGCAACCACCAAACTCAGCACGGCATCACCAAGAAACTCAAGCCGTTCGTTGCTTTCGCCGTGGTCGTTTTCAGCACACCAAGAACGATGCTTAAGCGCCAACTCAAGATGACCGATCTCCTCAAACCGATACCCAAGCCGCTCCTCAAGCACAGCTAACGGACGCAGTGCTCAACACCTCAACTCAGCTTTGCGGCCACGTAATCAACAGCATCACGCACCGTTCGCAAATCTTCAAGGTCTTCGTCCTCAATACGAAACCCAGCGGAACGCTCCGCTAAATCCTCTTCAAGAGCTTCGACTAATTCAATCAGTGCCAACGAATCTGCATTCAGATCATCAGCAAAGGCATCCCCCTCATTAATTGACAACGGTTCAACCTCTAAGATATCGGCAAGTTGGTCTCTGACCAGCGCCAAGATTTCATCACGGCTCATCGGAGCCTGTTCAACATGCGTTTCTGCGGGCAATTAACCCCTCCTTCACCAGAACGAACGATACTAGCGGGTATCCAAGCCTAATCCACTCCACAAAACTGAAATAAATTGAAAGGCAAGAAGAAATCCTACTTTTTCCGAACCGCTGCAGACAAATGCTCCACCATATTAACGTTGACCATCTCAGCAGCAATACGGATGGCATTAGCAATCGCATCCGCCGAGCTTGAACCATGCGAAATCACACAAACACCCTTCACACCAAGCAACAAGGCGCCACCAGTCGAATCGGGATGCAACTCAGCAACCATCGCATCAAGAGGGCCGGCCAACATCTCCCCAGCACGGCGCGTCCGGTCATCAGTGTCGATCGCAGCCAACAAACGCCCCAGCAACGCCGACATGGCCCCTTCAAGAGTCTTTAGTGTGACGTTGCCAGTAAAGCCGTCCGTCACCACCACATCAACATGATCGGTCATCACGTCTCGGCCCTCAACGTTCCCGATCCATTCAGCACCGCTCGACTCGGCCCAAGCGCTCTCATTGAGCCGTTCAAAACAATCCTTGACGAACTTGTTGCCCTTCCCCGCCTCCTCACCAATCGACAGCAAACCAACCTTCGGGCGGTCAATACGAAAACGATCACGAGCGTACACACAACCCATCTGCGCAAACTCAACCAACCACTCAGGACGACACTCAGCATTCGCACCAGCATCAAGCAAAGTAGTGTGCGTGCCTCCAGGCACCGGCACCGGAATCGCAATAGCAGGCCGATTGATCCCCCGAATCCGCCCCATGCGCAACAACGCCGAAGCCATCGTGGCCCCCGTGTTACCCGCCGAAACCATCGCCGAAGCGGAACCGTCCCTCACCGCCGTGGCAGCACGCACCAAAGACGAATCTCGCATCCGGCGCACACTAGAACCAGGGTCGGCATCCATGGCGATCACCTCGCTCGCTTCAATGACTGCCAAGTTTTCGGTGTCACCAAGCTCAGCCGAACGGCCCACCAAAACTACCGGAATACCCAGATCAAGCGCCGCTCGCTTAGCACCAGCAACTATTTCGCAAGGGGCGTTATCACCACCCATGGCGTCAACCGCGATGGGCAGCATAACTCAGTCGACATCTAGCGCTTGACGCCCCGCGTACCAGCCGCAAGAAGCGCACGCCCGATGCGGCCGTTTAGCAGCATCGCAACGCGGGCAGGTGCTGCGCGGCGACCTAGCCAAAGTCCAAGCTGAAGCGCGCCGACTGCGCGTCTTTGATTTCGATGTTTTTTTCTTCGGAACGGCCATATTAAACCTATTTAGAAACCTATTTCTTAGAGACGAAAGGCCGAAGTTGACCGACCCAAGCACCAAAGGCTACCCCCACATAACACCGATAACACCATCAACTACCCTAAATCAAGCATCAAATGTTAGCTCAGTTAACGCAGCCCAGCGAGGGTCGAAATTGGCAGTTTGGTCTTCAGCAGCACCAGTTGGGAAGCGATCAGGGGCTGGGCCTTGGCAATGAGCGTTGCACAATGGTGCCAACGGCAAAGCTAGCAGCGCCGCCTCACGCAACATGGGCGTGAGGTCAATGCAGTCGTCGCGCAGCAGCCAAGTCTCTCCCTCAGTCGGGTTCACCTCAAAGAGTTCATCAATCTCAGCGCGCAGCGCACCCTGCATTGGCTCCAAACAACGACGGCAACTCACCGACCAGCGACCCGTGGCCGTGCCACGAACCAAAACCGCGCCGTGGCTAAGCGAACGCCCCTCCGAACCCGTTTGCTCCAAGACGAGCCTCACCGACAAGGCACCATCAACCACCATTGAACGCAACCCAGAATCGACTAATTGCATTTCGTCGAGGGTGGCTTCGGTTCGCCAGGAAACCCGGGAATCTCTGCGGAACAACTCTGTGGTGTTGATCACCAACCCGGTGTCGCCAGTCACAACCGTTCCTGATCGAGAAAGTCTTGGCGCGTAACTAGCGGTGTGGGGATTGCCGGTTCATGTTCTTGAGTAGTGCCTTGCATGCGCACCCGGCCCTGCGCAACCGTCCGAGAAATGCGGTCGAGAGCCACCTCCAGGCGGCCTAGTTGCTGATCGCACCAGTCTTCCGTCTCTAAACGCAGGGTTTTGGCTTCCTGCTCCGCATCCGCAACCAATTTGCGGGCATGTTCTTGGGCAGTGGTCACTAACTCGGTGCGCTGCACCATCCGTTGCGCCGTGTCACGCGCCCGCGTAATCAACAAATCACCCTCCGCCTGAACCCGAGCCAAGAAATCTTCACGCTCCTTAAGCAACCAACGAGCCTCACGAAACTCCTCGGGAAGGCCCGCTAAAGCGGCGTTCAAAAGTTCCAAAACTTCGATCTTGTTGATTATTGACGAAGCCGACATCGGCATCGGCCGAGCCCGTTCAATCAATGCGATCGCCGCTCGCAAAGCCACTTCAGTTTCGAGCGAAGCATAAACCGGCGCAGTCGGTTCCCCCAGCGGGGGTTGAGGCGACACGGATTGATCCGACTGAACGCCGAGGTCATCAGCGAACGTGTCTGTGAAAGGAGTGTCTGAAAAATATTGGTCGGTCATGCGTATTGGTCTTTGAGTCGGCGAGCCACACTAGCAGGCACCATATTAGAGATATCGCCACCAAACTTGGTGAAATCGCGAATGAACTTCGAAGCCAGAAACGAACTGCTCGAGGCGGACGGAATGAACAGCGTGTGAATACCCGAAGCGGCGTTGTTCATTTGCGCCATCTGCAGTTCGTTCTCAAAATCAGAAACGGCACGCAAACCCTTCAAAATAAAGTCGACTTCTAGCTCAGCCGCGAGGTCTACCACCAGCCCCGCGAACATCCGCACCGAAACGTTAGGTAAATGTTCAGTGGCTTCGCGCAGCATCGCTTCACGGTCGGCAAGGCCAAAAACACCGTCCTTAGTAGTGTTGACCATCGCCGCTACCACCACCTCATCAAACAACTTAGCCGCAGTTTCAATAATCTCAAGATGCCCGTTATGCACGGGATCAAAAGAACCGGGATAAAGGACACGAGTCACGAACTGTTAGTCTCCGTAGCGCCAAGAGCAAATGCCAACGTAACCACTGTACTTCCATAACGGCGCACCCGATGAGTATGCCACGAATCCGGCAGTTCGATAACCCGATTAGATTCGATTGCAACAATCGACTCGCGTACATCCGCCAACAACGAAGGCCACCCAGCAAACGAATACGGCGGATCAAGCAACGCCAAATCATAGTGCGGTGCCTGCGCCAAATAA